>NZ_DASPHO010000150.1:0-4692 GCF_035629615.1 Hyalangium sp. | reverse complement strand
CTATGCGTTGCTCCGAGAACTGGGTCGGACCCGGCCAACCCGTCTTCGGCCTCCGCCATGTTGCATGTATGTCGCAGGAGCCTGCGGAACGTGCTGGGACAGGACGGGACGACAAGGAATGCGGCGGGATAACGACTCCGAATCATTCCGGGCGGTTACGAGGTAAGGGCGCGATTCTGCTAGGGGTTTCGCACCGCCCGGCGCGGGTTCGATTCCCGCCGCCTCCACTCTGTATCTCCCGGCAAGGACTCAGCTCTCCGGGGCACTACAGCCAGGGATGGAGCAAAGCCCCGGGCGCCACCAGACCAGCCGCGGAGGCTCAGCAGGAGCCGCCGCCGCGGTAGTGGAAGGTGGAGCCTGTCACCAGGAAGTGGGGGCTCTCCAGGCGCTGCAGCGCCTCGGCGGTCTTGTCACAGACGGACAGCGGGAGGTCGCGAGAGAGGAGGTGCCCCTTGCCGTCGTCGAAGACTTCCTCCGGCCCGAAGTAGATGGCCGTGCGGCCGGTGAAGACGCAGGGGCCGTCTTCAGGCATCGGATCCTTGATGGCCACGACCTCGACGGACTCGAGCAGCAGGTGCTTGTCCAGGCCATAGCGTTCCCGGTCCAGCACGCGATAGGGCACGCGGGCCCGGACCTCCACGGTGCCAAAGCCCGCGCGCACGATGGCGGCCATGTACTCCTCGTAGGTGAGCGCGCCGGAGAGGCACTCGGCGCGCAGCCGTGGGTCCGCCGCCAGATGCGCGGGGATGGGGCGGGTGGCGATGGGGTCGGACAGAGACAGGCGGCCGCGCGGCTTGAGCACGCGGTACATCTCCGAGAGCGCTCGGTCCAGGTGCTCGCGGGTGAAGACGTTGAAGAGGCAGTTCTGGGCTGCCAGATCCACGGAGATGTCGGGCACCGGCAGAGCCAGCGCATCTCCCTCGCGCAGCGAGACGAAGCCCGGCTCGAACCAGGAGTTCTCCTCGGCGGCCACCTGAAGGTTGGCCTGCGCCTTCTCCAGCATCGCCCCCACCGCGTCCACCGCGATGACGCCTCCGGGGCGGCGCGCGAAGTATGCCAGCTGCAACACCTCCATCCCGCCGCCCACGCCCACGTAGAGGATGGTGTCGTCCGAGCCGATGTCGGCCGGATGCACCGTGGTGCCACAGCCGTAGTTCATCTCCTGCATCACGGTGGGCACCTTCAGCCCGGGCAGCTGCCAGATGGGCGCCGTGGTGCAGCACAGCTTGGGCTGCGGCGTGGTGGCGGCCTGCGCGTACACGTCACGCACGATGTCCAGGTACTGCTCGTCCTTGCCCAGAGAACCCATGGCCCCTCTTGCGCAACCCGTGCGTGAGACCGACGAGCCCCGGCGGGCACTCGTCCGTGAAAAGGTGACAGGCGAGTGTACCCGACCTGCGTCACGTGGGCTGCTGCGGAACGCGTGATCGTTCACCAGGGTCCGTCGCCTTGCTGCGGCTTGGGCGGGCGCGGGGGCTCAGGGCAGCGTGAACTGCACCCAGGTCATCCCGTAGAGCGCCAGCAGGACCGCCGCGAGCAGGTCGAGCGTCACCCCCGCCCGCATCATCACAGGCAGGCGCACGTAGCCACTGCCGAAGACGATGGCGTTGGGCGGCGTGCCGGCGGGCAGGGCGAAGTCGCACGAGGAAGCGAAGGTGCTCACCGCCAGCAGGGGGCGCGAGGCGGGCAGCACGTTGAGCATGACGTTCACGGTGGCGGTGTTGGAGGCGATGGCGGACAGGAGGATGGTGGTGGTGGCCACGGTGGCATGCTGCATGAAGGGGGACAGGCCCTCCAGGCCCGCCAGGCGCAGGGAGAGCCACGAGGAGAGCCCGCTGGCCTCGATGCCAGAGGCCAGCGCGAAGCCGCCGCCCAGCAGCAGCAGCGTGTTCCAGGGTACCCGGCGCAGCGCCGCCAGCGATAGCCGCCCGAGCACCAGCAGGGTGCCGGAGGCCAGCAGGGCCACGCCGGCCTCGTAGTGCTTGCCCGCCAGCTTGAAGCCTCCGAAGGCGGCAGCGACGTGGGGCGCGAGCCACCCACGCAGTGGATCCCCGGCGATCCACAGCACCGCCGCGGCCAGGAAGACGAGCCCCACGGTGCGCTCTCCGGCCGACAGGGAGCCGAGCCTGGCCAGCTCCTGGCGGATGACGTCTCCGCCCTGCCCAGGGCCGAGCTGGTCCTTGCGCCCCAGCCGCCACAGCACCCACCAGATGAGGGGCACGAAGAGGATGACGAAGGGCATGGCCGCGGCCATGTACTCCAGGAAACCCACTTCGCTGCTGAACCGCCGCGCCACCACTCCCGCGAAGACGGAGTTGGTGGGGGTGCCGATCTTGGTGCCGATGCCGCCCACGTTGGAGCCGTAGGCCACGGACAGCATCAGCGCGGCGCCGAAGTGCTGGAGCCTTCGTCCCTCCGTGAGCTCGAGCTGCGTCATCAGCGCCATGCCGATGGGCACCATCATCACGGCGGTGGCGGTGTTGGAGATCCACATCGAGACGGCGGCCGTGGCCACCACCATCCCCAGCAGCAGCCGCTGGGGCCCGGTGCCAATGGCCCGCATGATGAGCAGGGCGATGCGGCGGTGCAGCCCCCACTGCTCCAGCCCAGCGCCCAGGGCCATGCCGCCCATGAAGAGGAAGATGTAGGGATCCACAAAGGGCGCGGCGGAGCGGGCCACCTCACCTGGCACGCTCTCCGCGCCATAGACCCCCAGCAGGGGGAAGAGCACCACGGGGAGCAGAGAAGTCCACGCGATGGGGAGGGCCTCAGTGAACCACCAGAGGGCCATCCAGGCGGCGACGGCGGCGGCGGCGGCGGGCCGGTGCTCCATGCCGGGAATCTGGTGCAGCCCCGAGGGAATTAGCAGCAGCAGGGCGGCGGCCAGAGGTCCGGCGGCGAGCCCGATGAGGCGCGTCCGCGTCATCCCTTCCGAGGGGAGAGTCATGGGCACTACCGTCGCACAGGTCCCTCCTCGGCGGCCACGACAGCGAGCAGGAGACCGGGACGGGAAGAGCGCTACCTCGTGCCGGAGTTGCTTGGTAAGAACCAGCCCGATCTGAGAGAGCTCCTCGCGGCACCTGGGCTGGGTTTCCGCTACCAGTACGAGGTCTTGCCCGAAGGTCTTCTGCCGCGCTTCATCGACCAGACCCATGCCTTGAGCCAGAAGGGCCCTCGCTGGCGCACAGGCGTCATCCTGGGATCGCGGATGCCTCCTGGACCCATGACAAGGGGTACCTGGTCGTCCGTGGAACGTGTGACTACTGCGACACTCACAAGAACGACGACTGGCAGGAGTATGCCGCAGCGGTCGCGGCGGGGTACACTCGGGCCCTCATCGAATCGATCTTCGCACCAGAGCGCTGAAGAAGGAGCCGACGCCAGCGAGCCTGGAGGTCCAGGCGAGGTACAGCCTCCACACTCAGGAGTGGCTGACGGCGGCCGCGGCGGCGAACTGGCCACTCCGTCCAACGATACTCGTCGGACGGATACCTCCTAATAAGGCTCCCCTACTTCAGGCGGACCTTGTGCCGCTCTGCCGTCGCGTTGGGCCGTCCCATGAAGGTGTCGAGAAGGCGTTCCTCCACCCCCGCCTCTTCCCAAACAGAGGCACGCTCAAGCCCGATGCACTCTTGCGGTTCCGCACTTCTCTCAGTACCGGCGGTGTCGAAGATCAAGCAGTCGCGGAAGTTCCCCCGGTCCTGCATGAACTGAACGATGGGTTGAGAAAACTGCTCTTCCAGCTTCCTCCACCCGATGACTTCCCACACTCTCTCGTCCATATGGCGGACAGCAATCTTGAAGAGAATGGGCTTGGCGGCAATCCGGTCCAGGTCTGAATCCGGAGTGTCGGTCCTATAATCGTAGTAGGCATCATGCGGCAGTTTCAGCACCCGGCCGTAGCCAAAGGAGCTGTCTGCGAGGGGAATTCTCAAGAACGATCCAGGCTTGTAGAGGCGCGGCATCTGCTAATATCCCGTATACGGGTGAAGTACGCTCCACAAGTCCGTGGCGGCTTCGTGAAACCATCGGCCTCGCGGATTGTCCTTCGCCACGCCGCGTACGGCATTCTCGGTGCGATAGGGCTCTCCGGTGTCGGAGCGGGCGCCTCCCAGGGAATCAATTAACTGCTGCTCTCTCCCGCGAATCCGCCAATACGCGACGTCATCATATCTCTGGCCATAGTCAATGGCGTTCCCAACATCGAACCTATCCACTTCCGCATCGGCGAACGCAGCGTTCTCCGGCTCGGCGTTCTCATCCATGTGATGATTCTTATCGCGAAGGAGAACGGCCGCTATCGCTTGAAGTGCGAGGGACTGGGTGAGATCAACGACCATGCTGGTCCGCCCCGCGTAGAAGCGGTGGGTTGTCTTGTTGAGTTTCGTGTAGGTGACGTAGATGCGCCCCAGCCGTTTCTTGTCACTCTTGTCGAGCTCTGGCTTGAGCGCCGCGCCAGGAGGAGCCTGGGTCGGATATTGACCTTGGACCCAGCCCTTCACATCGCCGAAGTGCGTACCGTAGTACTCGTCCGCGATGTCGATGGGAGTCTTCTCCCCATTCGAGGCCGCCCTGGCCGTCAGGCACACCAGCAGGCCACTGCCGACCGCCGCCACCACCGCGCCTCCCAGCACCACCACCTCTCCCGCCGCGCCGCCAGCCCCGGCCTCCACACCCAGGCTACCTTCGGGC
>NZ_DASPHO010000149.1:0-27682 GCF_035629615.1 Hyalangium sp. | reverse complement strand
CCCTATGACGTGCTGGCGCGAGACGGCCGGCTGTACGTGAGCCACTGGTCGTATGGGCTGGCGGTGTCGGACGTGTCCAACCCGCGCTCGCCCAAGCGGCTGGGGAACTACGCGTATGCGGAGGCCACCACCCGCACGGTGGCCGTGGGCACCATCGGCAACCGCACGCTGGCCTTCGAGGCGGGGGAGGCCTGGGGTGCGCACCTGCGGGTGCTGGATGTGAGCGCGCCGGACGTCCTCATCACCGAGGTGGCGGGGTTCCAGCTTCGCCCGGAGGTGTCCATCCGCTCGCTGACGCTGTCGGGCACGAGGCTCTATGTGGCGCACTACCAGGATGGCCTGCGCGTGCTGGATGTCTCCAACCCCAACGAGCCTCGCCAGGTGGGCTACTTCAACGCGTGGCGGGAGACGGACAAGGATCGCGGAGTCTCGTTCTTCGAGGGGGTCAGCGATGTGGCGGTTCCTGGAGACGGCTACCTCTACGCGGTGGACACGTCCCGCGGACTGCTCATCCTCCGCGAGCAGCCCTGAGCCCACCTGCGGCCGGCCGTGAGGCGACCGGCGCGGACGAGGCCTCCTTCACCGGGTGAGGGTGGTGGCGCTGGCCTCATCGAGGTTTTGCCGACGGGCCTCGCGGATCTGCTCGGCGGCGTAGAAGAGATCCCAGCGGGCGCTGGAGGTGTCCCGGTGCCCCGCTGAGTTGAGCGCCCGGGCGATGGAGCCGCGCGCGCCTTCGACGAGGATGACGGTCTGCCCGCTCCCAGCGTCCGTGGCGCTCTGGGCCACCTGCGCGAGCGCCGCATCCGCCTCCTGCAGCGCGTCCCCCACGTCCAGCTCGCCGACCGCGAGCGCCTGGTCGACAGCGAGGAGCCACTGCCCAGCGCGCTCGAGCTCGGCCAGCCGCTGCTGGCGCATGAGCTCCAGCTCCTCGGCGCGCTCCCGCATGCCGGTGAGCTGCTGCTGGAGAGCCTCGGCGCGGACGGTGTCTTGCTCCTGCTGGGCCTGGAGCTGAGCCTGGAGCGCCTGGACCTGGGCGCGCAGCTGCTCCACGTCGCGCTGCGGGTTGCCGGTGGTGGGGGCCGCGCTCACCACGGGAGGTGGGGCTCCCGGGGCCTGGGCCTCACCTGAGGTCCCCTCCGTGCCAGCCCCGCCGGTTCCGGTGGCCTGCGTGTCTGTCGCGGACCCGGTAGCAGCGGTGCTCGGGACGGAGACGGAGCGGTCGGCCTCGGCCGTTCCTCCGACGTCGAGGACCGGCATCTGCACGGTGCCATCCGTGAAGTCCTGGCCTTCGTCGGTGGCGTCGGCGTTCTGGAGCGCCCGCTCCCAGGCCTCGCGCAGCTCGAGGGCAGCGGGATCCTGGGTTTCGGCGTCTGGAGGCAGGGAAGGGGTGATCTCGGGTGTCTGCCCGAGCCACAAGCCCAGAGAGAGTGCGAGCCAGGGAGTCATTGCCAGAAAGCTGTTCACGTCCTGACGCAATGACACCGGAGCGGGCGACCGAGCGCCCGCACCTTGGCCCTCAGGGAGGGCGGGAGCGCCCTCGCCTGGGGTGACTCAGGCCGCCTGGCGGCTGCTCAGGCGGCTGGAGGGCCTGCTCAGGCGGCCCGGTTGAAGGCCACCCCGTTGATCACGCCGCTGAACTCCTCGAGCAATTCCGAGGGCGTCCCCTCGAAGTCGGTGAGGATCTCGGAGCTGCGGGTCTCGGCCTCCGCGGTCACGTCGATGGAGGCGATGCCGACGCTCACACCCTTGTCCTCGAAGCCCAGGGTGTCGTCGGTGAAGGCGCGCACCTCGCCCTCCACCTTCGTGTTCTCGTTCAGCGAGCTGAGCGCCCCGCTGAGGTCCCCGGAGAGCGCCTTGCCCAGCGAGCCGACGATGTCCTTCGTCTTGGCCTCGGCGGACAGGGAGATCTGCAGGCCCTGATCGCCGCCGAGCGTCACCGGGCCGCCCTGGATCTCCGCGCCCGCGCTGAACTCCACGTTGGCGGAGAGCTTCGTGGTGGACTGGTCCACCGCGGTCCTTCCTGCCTGCTTCAGCGCGCCCACCGGATCGGAGATGAGCTCGCCAGGGCTGAGGTTGATGGGGACCTTCGTCTCCAGGGAGATCTCGGCCTTGCCGTCCACCTTGCCCGGGCTGAGCGTGCCTCCGCTGGGCAGGCCCACGCCGCCGGCCACATCCAGGTTGCCCTCCACGCCCACCTTCTGCTCGAGGATGAGGTTGGGGGGGCCGTCCTTCGGGATCTCGATGGCCGTCGCATTGGACACCGAGCCGGCGATCTTCGCCCCGGGCAGGCCCAGCGAGTTGCCCGCCTCGGCGGACACCTCGCCCTTGCCCTCCAGCTTCAGGGTGGTGGACTCGTAGTGCTCGCCGATGAAGCCCAGCTCGCTGCCGGCCGAGGCCAGCATCGCCGCGCCCACGGGCGCCAGCGGCCCGGCGGTGGCGGCCGCGCCAATGGCGACACCCGCCACTGTCTCGGCGGCCTTCTCCACGTCCGCGGCGTTCTTGAAGTCGAACTTCACCGTGGCCGAGGCCGTCCCGGTGGCCGACAGCTCCGCATCCGTCAGCCCGGGCAGCTCCAGCTTGGAGGCCACGCCCGCGGTGCCCTCGCCCTGCAGCTCCATGGAGTAGCCGTCCTCGGTCTTGGTGACCTTCATCTCCACGCCGGCGCCCAGATCCGCGCCGAAGAGGGTGCCCTCCACTCCGGCCTTGACGGTGAAGCTGTCGCCCGGCGACTCCAGCTTGTTGATCTGGTCGTCGATGTTGAGCGCGTTGGCGGCCGCGTTGCGGATGGAGTCGCCCAGCCGCCCGATGACCTGGTCGGAGACGAAGTTGTAGGCCCCGCGGGCCGCGTCCCCGGCCTTGTCGGCGAGGAAGCCCGCCGCGTCCTTGACGCCGTCCCACACGTCGCCGGCGATGTCATCCAGGCCGCTGCCGCCGCCCTTCTCGATGAGCTCCTCGGCGGCCTCTTCCCGTCCCTCCTCCTTGAGCGCCGCGGCGATGGTGTCGCGGAACTGAGCGGAGCCGCCCTCGGAGATGAACTTGCCGAACCCGTCATCGACCCAGTTCTGCTCGCTGTCTTCCGGGATCTCCTTGGCAATGCCAATGGCCAGCTGCGCGGCGGCGCGCGGCGGCGCGGCAGTGCCGATGCGGCTGAGGTTGTTCGTCAGCCCCTTGATGTCGTCCTCGCTGCCCTTCTCCTCGGTGGCCTTGCCCACGAGCTCGGCGCTGCGCTTGAGCTGGGAGCCCGACAGCGTCATCAGGGACTCGACGGCCTCGGGATCGCCCTTGTGCTTCTCCACCTGATCGGCGAGCGCGTCGGTGAACTTGTTGGCGTCCGCCTCGGTCCAGTCCTCGACCGGCTTGGTCACCACATCCTTCAGCTCGCTGTTGTAGGCAGCGACGGCCAGATCCGTGCCCTTGAGGTTGGCGGCCTTGTTCGGGTCCTGGCCGCTGGCCACCTGCTTGGCGAACAGCTCGTCCTGGAGGGTCTCCTTCGCCTTGCCCGTGAGGGTGTTGCCGGAGGTCTGGACGATGGAGGCCAGGGCCTCCTTGTCCTTCACGCCCTTGAGGTTCAGGGCGTCCTTCTCCGCGCCGCCCTCGGCCTGGGTGGCCAGCTTCTTTCCGAAGCCGCGCAGATCCTTGCCGTCGCGGATGTTCAGCTCGCTGAGCGTCTTGGCCTTGGCAGGGTCCTGCTTCAGCTGGGCGAAGTCGCGGTTGGCGTCCAGGTTGGCCTGGATCTCCTTGGAGTCGGTGGAGGCGTCCACGCCCAGCTTCTTGGACAGCTCGTCACGGGCGGCCCCATCGGCGCCGTCGAAGGAGTCCCGGATCTCGTTGGCCTTCGGGCCGGCCTTGGCGATCTCGTCCTTGCTGAAGGGCTCGTCGGACTTGAAGGGATTGAGCGCGTTGAGCGGATCCTTCTTGGCGGTGGTGTTGGCCTTGAGCATCGCCTCTTCGGCGGACTTGGACGAGCGCGCGACGGCCTCCTCGGCCTTCTGCAGCTTCGTGTCGGCGTCGAGCAGCTCGCGGTTGGCCGTCTTCAGCTTCTCCCGGGCGGAGTCCACGTCGCCCTTGAGGCGCTCCACGTTCTTCTTGGCGGCCTCGCGCTGCTCGGGCTTGGCGCTCTCCAGCTGCTGCTGGCCGTGCACCAGCTCCTTGCGGGCCTCTCCCACTTGCTTGGCGGCGCCCTCGGCATTCTTGGAGGCGTTCTGCTGCGCCTGGCGGGCCTGCTCTGCCTGTTGACGGGCCTGCTCTGCGGCGCGGCGTGCGGCCTCTGCGGCACGGCGTGCGGCCTCTGCGGCTTCTGCTGCCCGGCGAGCGGCTTCGGCTGCAGCGTTGTTGTTGCCGGAACTGCGGACGTCCGTGGCCATGCGTGAGGACCCCAACTGAGAGTGAGTAGGTCTCTACTTATCGGGGGTTTCCCCAAGTTGGTTACGGGGGTCTTATTTTTTTCTCATATATTGAAAGGTGGGTGGATCAGGGCGTGAGCCCGGATCTCCACGGTTTACCTCTGTTGAACCGGTTCGAGGGGGCTCCGCTCTGGTGTCCGCCCGGACCATTCCCGAGTGTTCCCGCATCCGAACCGTATCAGCGCCAGCAACTCAGGCTCCTGTGAGCTTCAGCACCTCGCGGGCCTTCCTTCGCCAGAGGAGGCCCGAGGAGCCACACCCATCTCGTGGAGCCGTCACCCGAGAGACACTCGAGGCCGCGCGTGGAGAGGGGCGCGGCCCCGAGTGTGCGTCAGAGGCTGATGCGCAGGCCGGCACCCAGCTGGATCGTGGGGGCGGGCACCAGCGCCCGGCCATCGATCTCGAACGGCGGGTAGTCCAGGGCGAAGCGGAACTCACCGCCCTTGTTGCCGTAGTTCACGGCCGCGTACACCTCGATGCTCAGGTACGAGAGCGCGCGGTGGAGCACGTCCAGCCGGGTGGTGAAGGACATGTCCGACAGGTTGCCCAGGGTGGACAGGATGAAGGAGGTCTTGTCCCAGGAGCCCGGTCCCGCGAGCACGCCAAAGAGGCCGCCGTAGTGCTTGCCCACGTAGAACGGCTGATAGGCGCCCTGTGCAATGAGGTACGGGTAGGCGATGGGGTTGTCGTAGCCCGTCGAGTTGTAGAAGTACTCCACGCCCACGGTGGCGCTGTCGTTCTCGCTGTAGGCGAACGTGTAGTTGGCGCCGCCGGTGATCTGCGGGGTGAGCCCGTCCGGGAAGTAGCTCTCCACGGGGAGCTGCTTGAGGTCCTCCAGGGTGCGGATCTCCAGGTTCTGGGCCTGCTCGATGAGCTCCTGGAACGTGATGTCCTCGGGCAGCCGGTACAGCGGAGCGTCCGAGCCCTTCCGGAGCGCCGCCTCGGCGTACACATCGATCGGCCCGAGCGCCGAGGAGAGATCCAGCCCGAAGCGGGGCTTGCGGCCACGCTGCAGCACGGCGCTGGCACCCAGCTCCGCCTCGCCCAGCACCACCTCGGCGCGAGCCGCCCCGCCGATGCGGCCGAGCGTGGAGGCTGGCCCGGCATTGTCCAGCATGGCAATGCCGTAGAAGTTCCACCCCTTGGCCTCCCAGGGCACGTGGAGCTTCAGCATCGAGGCGCCCGTGCGAGCGTCGAAGACCGCGAGCGGATCCCTGCGCTGGGGCGACAGGAAGTCGGTGGGGTTCCAGAAGCGCCCGGTGCCCCACTTTACGTGCTGCTTGCCGGCGGTGACGAACACCGTGTGGTCGATGTCGAAGCGCAGCCACGCCTGGTCCAGCAGGACGCGCGGGTTGGAGCGTGAGGTGCCGGGGGTGCTGGTGGTGCCATCGCCCGGGCTGCTGCCGAGCAGGCTGGTGCTCTGGCTGGAGAGGGTGGGATCGAAGCTCAGGCGCCCCACCACCATGCCGCGCAGGCGGTCCGTGGGGCGGGCGTCGAAGTACCCATCCACGAGCGTGGGCGCGGAGAACGAGGTGCTGCCGAAGGAGACGCCCTCGTTCCCCTGGGCGATGGCGCGCATGTAGAACTGGCCGCCGATCTTCAGCGGATCGTCCACGTGCTCCTCCGAGCCGAAAGCCTCCTTGCCAGGGGTGCCGCTGAGCGCCTGTTCATCCCGCGTCTCCTCGCGGCCGGACTGCTCTACGGCCGGGGGCTGGGCGGGTGGGGCGCTGGCGTTGGTCCCCGAGGGTGCCGTCGGCGTGGCGCCCGAGGGCGCCTGTCCCTCGGAGGAGTCTCCGAACATGCTGTCCTCGCTCGGGCGGGAGGAGGGCGAGGCGCTATCGGGTGGAGGCTGGGCCTTCTCGGTCTCCCCTCCAAACATCGAGGCCTCATCAGGCCGGGACGACTGGGCGGCCGCGGCCAGGCTCGTGAGGGCTGTGGCCAGGGCCGCGGCCCTGGCGAGCATGCGCGGGGTCATCGGCTCTTACTCTCGAGCCACGCCTTGGTGAAGATGTTGGCCTCCAGAGACCGGAGATCCACGCTCTTGATGAGGATGACGGTGGAGTTGGACTTCTCCACCTCGTCGTAGATGCGGATCTCCTGCGGGTACCAGACGTCGGAGCCCTTGGACTCGCTGAAGAGCTTCTGCCACTTCGGGTAGTAGAGCGTGCGCATCAGCCGGCCGGAGAGGGCGAACTCCTGGCGCTTGAGGATGTTGGTCGTCTCCTTGTCCACCCACAGCTTGATGACGGGGTAGGCCACGTCGATGTTGGCCCGGCCCTTGAGCGACAGCTTGTGCACCTGGAACTTGCCCAGCGCCTCCTCGCCCTCGTACGTGGGATCGTACTCCTCGGCCAGGCGGGACTCGTCGAAGTCGGCGCGGCGGCTGTCGGTGCCGGCGATGCGCTCACGCTCGGTGCGCCGCTCCCACTTGCCCACGTTGGGATCGTAGCTCCACAGGTTCTTGTCCAGCCGCAGGTAGCCCTTGCCGGCCTCGCCCTTGGGCTTGGTGAAGAGGATCATCAGCTTGTCGTCCGCGTCGCGCCGGTACACCAGCGCCTCGCGCACGACGTCCGCTTTGTCCTTCTCCTTCTGCTCCAGGTACACCAGCGACTTGTAGTCGCCGCCGTTGCGCTGGCGGTCGTCGACGACCTCCAGGATCTTCTTCATGTCGGCGGCTTCCAGCGCGAAGGCCGCCGGGGCCACCAGGAGCGCCGCGGCGGCCGCGGCGGACAGCAGGTTTCGAGGCGTCATGGCAATCACCCGATGTGGTGCATGGCCGTCACGGGCTTCATCCGCGCGGCGAGGAACGAGGGAATGAGGCTCACGAGCATGGACGCCACGGTGATCAGCACCACGGCGAAGATCACGGAGCCGGACTCCACCTTCAGGAACCAGTGCTCCGTCAACAGCATCACCTGGACGACCTCCGGGGCCTTCACCTGCCGGGAGTTGATGAAGAGGCAGAGCGCGGAGGCAGCCACGGCGCCCGTCACCGTGGCGGTGAAGCTGAGCATCAGCGCCTCCGTCAGGAACATCACCAGCACCCGGGCGCGCTGCATGCCAATGGCGCGCAGCGTGCCGATCTCCCGCGTGCGCTCGCGGATGGCGATCCACAGCGTGTTCATGATGCCCGCGGCGATGACGACCAGGAGGACGAACGTCAACCAGCCGGTGATGAAGCTCAGCGCCTGCACCACCCAGTTCACGAAGGAGATCTCGTCCTCCCAGTTGGTGATGTCCAGCTTCTGCCCCGTCCAGCCCTCGCGGTTGACCACGTCGAACTTCATCCAGAAGGCGCGCGGATCGTTGTCCATCAGCGTGTAGCCGGCCTCCGGCAGCTTTTTGCGCAGCCGCTCCTGCACCGTGCGGATGTCCTTCATGTCCTTGAGGTACAGGTAGATGGCGCCCGTGGTGTCGTCCTTGAGCTGGTAGAGATCGCGCAGGCTCTTGCTCGGCACGAAGGTGTTCCACGAGCTCATCATCCCGATGTTCGCCGCGATGGCCACCACGCGCACGTCCAGCGTGTTGCTGGTGCCGCGCATGGTGGGCGCCGACAGCGTCAGCATGTCGCCCACGCCGACCTCCAGCTTCTTGGCCTGCTCTTCGAAGAGCAAGATGGTGCCCGGCTCGTTCAGGCCATCCAGCGAGCCCTTGCGTACCTGGACGACCTTGCGGAAGCCCTGCTCGGCCTCGATGTCGATCCCGCCCACGCCCACCTGCATGGAGCCGGTGTCGGAGACGAGCTTGGCCCACCCGCGACCGCGCTGGGACACATAGTCCAGCTCGGGGATCTCCTTGCGGAGCTCCTGGATGAGCTTCTGGTACTGGGTGACCACGGGCGCGGCCTGTCCGGCAGTCACTTTGAAGAAGCCGCCCACGTTCACATGCCCGCTCATCAGCGTGGTGGCCGACTCGAGCATGGTGGACTTCATCCCGTTGGTGACACCCATCAGGATGACGAGCACTGCGGTGACGCCGGCGATGGCGCCGCCCAGCAGCGCGGTGCGCCGACGGTGCGCCAGGAGGTTGCGGTAGGCAATCAGGAGGATCTGGAGCATGGCTTCACTCGTCCGTCTGCATCGCTGTGACCGGCGACACGCGGGTGGCCAGGAAGGCGGGATAGAAGGTGGAGAACAGGGACACGCCCACAATCAGGATGAAGGCGACGATGAGGTTGGAGGCGCTCAGGGTGGGCAGCAGCCGGGGACCGCTGAAGAAGAAGTACAGCTCGTCGGAGCCCGCGGGGATCCCCACCTTGCCCAGCCAGCGGATCAACGCACTGCCGGCCCCTGCGCCCGCACCGCCGAACACCAGGCCCAGCACCATCGTCTCCAGCAGCACCATGGACAGGATGAACGACCGCTGCGCGCCGATGGCCCGCATCGTCCCGACCTCTTTCACGCGCTGGAGCGTCGCCATCATCACCGCGTTGTTGATGATGGCCAGCACCACCACGAAGAGGATGACGATGATGCCCCACAGCACCATCCGCATCATCAGAACGAACTGCCCGATGAGGCCGGCGGCCTTCTGCCAGCTCACCACGCGCAGCTTCAGGTCCTTCAGCGCCTGGGACTCCTGCAGCTCAGCCAGCGTGGAGTCCAGCAGCTCGGGATCCTTGAGGATGAGGGCGGCGCTCAGCACCATGCCTTCCTCGATCTCCTTCTGGGCGTAGACGCGCTTGAGCAGGTCCTCGTTGCGCAGGGCCGCGCCGTTGGAGGTGATCTGGTCGTTCTCGTTGATCAGCCCGGGCGTGGCGTCCGCCACCAGCGTGGACGGGGCCGCCTCGCCGAAGAGCTCCTCCTCGGCGTTCTCCCGCTTCACCTCGACGGTGCCGCTCTTGAGCTTGAGCTGGGCGATCTCCGCCTTCTTCTCTTCGGTGAGGTAGCCGTACAGCTCGCGGAAGGACACCATGTCCATCAGGTTCGTGGCGCCCGCCAGCGGCGACTTCTCCAGCCCACTGAACTGGTAGGTGCCGTAGACGGGCACGTTCACGCTCTGCACGTAGCCGGTGCGGCTGAACGCCGTGATCGTCAGCGTGGAGCCCATCTTCAGGCGGTACAGGTCCAGCAGCGGCACCAGCTGCTCGTAGAACTGCTTGTAGCGGGTCTCGAAGTTCTCGTCGGTCACCTTCAGGAACTCGCTCACCAGCTTGGCGAGGTCCGTCTCCTGGCTGCCGAGGATGTCGCGCAGCCGCGACACGGCCTGCTGCGACTTGATGGGATCGAGCTGATAGACGATCTCGCGAGGCTGCGTGGAGTTCTCCTTCACCCAGCGCTGCAGCTGTGGATCGGTGGCGATCGTCTTCTGGCCCCCCTCGAGCGCCTCCTTGATGAGGTCCATCCGGCGCGCCGCCTTCAGCTTGAGGAACTCCTCGTAGAAGTACTTGGACAGCAGCATGCCGCGCTTGCCCGTGGGCACCGCCTGGCCGTCCACGATCTGCATGCGATCGAAGCTCTTCTGGAACGCGTCCAGGTCCGTGCCCACGTAGCGGATGAAGAGCAGATCCCCGTCGGCCACCTGCGGGGCCAGCTGGTTCTCCAGGAACTCGAGCGAGCCGAGCGGATCCTTCTCGAAGTCCGCCCAGAAGGCCTCCGAGCGCGCCTTCGCCAGCGCCGCCACCTCGGTGGGCTCCCGCTCGTCGTCGCGGATCAGCAGCTTGCGCGTCTCCTGCTCGCCCTCGAGCAGATTGGCCAGGTGGCGCACGTGCGCCTTGAGGCTGTCGATCTGCGCCCGCCGCTCGGGTGTCTCACCCTCGGCGGAGTTCTGCCGGTACAGCCCTCGCAGCCGGGCCAGCGTCAGGTCCACCGTGTTGCCGGAGGTGATCAGCGCGCCGTTGGTGCCCATGGGCACCACCGTCTTCACGTTGGGGTGCTTCTCCAGCTCCGCCTTGATGGGGGCGAAGCTGTCGATGGCGGCGGTGTCCGCCTCCCCGCCCATGTTGCCGAACAGCGCCAGCTCCTCCTTGGACTTGTCCGAGTAGACCTGAATGTGGCCGGCGATGGAGCCGATGATCGACCGGCTCATCGCCGAGTCCACGCTGTCCAGCAGCGCTCCGCCCGTCACCACCAGGAAGGTGGCGAAGAAGATGATGCCGCCGATGATGACGTTGACCCAGCTCTTGAACAGGTTGCGGAAGGCCACCTGCAAGAGCAGCCTGAGCGTGGCCATCAGTGCGCCTCCGCGCCGGACGCCATTGCCAGGCCCGCCTCGGCGGGGGTGACGCGGTCGAGGACCTTGCCGTCCTTGAGCCGCACCACGGCGTTCGCGTGCGTCATCACCTTGGCGTCGTGCGTGGAGAAGATGAAGGTGGTGCCGCGCTCGCGGTTCATCGCTTTCATCAGGTCGATGATCTGCTGGCCCGTCACCGAGTCCAGGTTCGCCGTGGGCTCATCCGCCAGGACGATCTGCGGCTGGGTCACCAGGGCGCGGGCCACGGCCACGCGCTGACGCTGGCCGCCGGACAGCTCGTTGGGCCGGTGCTTCGCGTGGCTGGCCAGTCCCACCTGCTCCAGCAGCATCATCACCTGCTTGCGCCGCTCCTGCGCGTTGAGCTTCTTCTGCAGCAGCAGGGGGAACTCCACGTTCTGGAAGACGCTGAGCACCGACACCAGGTTGAAGCTCTGGAAGATGAATCCGATGGTGTGCAGCCGCAGATCCGTGAGCCGGCGCTCAGAGAGCAGCTTCGTGTCCTGGCCCGCCACCTTCACCACGCCGGAGGTGGCGGTGTCCACGCAGCCGATGAGGTTCAGCAGCGTCGTCTTCCCGCTGCCGGACGGGCCGGCGATGGAGATGAACTCCCCAGAGTGCACCTGGAGCGAGACGCCTCGCAGCGCAGGCACCACCACCTTTCCGAGGTGGTAGTCCTTGGTGACTTGATTGATGGAGACGATGGAATCGGACATGAGCGGGATCCTTTTAGAACTCACGGGCAAGGGGGCTCATGGGTTGCGGGGAGAGGGACGGCCTCAGCACGGCTCCGCGCGTACCGCGGGCACGTTTCCTGAAGCAGCTCTCGAGGTGGCCGACTCCACCCGCGATCATGACAACCCCCTGGGGCAGCGCGACGCTGGCGCGTGGCACCACCTGAGTGGGCGGCATCTAGCTTCTTCAGAACAATTCCGCAATGCGGAAGGGAAGGGGACCTGCGGCCCACCGAGGCCGTGCCAGGGCGGCAGGGAGGCGTGAACGTCACACCGCTGTCACAAAAAAACCGAGACCCGCGATCCAGCTCGTGGACCGCGGGCCCCGGGCCCGGACATGCGGAGGGCGGCTCCCCTGGTGAGGAGCCGCCCAGGAGAGAGGTGCTGCTAGAAGTCGCCGCTCGTCTTGCCGTCCTTCACGTCAGAGCCCGTTCCCAGGTCGGAGCCCTGCGGGTCGATGTCCGAGCCGGTGCCGGCGCCACCTGTGCCGTCATTCGCCGGAGGCAGGGTGTCTGGCTGGTTGATGCCCTGGTCCGGCTCCATCACGTCCGAGCCGCTGCCACCCATGCCCGCGCCGGTGGACTTCTCGATGCTCGTGGCGACGTTGTCCGTCTTCCGCACCTCGAAGGACGCGCGGATCTGCTCGCCCTCCTTGAAGTCCGAGGCCCGCTTCAGGTTCGGATCGGTGAACTGCGTGTTCTTGTCGACCTTCAGCGGCACGATCGCGCCGGCGTGCTCGACCCAGATCGTCTTCCGGTCGCTCTTCACCACGCGGCCGGTGATCTGGTTGCCGCTCAGCTGGTTCGTCATCCCGCTCTGGCCCACCTGGGTCTGGGTGCCCGTGCCCAGCTGGCTGCCCTGCTGGCCCGAGCCGCCAATGTCCGAGCCTGGCTGCATGGAGCCCTGTGTCTGCGTCTGCTCCTTGTCGTGCTTCTTGCCCTCGTTGGCGAGTGCCACGCCAGAGCCCATCAGCGCCACGGATGCGAACAGCCCAATCAGCTTCTTCATGGAAGTCTTCCCCCGTCTGGTTGGTGGATGCGGAAGGAGCGGTGCTCGCCCCCGCCAGCAAAAAGCTAGGTGCGCTCGGGGAAGGGGACAGGGCATGCCCAGAAACGCCGCGCGCACGCTCGCTGCACGGCCGTCGCTCAGGGGACACGTTGTCGTGGGTACGCCCACGGGCGCCTTGAACAGAGAGGGAGTTTTCTCCTACCGTCCCGGAGTCCGCTTAGCGCCGCACGCACGGACGGCGCCCTGACAGGAGACCCCTTCCACGATGCCTCCCTCCAAGCAGCAGCAAGCCCCTGAGCCCGAGCCCCTGCCTACTCCCTCCTATCCCGCGATCGAGTCCTTCATCGAGCGCGCCACCGCGGAGGAGATCCAGGCGCTCTTCACGCCCATCAAGGACGGCCTCTCTGCCCTCAAGGGACCCAAGGCCGAGCAGGGCAAGAAGATCCAGTCCGCTTTGTCAAGCGCCGAAGAGCTACTGGGCATCCTCCTGGAAACGCGAGAACGTCTGATCGCGGAGAACCAAGGCAGCAAGGGTCGCAAGTGACCGCAAGTACCTGGATTTCCTCTGATCGGGTTTTCCAGGATATGTTTCTCAGGGCCTGAGGCAACCCAGGGCCGTGATCAGCGATAATTACAATGAGAGCGCCGGGTTGGCCGGGGCTCTGCACCTTTGAATGGCTGTGCGCACGCTGGAGGCAAAAAATGAAGGTCGATGGATTGATGGGTTCCCGGATGTCTACCAATCTCTCGGTGGGCCGGCAGACCCCTGACACGAGCTTTGGTGCTCGCGTACAGGCGGGCGTAAACAACGCGGCCGGAGCAGTGGCCAGCGGCGTGGGCCTGGCGACGGGCATGTTCTCTGGCGGCGGCATCGTCTCGGCGGCTGTCTCGTCGATGACGACCCTGACCGCCTCTGGCGCCTCGGGCAACGCCTCCACCCCGTACGTCGGCACGATGCCGAGCGCGGGCGGCGGGACGGCCGGCGGCGTGAACACGGTGGGCGTGCCCTCTGTGAACACCACCGTCGGTGCTCCCGGCGGCGCGGGCATCCCCGGCGTGGGCGGTGGCACTGGTGGCCCGAACTTCCTGGGCGGCAACACCGGCGCTCCGGGCTCCGAGTTCAACGGTGAGCTGGCCAGCATGTTCCAGGAGCAGAAGAACCTGCTCAAGCTCCAGTCCGCCATGCAGCAGGAGTCCCAGAAGTACCAGGCCGTCTCCAACGTGCTGAAGTCGCGGCACGAGACGGCGAAGAACGCCATCGGCAACATCCGCTAATCCGCTAAGCTGTTGGCGGACGGGTGCGGAGCGGGAAGGGGGGCGGAAGTTCGGCCCCCCTTCTTTCTTCCAGGCCCTTGCACAGGAGAGCGCGGTTCATGGCGGAGTCTGCTTCGGAGATTGCTGGCAGCGTGGTCCCAGTGGCCAAACAGCAGGCGATGATCCTGCTGGAGTCCGGCTACATCTGGCTGGAGATGGGCAAGTTCGACAAGGCCAAGGACGTCTTCACCGGCGCCGCGACCTTGATGCCCAAGAGCGAGGTGCCGCAGCTGGCGCTGGGAGCGCTGGAGTTTGCCCAGGGGCGCCACGACAAGGCCCTGCAGGCCTACCGGGCAGCCCAGCGGCTGGCCCCGAGCTCGGCCCTGCCGCGCGCGCATGCTGGCGAAGCGCTACTCTTCCTGGGGAAGGTCCCGGAGGCGATGAAGGAGCTGAAGGCGGCGATGGATCTCGAGCCCGAGGGCGATGGCGCCCGGCTCGCGCGCGCCCTGGTGGAAGCCAAAGAGGCGGGGGCGCTGCCTCCGCCGAAGAAGTAGCGCATGATGCGCTGGAGCTGAGGAGGATTGGCGATGTCTGTCGGTGGAGTCGGACGAGGGGGCGGCAAGGGCCGGGCGGGTGGCGCAAGGGGCGCGTCCGGCAAGGCTCCCGCGGGTGGTGCGAGCTTTGGGGGCAAGGTCGACAGGACCGAGTCCCTGGTGGGGCCCTCTGGACTGGTGGGCTCTTCCAACGTGCAGCAAGCGCAGGCGGCTGATCCCATCGCCTCTCAGGCGATGGCCATCGCCAAGCAGCTCAAGAATGGAGGCTTCAAGAACAAGGAGGAGGCCACGCGTCATCTCGTCGCAGAGGTCCTCAAGGAGAAGCTCCGCATGAAGTCCTCGACGCTCTCGAGCAAGATCGCGGACGCCCTTCAGGAGGATCCTCGGCTCAACCAGGTTCTTGAGCGGCTGTGGTCGAAGGCCGAGTGAGCAGCATTTGGGTTTCGGAGACGACAAGAAGGCGATCCTCGAGAAATACGGCCCTTATGTGAGGTCGCTGGCGGCGACTGTCCGCAAACAGTTCAACGCCCAGCTCGAGATCGAAGAGCTGGTCGCCTATGGCCAGATCGGCCTGCTCGAGGCTGCTGATCGTTTTGATCCCAAAGTAGGGGCAAACTTCCTTACATTTGCCCACTACCGCATCAAAGGTGCCATCTTCGACGGCCTGAGGAAGATGGGGGTGTTACGCGGGGCGGATGCACGCTCGGCGTTCGTTGGGGAGCGCGCTGCCGCCTACCTTGGAAATTTGTCGGACCGCGAGCAAGGAGGAGGCAACCGCGGAGGCTCATTCGACGATGATGTGAATGACATCTCCAGTGCGGTGACGGGGCTGGCGATGGTCCTCGCCACCAGTCTGGAGGGCGCGGACGTAGCGGGGTATGTGGACGAGTCTCTGCCGGCGGATCAGCGGCTGGAGATGGAGCAGCTGAAGCGGCGGGTGAGGGCGGCGATCGATCAGCTCCCCGAGAAGGAGCGGCAGCTGCTGCAGGGGTACTACTTCCACGGCAAGACGTTGGAAGAGGCAGGGGCGGAGATCGGGCAGTCGAAGAGTTGGGCGTCGCGGCTGCATGCGCGCGCCATCGAGCGGCTCAAAGAACTTCTAGACGATGAGGAAGCTCCCGCTTCCTCGGACGATGCAAGGAGGCAGTCAAATGGCGGGTCCGACCGCAGGAATCTCGGCCGCACAGATCGCGCAGCAGAAGCTGCAGGATCAGGGCGCGCAGCAGGTGAACAAGCAGGGAGCCTCGAAGTTCGACGGGGTTCTCGCTAACAAGGCACAGGGAGCCGAGCAGGTCCAGGGCACGCAGCAGGCCCAGGCCACCCAGAAGGCGCAGGCGACGCAGCAGGTCGACATCGCCCGCCAGGTGGACAACGTCAACAAGACGGACAAGGCCGCGCTCAACAAGGTGCACGGCGCCAACAGCCAGCAAGTGACTACGCGCGCCGCCGTGCCGGTGGATGCCAAGCCCGAGCCGAGCAAGGCCAGCAGCATGGTCTCCGGCGTCGTCAACTCGCTGGAGAAGGGCCAGCTCAACCTGGAGAAGCTCATCAACTCCGGCATGAGCGGCAAGAACTTCTCCAACGGCGAGCTGCTGTCGCTCCAGGCCTCCATGTACAAGTACACCCAGGAGCTGGATCTGACGAGCAAGGTCGTCGAGAAGGCCACCAGCGGCCTCAAGGACGTCGTCAAGACCCAGGTGTAGCTCCGTTGCCTGCCCCTCATCCGGGCGGTGCTCTGAAGGGCGATCCCTCTAGCAGAGGGGTCGCCCTTCTACGTTTTCCGGGCCCCATGTTGGAACGGGAGCGTCGCGCCGCTAAGCTAGGCCCCGCACATGACTCATCGATTCTCCACTCTGGTCATCTCCCTCCTGGCCCTGTTCCTTGCGACGGGCTGCTCCATTGAACTGCAGCACGGTCTGACGGAGGAGGACGCCAACGAGATCTACGTCCTGCTAAGCAAGAACGGCATCAACGCCACCAAGGTGGCGACAGGTGAAGGCGCGGACATGCGCTTCACCATCCAGGTGCCCAAATCGGACGCGGCTCAGGCCGCGGAGCTGCTGCGGGCCAACTCGCTGCCCCGCCCGATGGAGAAGGGCTACAACCACTTCGCCAAGGGCAGCATGGTGCCCACCGCCGCGGAAGAGCGCGCGATGATGCTCAAGGCGGTGGCCGGCGAGGTCTCCAACGCCCTCACCAAGATCGACGGGGTGCTGGAGTCCAACGTCATCGTCAACATCCCGGAGACCAACGATCTCACCCAGCCGGAGTTCAAGCCGATGCCCTCCGCCTCGGTGATGATCCGCTACCGGCCCAGCCTGGAAGGCAAGCCGCCGGTGGCGGAGAAGGAAGTGCAGACCTTTGTCGCCTCCGCAGTGCAGGAGCTCAAGCCGGAGCGGGTGACGGTGCTGCTGACGCCCGGGCTTCCGCCCGCCGCCGAGACCAACCCGGAGAGCCGGCTCCAGGACGTGTTCGGCCTGCGGATGACTGCGGCCAGCGCCAGCCAGTTCCGCGTGCTCGTAGGGGTGGTCGCCATCTTCGTCCTGGCCATGATCGGCCTGTCGGCCTGGGTGCTCATGCGCGGAGGCGCAGGCGCGTCGGCTCGCCCCGCCCGCCGCTAGGGCGGAGGCACCCCTCGGCCCGATGCCCTCTGCCTCGAACCCACGGTCTTGAGTCTGACGAGGTGACTGTTTGGATCAATTCTTCACCTCGCTCAACAAGCGCCAGACGATGCTGCTGCTGACCGCCATCACCTTCGGCGGTCAGGAGGGTGTCGCTTCGCTCGAGCACCTCGCGCCGGAGGAGGGCGAGCTGCTGCACCACCGCGCGCAGGAGATCATGCAGATCCCGCGTGAGAAGCGGATCCCGCTGCTCGTGCAGGAGATCAAGAAGCTGGTGAAGGATCGGCGCGGTCAGCTCTGGAGCGCCGAGCCGGAGAAGCTGGCGGCGCTGATCCAGAAGGAGCGCGGCGCGCTGGCGGAGGTGGTGCTGCGCGCTCTGCCCTCGGTGCTGGCCGAGGCCGTGCGCACCCTCCTGCCCCAGCGGCCAGTGAAGCTCGCCCGCGAGGTCCGCCCGCAGGTGCTGGACATCATCCGCTGGAAGCTCGAGGAGCGGCTGAAGCGCAGCTCCGGCGCCCAGGCGACCTTCAAGTTCACCGACGTGCTGATGCTGCAGCCTCGCGAGCTGCTCACCGTCTGCGATCGGCTCGGCGCGCGTGTGCTGGGGCCGGCGCTGGCGGGCCTGCCGGACGCGCAGCGCGACGGGCTCATCGCGGCCCTGCCACCCGACATCAAGGCGCTGGCCAGCAAGGCCGTCCAGGCGAACGCCCCGCGCAAGCTGCCCGAGGAGGAGGCCAAGGAGCAGCTCGCCGTGCATGACGGCCTGAAGAACCTGGCGGGTGCCATCCGCAGCGCCGGCACCCAGCGCCTGGCCCGCGCGTGCGTGTCCCAGTCCGCGGAGTTCGCCGCGCGCATGCTCGAGCGGCACCGCGGAGACTTCGGCAGCCTGCTGGCCAAGTGGGTCCGCGATGAGCGCTCCAAGCCCACCTCCCGCATGACGGATGGGGGCCGCGCGGACATCGTCGCGGATCTGGAGCGGCTGGCGGCCCGTGGCCTCATCGAGCGCCCCGTGCGGCTCACCCCGCAGCGCCCGGTGCTGAACCCGCCGCCCATGCGAGGCGGCGCGCCACCCAACCGCGACGTGGCTCCCGCGCGCATGCCCGGAGGCCCGGAGCGCTCGAACGTCCTGGCACCGCCACCGCCCCGGCGGGATGCCATGGCCGAGCGCGAGGCGCGCCGCGCGGGCGCCGCCGCGGGTGCTTCGAGCGTCGCGGAGAACAGTGTGCGCAGGGATCCCATGGCCGAGCGCGCGGCTCGCCGAGCCGGGGCGCTCTCCTCTCGGGAGCCCTCCCGCATCGGGCCGCCCATCGACGATGATCCGCCGGAGCTCTCGCGCAAGCAGCGCGTCCCGCGCGAGGCCTCCGTCAACATGAACCCGCGGCGGGACTCTCAGGGAGTGCCTCCGGATCCCGGCGGCGCTCGGATCGGCCCTCCGCCTGCCCGCGAGGCCTCCCGGGTGGGCTCCCGCCAGCCTCCGCCCGAGTCCGAGGGCTCTCGCGCCAGCTCGCGGCAGCCTCCTCCCGAGCTGGGAGACATCTCTCGCCCCGCCTCCCGCAGGCCCCCACCCGAAGTCGTCGGCGCTGACACGGTGCCCCCGCGGAGAGACCGGGGCGCCGTTCCTCCTGCGCGCGTTCCTCCTCGCGTGGCCGACCGTTCCCCGGCCCCCCTGGATCCCGATGGCTCCCGCGTCATCTCCTCGCCTGGCATTCGCGGCCGGGTCCCAGGGGTGCGTGGCGGACATACAGAAGAGCCAGAGCGTCCGCCCCGTGTCCTCTCGGGGAAGACGGCGGCCCGGCCGTCCCTCTCCTCTCGGGGCGAGGGGGCAGGCGGTCAACGGACCTCTCGGCCCCCCTCGGGCGGCAACTCGGGACGTGGACCTCGCGGTGGATCGCGTTAGCATCCAGCCGGCAAGGAGCTGTTCATGGCCATCGGCAAGGTGATCAAAGGAGACATGGCGGGGGAGGTCGCGGTCCCGGCTGACCGGCCGGCAGGGCCACGCCCCACGCGCGCCGGCGTGATGAACGCCGAGATCTTCGAGGCTCGCCAGTCTGCTCAGGGCATCGTCGAAGAGGCCAACAAGGAGAAGGAGCGCATCCTCGCGGAGGCCCAGCGGGAGCGGGAGGATGTGCTCGCCAAGGCCCGAGAGCAGGGCCGCCAGGAGGGCCTGGCGCAGGCCTCGGAGGTGCTGCTCCGAGCCAAGATGCATGCGGGGGAGATGCTCGCCAACAACGAGCGGGACGTCATCGCCCTGGCGTGCAAGATCGCCGAGAAGATCATCGGGCGGGACGTCGAGCGGCAGCCGGAGCTGATGGTGGAGATGTGCGCCACTGCCATCGAGCAGATCCGGAGCGCGCGCTCCATGGTGCTGCGGGTGCACCCGAAGACGGCGCAGGTGCTGCGTGCGCGCAAGCCGGAGCTGATGGAGCTCATTGGCCGCGCGGTGGATCTGGCCATCCGGGAGGATCCGGACGTGGCGCCGGTGGGGTGCATCGTCCAGACGGAGTTCGGCACCGTGGACGCGCAGCTGCCCACCCAGTTCGAGATGCTGCAGAACGTGCTGCTGCCGGACCCCAACGCGAAGAAGGAAGGACCGGCGTAGCTCCATGGCCATCGATCTCACGCACTATTACGGCCTGCTGAAGGAGGCCTCGCTCCTCCGGGTGCGGGGGCGCGTGACGGAGCTCACCGGCCTCGTCATCAAGGCCAGCGTGCCCAACGTGCGCGTGGGCGAGCTCGTCTTCATCAACAGCCGCGCCGGCAAGGTGAAGGCGGAGGTGGTGGGCTTCCAGGGCGACGAGGTGATGCTCATGCCCCTGGGCGAGCTGAAAGGGATCGGTCCCGACAGCGAGGTGATCCCCACCGGCAAGCCGCTCACCATCAAGTGCGGAGAGGCGCTCTTGGGGCGCGTGCTCGGCGGCACCGGCGAGCCCATTGACGGCAAGCCGCTGCCGGAGGGCCTGATCGACTGGAGCGTGGACCGGGACTGCCCGGATCCGTTCAAGCGCCAGCGCATCGAGCGGCCGCTGCCCCTGGGGCTGCGCTGCATCGACGGGCTGCTCACCGTGGGCGAGGGCCAGCGTATCGGCCTCTTCGCCGGCTCTGGCGTCGGAAAGTCGACATTGATGGGGCAGATCGCCCGGCAAACCCAGGCGGACCTGAGCGTCGTGGCGCTGATCGGCGAGCGTGGCCGCGAGGTGCGCGAGTTCATCGAAGACGCCATGGGCGAGGAGGGTATGAAGCGCGCCGTGCTGGTGTGCGCCACCTCGGACCAGCCCAGCCTGGTGCGTCTGCGCGCCGCCTATGTGGCCACCGCCATCGCCGAGTACTTCCGCGAGCGCGGCGGCAACGTGCTCTTCATGCTGGACACGGTGACGCGTCTGGCACGCGCCCAGCGCGAGATCGGCCTGGCCATCGGCGAGCCCCCGGCCCGCCAGGGCTACCCGCCCAGCGTGTTCTCCATGCTGCCGCGCATCCTCGAGCGCACGGGCAACTCGGAGAAGGGCAAGTGCACCGCCATCTACACCTGCCTCGTGGCCGGCGGTGACATGGAGGAGCCCATCGCCGACGAAGTCCGAGGTATTCTCGACGGCCACTTCATCCTCAACCGCGCCCTGGGCGAGCGCAACCAGTGGCCCGCCATGGACGTGCTGGCCAGCCTCTCCCGTGTCATGACCGGGATCGTCTCCAAGGAGCACAAGAAGGCCGCCGGCAAGCTGCGCGAGACGCTCGCCACCTACGAGAAGCAGCGAGATCTCATCCTCCTGGGCGCCTACCAATACGGCACGGACCCCCGGACGGACTACGCCATCGACAAGTACGACGCCATCATCGAGTTCCTCAAGCAGGACACCGACTCCCATTCGCCCTTCGACGAGACGGTCGAGAAGCTCATCGGGCTCTTCCAGGACTGACGAAGCGGGGTTTTCCGGGTTAGGATGAGGTCCACATGCCTCCGTACCGGTTAGAGACCCTCCTGGACATGCGCAACCGCGCCAAGGAGGAGGCTGAACAGGCTTTCTCCGCGGCCATCAAGGCCCTGGAGAAGGAGAAGCTGGAGCTCAAGCGTCTCGAGGAGGACCTCGAGCGCCGCAAGGTCGAGCGCAAGCAGAAGGTCATGGCCTACCTCAACGAGGTGATGGCCAAGGGTGCCGGCATCAACGGCATGAACATGATGAGCCGCTTCGAGCAGCGCCTGAAGGATGAAGAGGCGCAGGTGGCGCTTGACATCGAGCGTCAAAAAGAAGCGGTGAAGGTGGCAGAGCGGCTCGTGGAGCAGCGCCGCCGGGAGATGGCGGAGGCGGCCAAGGAGCTCAAGGCCATCGAGAAGCACAAGGAGAACTGGAAGAAGCAGGTGAAGCACGAGCGCCAGCAGCGTGAGGAGCTCACCCAGGAAGAGATTGGCAACGCCTTGTTCCTGGCCCGCCAGCGCAAGTAACCTCACTCCCCCTTTTGCAGGTGTGATGCGATGAGCCGAGTCGAAGACGATCGCCAGGCAGACCAGGTCACCCAGCGCCTCCTCCAGGAGAAGCAGCGGGCCGAGTCGAAGAGCAAGCAGATCCGGCAGGGGGAGAACGCCTTCTCCAAGCTGGTTCAGCAGTCTCAGACGCAGCAGGGTCAGACTCAGCAGAAGCAGGAGACGAAGCAGAGCCTGGCTCAGCAGGTGCTCTCGCGCGTCACCAAGGAGGGCACGGGCACCGAGACGCGCCAGCAGGAGGGCTCCAACACCCGGCAGGCCGGGCAGCGTCAGGAGTCCGGCAAGGCCCAGGGGCGCCAGGAGGCGAAGGTCCTCAACCAGAACGCCCAGGCGTCGCTCTCCGGCGAGGCCGAGAAGATGTCCGAGGGCCGCTCGACGGACAACGCCACCGGCCAGCTGATGAACACGGACCGCAAGCTCGGCCGCGAGTCCTCCGAGTCCCTCTCCGAGTCGCGCCACTCGGACTCGAAGGCGGAGGGGGATGCGAAGGCGGACGATCACAGCGCGGACGCGCGGAGCGCCGGGCGCGCCGGCCAGAAGGGCGGCCTCAAGACGGACGCGGACTCGGGCGGCCAGAGCGGCGGCGGCAACAAGGAGGGCAAGCAGGGCGGGGATGCGGGCGCGGCGGCGGGCTTCCGCTTCAACCCCGCGCTGATGGCGCCGGTGCCGGTGGCCCAGCCCAAGCCCACCACGGGCTCGGATCGCCTGCGGGCCATCGCCAACGAGATCGCCCAGAAGATCGTCGAGAAGGTGCGCGTGGGCACCAACGGCGCGGGCGCGTCCGAGTTCCAGATCGACCTGCGCAGCAACGTGCTCAGCGGCCTGTCCATCAAGCTCAGCGCGAAGAACGGGAAGATCTCGGCCGTCTTCAGCGGCAGCGACCGTGACGTGCTCAAGATGATCGAGGAGCAGAGCGAGGGCCTGAAGACGGCGCTGCAGGGCCGGGGCCTGAAGCTCGAGGAGCTGCGCTTCGAGGCCCGCGCATGAGCTTGAGCCGGGATGATGAACCCGGAATCCACGAGCGGACGATGCTGGTGGACCTCCGCCAGATGAAGCCTTCCAAGCCCTGGAAGCCCTTTCGTTTCCGCAACCTGGAGCGGGTTGACCGCACCCAGACCGAGCTCACGGCCCGCTTCCACCGGCTGATGCCGCCTCCCAGCGCGGCCGAGCCGCTGTACGCCCGGCTCAAGGCGCTCTTCGACGCCGACGCGCGCGTGTCCCTGGTGAACATGCAGATCCGCCCCATCGCGGAGCTGCGCCGCCACCTGGGGGACCCCTCCTTCCTGACGGTGCTCGCGCCGGGGGCGCTCAAGAGCCGGGTGGTGCTGGAGGTAGAGCTGTCGTTCGCGCACAACCTGGTGGACATGCTGCTGGGCGGGGCGGGCGAGACGGTGGGCTTGCGGCCGCTGACGGACATCGAAGAGGGCGTGATGAGCTTCGTCGTCCTCGAGGGGATCAAGTCGATGGCGCCAGGGCTGGAGGCCTCCATCCCTCGCATGCGGCTGGAGTCCGTGGCCCGGGGCGTGGATGAAGTCGCCGCGAAGCTCGGGGATGACGAGCTGGTGATCGTCATCCAGATGAACGCCGCGGTGGGGCCCTATGCCGGCATCGTGCGCGTGGTGATGCCGCCCGCGGTGCTGAACGCGACGGAAGAGGGCCGCGGGGGAGGGGAGAAGCGCATCCGGCTTCGCGCGAACACCAAGGCGAACCGGAAGCTGCTGTCCTCCGTGCGCACCTGGCTGCGCGCCGAGATCGGCCAGGCGGAGGTTGCCAGCTCCGATCTGGAGTACATCCGGGTGAAGGACGTGGTGTTGATGGACGCGCTCACGGCCCGCCCGGATCGCGGCGAGGCGGGCACGGCGACGCTGCGCGTGGGCCTGGGGGGCTCCCGGGTGATGGCGGAGGTCTTCGTCGAAGGCGGCCAGTACAAGGCGAGGATCAAGGAATTCATCCTTGGCGAGCCGGCCTTTCAGCGCGTACTGCCGTCGGCCCAGGAAAATGAGTCTTTTCCGGAGGGCGACATGCCTCCGGAGTCTGAAGGGGATATGGACGACGCGAACAAGCCGGAGGGAGGCGACTTGCTGGCCGACATCCCGCTGCAGCTCGCCGTGGAACTGGCCCGGGTTCCCGTCACCGCCGATGAGGTGGTGGCGTTGAAGGTGGGACAAGTCATCGAGCTGCACCGCTCCCCAGGGGAGCCGGTGGAGCTGTCCGTCAACGGCAAGGTGGTGGCTCGGGGTGAGCTGGTCGAGGTGGAGGGCCAGCTGGGTGTCCGTGTGCTCTCCCTGGCCGGGTGAACCTCGTCGGCGGGCGGGCGAGCAGGGTAGCGGCCTCGATCCGGGGTGGAGCCATGGCGGTCTCGCCGTGGAATGGATTAGCCTCGCTCCCAGTCATGGTGGTCTCCCTCCTATCGAATGCGCGCTGGGCTCTCGTGGCCTGCGCCTGGCTCATGCTCGCGCCGCCGCGTGCCCTCGCGGAGGCTCCGGCATCCGTGCCGCCTGCCTCCTCGGCGAAGGCTCTGGCTCCCGCCTCTCCTCCTGCGGGGGTGAAGGCTCCAGCTCCCTCGCAGCCTCCTGCTGCTGCGCCCGCTCCGGCGCAGCCCGCCGCTGTGGCACCGGCCAGCGCTCAGCCCTCCGCCGCGGCACCGGCCAGCGCTCAGTCTACCGCTCCGGCTCCGGCCAGCGCTCAGCCCTCCGCTCCGGCCAGCGCTCAGCCCTCCGCCGCTGCAGTGCAGTCTCCGGCTCCGGCCTCGGCCCCAGGCAGTGAGCTGCCGGACCCCTTCGCGGCCGAGGTGGCTGCCGCGGAGGAGCCGGAGAGCCTGGGCTGGGTGCTGGCGCGCACGCTGCTCCTGCTCATCGCGGTGCTGGCCGGCGTCTACCTGACGCTCAACGTGGGCCTGCGCCGGCTGATGGGGCTGCAGAGCGTGGTGTCGGGGCGCCAGTCCCTGGTGTCCGTGGTCGAGCGGGTGCCGCTCGACCAGCGCCGGACCCTCTTCGTGCTGAAGGCCGCGGACGAGTACCTCCTGGTGGGCAGCGGCGAGGGAGGCCTCCAGCTCCTCTCGAAGCTCGACACCCAGGCCGTCGACCGCATCCGGGCTGAGCGCCCCCCGCCCACCAACGTCATCCCGCTGAGCCCGTTTCTCCAGAAGCTCCTCTCCCGCCGCACCGGCTCTACGCCGCCGCGTTCCTGAAGATTGCCCTCGTGAGATCCACGCCCTTGCGCCAGTCCCTCTCCCGTGTCACTCCCTGGCTGTATGCCGCCGCGGTCGTGCTCCAGCCGGCCGTCGCCTTCGCCCAACGCAAGAAGGGCGCACTCGCCACGGAGGAGCCGCTCCCTGCCAACGTCACGCAGTCGCTGACGAGCGGCGAATCGTTCGCCTCGCGGCCGCTGATCCTCATCCTGGCGCTGGCGGCGCTGTCGCTCGTCCCCTTCGTGCTGATGATGGTGACGAGCTTCGTGAAGATCTCGGTGGTGCTCTCCATCGTCCGCTCGGCGCTGGGCACCCAGCAGATTCCGCCCACCCAGGTCATCACCGGGCTGGCCATCATCCTCACCGTCTACATCATGGCCCCCATCGGCCAGAATATGTACAAGGCGGCGCAGGTGGACATCTGGGCCAAGGGACCCGGGCTGCTCTCCTCGGAGACGGTGGGCACCTTGCTGGCCGCCGCGGACCGCGCCAAGGAACCCCTGCGCGACTTCCTCGTCAAGAAGGTCAAGGTCAAGGACCGTGCGCTCTTCTTCCACCTGGCCAAGAAGATGCGTGCGGAGGAGGACCGCAAGGACATTGGCGACCGGGACTTCATGATCATCATCCCGGCCTTCGTGGTGTCCGAGCTCAAGGAGGCCTTCCAGATCGGCTTCCTGCTCTTCGTCCCCTTCATCGTCATCGACATGGTGGTGGCCAACATCCTGCTGGCGCTCGGTATGCACATGCTGTCACCGACCACCATCTCCATGCCCTTCAAGCTGCTGCTCTTCGTCCTCGTCGATGGGTGGTACCTCATCGCCAAGGGCCTGGTCGTCGGCTACCTGTAGGAGGACCGCCATGCACCAACTGACCGTCATCACCCAGCAGGCGCTCTTCCTGGTGCTCGTCGCCTCGGCACCGCCCGTCCTCATCAGCCTGCTGGTGGGCTTCATCATCGCCCTCTTCCAGGCCACCACCCAGATCCAGGAGCAGACGCTCACCTTCGCGCCGAAGATGGTCATCGTCTTCGTGACGCTGGCCATGGTGGGGCCGTGGATCGGCCACCAGCTGGTGCGCTTCACCTTCCACGTCTTCGACCGGTTCCCCGCCCTCATCCGATGACCGCCTCGGAAGCGATCGCGAAGCTGGCTGCGCAGGCCAACATCCAGCTCATCATCTTCGTCATCGGCCTGATCATGTGCCGGATCCTCCCGGTGATCATCTTCTCGCCGTTCCTCGGCGGAGAGGTGATCCCCGTCGAGGTGAAGATGGGCGTGGGCGTCACCCTGTCGATCGTCATGTACCCCATCGTGGCGCAGCGGATAGGAGCCATCCCCAGCGCCCCGCTGCCCTACATCGCGCTGCTGCTCAAGGAGGTCTTCATCGGGCTGACGATGGCATTCATCATCAGCGCCATCTTCGACGCGGCCCGTGTGGCTGGAAACCTGGCGGACACCATGATGGGCAGCAACAACGCCCAGCTCTATGTGCCTCAGCTCGGCCAGCAGGTCACGCTCTACTCCAACCTCAAGGTGCAGCTGAGCGTGGTGCTCTTCCTCACGCTCAACGGGCACCACGTCATCATCGAGGCCCTGGCCGACAGCTTCGTGCTCGTTCCGCTGGACGGCTTCCCCAAGTTCAGCGCCGGCTTCTGGCCCTTCTTCGAGCTGATCACCCGGGTCTTCGCGGACATGCTGAGGATCGCCTTGATCCTGTCCGCCCCCGTCGTGCTGGCCACCTTCCTCACGGATCTGGGCATGGGCGCCATCAACCGCGTGGCGCAGAACTTCCAGGTCTTCTTCATCGCCATGGCCATCAAGCCGCTGGTGGCGGCCATCATCATGTCCATCGCCATCCAGATGATCATCGTGCGCTTCCAGGATGAGTTCGCCAGCATGCTCGCGATCCTCAAGCACTCCATCCGGCTCCTCAGCTGACACCCGGCGCCCGCCATGTCCGACGAGAAGACAGAAGAACCCACACAAAAGAAGATCGACGACTCCCGTAAGAAGGGTCAGGTCTGGAAGAGCAAGGACCTGACGGGCGTCTTCGTGCTCATCGTGGGGCTGGGCGCGGTCAAGGCCTCCTGGGAGATGATCGAGACGGAGGTGGCGATCCTCTTCCGCTTCGCCTTCGATCACATGACGCAGCCGGACACCCTGGACGTCGCCACCGCTCAGCTGATGCAGATGGGGCTGCGGACGCTGATCCTGCTGTGCGCCCCCGTCCTCCTGGCCGGGGCCGTGATCGGCGGGCTGGTCGAGTTCCTCCAGGTGGGGTCGCTCTTCACCATGGACCCGCTGATGCCCAAGCTGGAGAAGCTCAATCCCATCCAGGGCATGAAGAACATGTTCAGCAAGAAGACCGTGGTGGAGATGATCAAGAATCTCGCCAAGGTCAGTGTCGCGGGCTACCTCGTCTTCGGCGTGGTGCGCGACGGCATGGGCATGGTCGTCCAGACGGTGCGTCAGGACATCCCCGGCATCATGATGGTGATGGGGGAGATGACCTACCGCGTGGCCTTCAAGGTGGGGCTCCTCTTCCTGCTCTTCTCCATCTTCGACATCTGGTGGCAGCGCAAGTCCTACATGAAGGACATGATGATGTCGAAGGACGAGGTGAAGAGGGAGTACAAGCAGAGCGAGGGAGATCCGCACCACAAGGCGCACCGCAAGCAGATGCACCAGGAGATCATGGAGAGCGCCCAGATGGAGACCGTCAAGAGCGCTGACGTGATCGTCACCAACCCGGACCACGTGGCCGTGGCGCTCAGGTACGACCGGGACAAGGACGCGGCTCCCCGGGTGCTGGCCAAGGGCCTGGACTTCAAGGCCGAGCGCATCAAGGAGATGGCCCGGGCGGCGGACATCCCCCTGCTGCGCAACGTGCCGCTGGCGCACGCCCTGCTCCGGGTGGACGTGGGCCAGGACATCCCCGAGGACCTGTACGACGCGGTGGCCGAGGTCCTCAACTTTGTCTACGGCCTGAAGGAAGGCTCCCCGGCGCGCGCGTAGCGGGGCCGAGCCGGGGTATCATCCAGGACAGCCATGAACGACGAGACTGAGATCGCGATCGCGCTGAAGTACGACAAGGAGAAGGACTCCGCGCCTCGCATCCTCGCCAAGGGCATGCGGATGAAGGCGGAGAAGATCCGGGAGATCGCCCGCCAGTACAACATCCCCATCATGAAGAACGTCCCGCTGGCCAACGCGCTGTACCGCATCGACGTCGGGCAGGAGGTCCCCGAGGAGCTGTACG
>NZ_DASPHO010000148.1:0-8985 GCF_035629615.1 Hyalangium sp. | reverse complement strand
GGTGATGCGGTAGAGCCACGTGTAGAACGAGGCGTCACCCTTGAAGTGGTCCAGGTACTTGTAGACCTTGACGAACGCCTCCTGGGAGACGTCCATCGCCTCCTCCTTGTCCTTGAGCATTCCGAGCGCGACGGCATACACCTTGCGCTGGTAGCGCTCGACAAGGAGCTTGAAGGCGCGCTGGTCCCCGTCGCGGACGCGCTTGACGAGGGTGAGATCGTCGGTGGCCAATGGGGGGCTGACCCTAACACAAGCCCGCGAAATCCCAAGAAGTCCGCGAGCAGGGAAGGTTCACAGGCAAGCAGCCTAGAGGCTGACCACCAGGATGACCAACAACATCAGGCCCACGAAGGCGAGGACGGCAGCGAAGGCGATCTGGTTCCACTTCTCCTTTTCGATGGCGCTGTCCTCGGCGCCATCGCGGAAGCGGTGGAGGACGTTCCAGAGCATGTTGCCGCCCAGCTTCAGGCTCAGGTTGCCGCTCAGCTTCTTCCAGGCATCCTCGAAGTTGCCCATCATCGACTCGTCGTCCTTGCGCCGCTCCAGCTCCGGGTTCACGGGCAACATCACCGGCCGGGGCATGTCCGCCATCTGGGGATTCACTCGGACGAACTCCGACTGTTTGTCTGCCCGCTCCAGGGGGGTACGCTCGGTGCCTTGGGAGAAGGCGCTGTCCTTCCGTTCCGGGGACTGAGCGTCGGGCCTGGGCGCGTCCTCGAGCTTGCGGGAGGTGTCCTGGGCCTGCGCATCCTCGGACTTGGGGGGTGCCTCTTGCGCCTGCGCTGCCTCTGGCTTCTGGGCCTGCTGCGCCGCCTCCGACTTCTGGGCCTGCTGCGCGGACTCTGAGAGGAGCACCTCTGGCGGCGGTTCAAGCTCCACCTGCCCCGCACGCTCCCGGGCCTCCTTGGCGTTGGGGGACTCGAGCACCCACTTGCCCGCCTTCACTCCGTCCTTGCCGGTGTTCTTGTCCCGGAGCTCGCCGAACCCCTCCTTCTCCAAGGTCTTGTCGAAGATCTCTTGTCCCTCGGGAGTGGACTCCTTCGAGGTGGCCGCCTCGGCGTACGCGGTGAAAAAGGCCCACAGGCGCAACGCGCGGTCCGATGGCGGCAGATCCGATGGCCTCACCTGCTGGTGAAGCAGCGGCAGGTCCGAGGCGAAGCGCTTGGCCACGGCCACCTGATCGCCGAGCTTGCCGAGCCCTGGAGGAATCAGCTCCTTCACCGGACGCACCGGCCCCTTGACCTGGCTCGTACGGAAGGTGGGCCGATTGCCCGTGGACGGGGTCTTGCCGAAGTTGTCCTTCTCCGGGGCCTTGCTCTGGCCGCCGCCCGCGACGTCGGGCATGCGGACGATGCGCGTCCCACCGCGGCCAACAGGCGAGTCCGTGTCTTTGGCGCTACGCCCTTCCCGGCCTTCGAGGGAAGCCTCCGGGGTCCCCTGGCCCGCTCCCTCCCGAAGCGCAGGCATCTCCCGGGTCTTGCCGCCCCGCGTGACGGGAGGCTCTGGGGTCTGCACCTTGGGCATCACCAGGGTCTCCACGGCGGTGGAGACCTTGCCCCCCTTCTTCGGGTCGGTGAGGGCATCGGCGAAGGTCGCGGCCGGGAGCGCGGGCCGGTTGCCCGTCCGCGGCTGGCCACGCTCGTTCAGCGCAGGGCGCTCTCCGGTGCGGAAGGGAGCGCGCTCGCCCGTGCGGCCAGGGCCTGTCCCCAGCCCAGCGCCTGTCCCCAGCCCAGCGCCTGTCCCTAGACCTGTGCCGGGGCCCGCCTCCGCCGTCCCCTCGCCGCCCCCTTCAGCGCCACCCGCGATGGGGCCTCCGGCCTCGGGAGTGGCCTGGGTGCCACCGGCGGTCGGAGCAGGGCCTATACGGGTCCCATCACCGAGCCCGCGTCTACCGCCGCCACCTCGGCCGATGTCTCCAACATGACCCATCTCTCACATTCTCGCCTACCGAGGGGGCAAGTTGCGAGAGGGGGGCCGATCATTCGTCCTCGCGCTCCACCTGGACCGGGGACGTCATTCCGTTGGCATCCAATGTCACGCTGTAGACAGAATTCTGGCCATCCCCGTCCTGATCCCCCCTCGCGTAACACGTCACCTCCGGCTCACCCACCGGGTCCTCCTGGACCACGACCTGGTACTGGAAGCGGACCGCCGTCCCAGGTGTGAAGCCGAGCTTCTCGAAGGCCTCATCCTCCGGGAAGGGGATGGGTTGGGCTCCCTTGGGGACCTCGCGAGGTGTGGGGCCCGCGGCCAGGAAGAGACCGCTCTCGCTGCGGTACATCTGCACCGCGTCACACAGCGCGATCACATTGACGCGCGCCTCGTCCCCCGCCATGCCTCCGGCGTTCGCCTCCGTGCGGAAGGCGGTGTCCGTGCTCTTCTCCAGCTCCTGCATCCGCTTCAGGTAGAGGAGGACGACCCCCCCTCCGAAGAGGAAGCACGGCAACACCAGTCCCCCCAGGATGAGGACCCACCTCTTGTTCCAGCTCCGGCGCGGGGGCTCCGGCGTCACGGGAGACGACATGGGCCTCCTTACCCTCCCTGGCTCAAGCTGGCCCACTCTCGCGGGCTGCGGAGCACCTCCACCAGCTTCGCCTCGTGCGTGCCGGGCGTCGGGTGGTACTCGTAGCGCCAGCGGACCTGGGGCGGCAGCGACATGAGGATGGACTCGGTGCGCCCGCGCGTCTCCAGCCCGAAGATGGTGCCCCGGTCGTAGACGAGGTTGAACTCCACGTAGCGCCCGCGGCGGACCTCCTGCCAGAAGCGGTGCGCCTCCGTGTAGGGCGTGTCCTTGCGCTTCTCGGCGATGGGCAGGTACGAGGGCACGAAGGCCCGGCCCGCGTCCTTCACGAACTCGAACTCGCGCTCCAGATCGCCGCCGATGTCCTCGAAGAAGAGGCCCCCCACACCGCGCGTCTCCTCGCGGTGGCGCAGGAAGAAGTACTTGTCACAGCTGGCCTTGAAGCGCGGGTAGTACGCGGCATCGTGCCGGTCGCATGCGGCCTTCAGCGTGCGGTGGAAGTGCGCCGCGTCCTCCTCGAAGAGATAGTAGGGCGTCAGGTCGGCGCCGCCGCCGAACCACGCCTTGTTGCCCTGGTGGATGAAGCGGTAGTTGGCATGCACCGTGGGCACGTACGGGTTGCGCGGGTGGAGCACCAACGACAGCCCTCCGGCCCAGAACTGGCGCCCCTCCCCCTGCAGCCGCTTCGCGAAGGCCTCCTCCAGCTCGCCGAAGACCACCGAGGTGTTCACCCCGGCCTTCTCCAGCACGGCGCCTTCCTCGAGAACACGCGTGCGCCCGCCCCCCCCGCCCGGCCGCTCCCACCTGTCCTCACGAAAGCGCCCCTGGCCGTCCAGCCGCTCCAGCGCTCCGCAGATCTCGTCCTGGAGCTGCTGGATGAAGTCCGCCATCCCCTGCTTCAGGCCCTCCACCCTCTCTACATCCAGCGTCATCCGCCCTCCGGAGGCGCCGTGGGCGCCTCGAAATCCAGCGGGGGCACGGCTGGGGCCAGGTTGCCCGCTGAGTCGAACACCTCCACCCGTGCGCGATAGCTCTTGCCGTCCTCGAAGCCGAAGGCACCACTGCAGGGCTCGTGGCCCAGCAGCGCCGAGCCGTTCACCACCGGAATCACATAGTGCTGCGAGGTGGCGCCCGCCTGCTTGCGCGCCAGCGTCACCACCATATAGGCAGGGCTCTCTTCCCTCATCGTCATGGTGAGCCGCACGTAGCGAGTGACTCCCTCCTCGTTGCGCCGGGCCATGCCCTCGGAGATGGCGGGGCGCTTGATCCAGCGCGGGGGGGTCTTGTCGGGGCTCTTGCCAGCGAGCCACTCGGGCAAGGCCGTTCCGGAGCCATTGAGCAGCTTCACCGTGCCGGGCAGCGCATCGTCCAGACGCAGCGTATAGGTCTTGTCCGGCAGCAACTTCCCATCGGGCTTGAGGACGACGGTGACGCGGCCCAGCTCGCTGGTCCACCCGCGCTGGGCCTTCACACGAATCTCATGGCCGTCGGTCTGCAGGCGCAGGGTCTTCCCCGGCAGATCCGCCACGAGGGCGCGCGCGGTGCCAATGCCCTCCAAGAGGAGGCGCGTGTTGGTGGGGATGGTGGCGCCCGGGCGCGGGAACACCTGCACCCCGTCCCCGATGCAACGAGCGGAGGCGACCCGAGCCAGGAGCAATATGAAGAGGAGCAAGAGTCGGAACAAAGCGCCCCGAGTCTGCGACGGGCCGCGTCGCGAGGCCAGCACTACGAGCAGTCCTCGCTCCTGCCTGGCGGCCTGGACGCCGGGCGGATGACACATTGCGGCCTCCCGCGGGGCCTCTCCCCCCCGCCACGGGACGGGGGGCCAGCCGGCTCGGCGAGCCGCCCCGGTGCGCGCTCCAGGCCCCCCTCCTGGAGCCGATATGTTCCGGGAGCCCTGACGTTCTCCGTCATGGATCCGGGTCCGCGTGACGCGGCTCCCCGGAGAGCACCGAGGTGGATCCATGAGATGTTGGCTCGCAGTAGGCGGGATCGCCCTGCTCGTCCTGGGCGCCGGATGCGCCACCTCCCAGAACGAGCGCCGCATGCTGCTGGAGCGCACGAGCGCCGAGATCGCTTACGACTTGCCCGCAGAGCAGGTCATGGCTGCGGCGCGGGCCGTCCTGGATGGCCACGGCTACCTGCTCGCCCCCGGCGGCGGGCCCCACACCCTGCGCACCCATTGGAAGATCGATGGGGACCTCAGCAGCACCGCCCGCTGGTCCAAGGTCCTCGTCATAGGCCAGCACCGTAAGGACGGCCGCTTCATCGTGCGAGCGCAGCAGGTGACATGGGCCACGGGGGGGCGCACGGCCTCACACCCGGGGATGGCCAGCAGCGTCAGCGGCGCGGGCAAGCGCGGCAGTGAGGGGACCTCCAACTACATTCCAGGCGAGCCCTACTCTCCCGCCAAGCCCGTGTTCAGCCGCGCCCTGGGCCTGGAGTGGGCGGTCCTCCAGCACCTCGATCCCCAGTTCGCAGCCGAGGTGGAGCAGCAGGTGGACCTCTACCTCGCCAGCCCCAAGCCCTGACGGGGCTCACCAGCTGATCTCCACATCGAACCCCTTGGGCTCTCGCCAAGTCACCGCGACCAGGGGCTGGACGCCCGTCTTGCGCAAGCCCACCTCGAAGAGCCCGGCCATGAAGTCCGGCTTCGCGTCCGGATCCTCCCGGTAGGACACCCGAAAGCGCCGCTCCCCCAGCGGCTCCACCCGCACCTGGTACTCGAAGGTGTCCAGCTTGCTGAGGCTGGGGATGCGCTGAACGAAGCGCTCCGGCCCCAGCAACGGCAGGCTCACGTCCACGACCCTTCCGACCAGTGTCCGCGCGAAGCCGTAGGCCAGCTGCCGGCCCAGCTCGCGGTACGCCAACTCCCGATCCAGGTGGGCGAAGCACTGCTTCCATGCCACCTCGAGCGCTGCGTTCCAAGTCTCGATGGGATAGCCAGGCTGGAGGCGGCGCACGTCCACGCCCACAGCGCGCAGGGCATCCGCGAAGGCGCCTTCCGCCCCGAGCGCGCGGACGAACAACCCCTCGAAGAACGAGCCTTGCGTGACGCGGCCGGACAAAGGGGCGGTCATGAGGGACCTCAGTGCCTTCGCTCTTCCTCTCGGAGGGGGATGGTGCCGTACTGCGCCTCGTAGCGAGCGAGGTTCTCTTGCAAGGCCAGCACCAGCCGCTTCAGGTGCTGAGGATTGGTGATGACGCGGGAGAAGACCTTCGCCCGGGGCTGCTGGGGGAAGACGTAGATGAAGTCCAGGGTGAACTCGGTCTGGGTGTGGTCCACCATGGCCATGTTCGCGTAGCGACCCTGGGCGACTTCTTCGTCGAGTTGAATCTGGAGCGAGGGAGCGGGAGGCTTTGGAGTGTCTGGCATCGTGCAGTGGCAATAACGCCTCTGCGTCATCGTGACTAGCGTTCCTGAGTGAACGCGCTCGGCCTGTGGATGGACACCCGGAAGACGGCACCCTTCGAGCTGGGACACGGCGACGACGCCTGTCTCTTGCTGCACGGCTTCACTGGCAGTCCTTGGGACATGCGACCGCTCGGGGAGGCGCTGGCCTCGCGCGGCCTGTACGTGAAGGGGCTCCGGCTTCCCGGCCACGGCACTACCCCTGAGGCCATGCTGGAGGCGGACCACGGCCACTGGGAGGAGGCAGCTCGGGAGGCCCTGCACTCGCTGCGGGGCTTCCGCCAGGTGTTCGTGGCGGGGCTGTCCATGGGCGCGCTGCTCGGGCTGCGGCTGGCGGCCCGGAGTCCGGAGCAGGTGAAGGGGCTGGTGCTCATCGCCCCGGCGGCGCGCTTCAAGGGTCCCAAGATGGCGCTCCTCAAGAGCCTGCGGCACACCGGGCTGCTGGAGCGGGTGAAGCCCTGGGTGCGCAAGACGGCCACGGACCTGAGCGATCCGGTGGCGCTGGCGGAGGCGCCCATCCTCTCGGCCTTTCCCATGTCACGCCTGAACGATCTGTGGACCCTTCAAGAGGCGGCCCTGCGGGATGCACCGCGCGTGCGCTGCCCCACCCTGGTGGTAGTGGCTGAGCAGGATCATGTGGTGGATCCGGAAGGGGGAAGGTGGCTCGCCACCCAGCTCACCAGCGCCCCGGTGGTCCGGCTGCTGTCCCTCCAGGAGGGCTATCACATCATCCCGCGCGACAAGGGCGGGCCGCGGATGGCCGCGGAGGTGGGGGACTTCCTGGAGCGGCTCCGGCAGCAGTGGACCGGGGAAGGCAACGTCCTGGCCACGGGCAGCGGGCTCCCACCGTCGCTCTGAGACCACCGAGGAACGTGGCCCCGCCTCGGACATCCATATATGAGCCACTCCCTGGCTCCGAATGACCTCCTCCTCGCCCGCTCCGCTCGTCGAGCTGCATGACGTGTCCAAGGCCTACGCCGAGGGCGAGGCCGTGCGCGAGGTGCTCACCGGCGCGAGCCTGTCCCTGTATCGGGGAGAGTTCGTGGCGCTGATTGGCCGGAGCGGCTCGGGCAAGTCCACCCTGCTCAACCTCATCAGCGGGATTGATCTGCCGACGCGGGGCACCGTGCGCGTGGAGGGCCGCGAGCTGAGCCAGCTGAGTGAGCGCCAGCGCACCCTGCTGCGCCGCGAGCGCATCGGCTTCGTCTTCCAGGCCTTCAACCTGCTGCCCACGCTCACGGTAGAGGAGAACGTTCGGCTGCCGCTGGAGCTGACGGGGCGCACCGGCGCGGCTGCGGACGGACGGGTGCGGGAGCTGCTCGCCCAGGTGGGGCTCGGCGGCCGTGAGCGCAGCTTCCCGGACCGGCTCTCGGGCGGTGAGCAACAGCGCGTAGCGGTGGCACGGGCCCTGGCGCACTCCCCTCCCCTGCTCCTGGCAGATGAGCCCACGGGAAACCTCGACGAGCAGACCGGCCGGCAGGTGCTGGATCTCCTCGAGGGACTCATCCGCCGGGACAACGCTTGCGCGCTCGTGGTGACGCATGATCCGGAGCTCGCCGCGCGCGCGGATCGCGTGTTCGTGATGGAGGCGGGCCGGCTCCTCGAGCGGCAGGTGCGGCCGTGAGCCGGCGCTTGCTGATCCGTGCCAGCGCGCGCCACCTGAGCAGGCATCCGTGGCTCACCGCGCTGTCGCTCTTGGGCATCGCGCTGGGGGTGTCGGTGGTGGTGTCCATCGACCTGGCGAACACCAGCGCCCTGCGCGCCTTCGAGCAGTCCACGGAGACCGTGGCGGGCCGCGCCACGCACCAGCTCGTGGGAGGGACGACAGGCCTCCCGGACTCCATCTACCGCGAGCTGCGTCTGCGCCCGAGTGCCCCCGTCGCCGCTCCCGTGGTGGAGGGCTCCGTGCGCGCCACGCGGGGGGACCGGCGCCCCCTCACCGTGCTGGGCGTGGACCCGTTCGCGGAGGCACCCTTCCGGGCCTACACCCGAAGCGGGACCTCCGGAACGGTGGACGCGCTCCTCACCGAGCCAGGAACGGTGCTCCTCCCCGCTGCCACGGCGCGCCTGCTCGGCGTAGGAGTGGGGGACTCGTTCGAGGTGAGCCTGGGTGGACTGACGCGTCCGCTGCGGGTGGTGGCGCTCATCACGCCTCCGGACGAGCGCACGGCTCGCGCGCTGGAAGGACTGGTGCTCACGGATGTGTCCACCGCCCAGGAGTTGCTGGGACGGACGGGGCGGCTCTCGCGCATCGACTTGATGCTCGACGGGGAGGCGGAGCTCGCGCGGCTGAGGGAGTGGCTGCCTCCCGGTGCGGAGGTGGTGCGCTCCTCCACTCGCGGCGGGACCGTGGACCAGATGACCCGGGCCTTCCGCACCAACCTCACGGCGCTGTCGTTCCTGGCGCTCGTCGTGGGCATGTTCCTCATCTACAACACGATGACCTTCTCCGTGGTGCAGCGCCGGGGGCTGCTCGGGCGGCTCCGAGCGCTGGGCGTCACCCGGGGCGAGCTCTTCGCGCTGGTGCTGGGCGAGGCTGCGCTGCTGGGCGCCGTGGGTACGGCGGCGGGGCTCCTGCTCGGCGTGGTGCTGGGGCAAGGCCTCGTCGGGCTCGTCACGCAGACGATCAATGACCTCTACTTCGTCTTGAGCGTGCGGCGGCTGTCGCTGGAGCCGTGGACACTCGCCAAGGGCCTGGCGCTGGGCCTCGGGGCAACGCTCGTCGCCGCGTTCATGCCCGCCTGGGAGGCGGCACGCTCGGCTCCCGTCACCACCATGCGGCGCTCCACGGCGGAGGATGTGGCCCGCAGTCGCGCGCCGAGGCTCGCGCTGCTGGGGCTGCTCCTGCTCGCCCTGGGTGGAGGACTGCTCGCGCTGCCAACGCACGCACTGCCGCCGGCCTACGCGGGGCTCTCCGCCGTGCTCCTCGGCACGGCATTGCTGGTGCCCTGGACGACAGAGCAGCTGGCGCTGGGAGCCGCCAGGCCACTGGGCGCCGCGTTCGGGATGCTGGGGCGCATGGCCGCTCGCGGCGTGAGGGCCAGTCTCAGCC
>NZ_DASPHO010000147.1:0-9980 GCF_035629615.1 Hyalangium sp. | reverse complement strand
CCAGCCGCTCGGAGATGCGGGGCGAGTTGAAGACGCCACCGTTGAGGAGGATGGCGTCGGGGCGGGGCAGGGTGCCTTCGGAGGGGGCAGGCTCCCCGAGCGCCGCGAAGCCTGCTGCCGCGTGCTGTCCGAGGAAGGCGGCCAGGTGGCGCGTCACGGCCGCGTCCTGGGCGTAGGGCAGCCCCAGCTCTTGCAGGGCCATGCGCGCCGCGCGGCGGGGCCTGTCGGCGGAGCCGGACGTCGGGAAGAAGCCGTCGAGCACCAGGCCCTCTGCCTCCGCTCGAGTCAGCTCCGTGGACAGCGCGCCGCCGAGCAGCCGGCTGCCCTCGGCCACCAGGGAGATGCCGTAGCGCTCCGGGGGATTGGGGCCGAGCAGGGCCTCCTTGGCGGTGCGTGCGGCCTGAATGGCCTGGGTCCACTGGGTGGCGGACAGACGCCGGCCATCGGAGAAGAGCTTCTCCTCGGCCCGCCGGGCGAGCGCGGCGTCCATGTTGTCGCCGCCGAGCATCAGGTGCTCACCCACCGCGAGCCGGCGGAGCATGGGCCCCTCCGGAGAGACACCCGCGTGGACGAGGGTGAAGTCCGTGGTGCCGCCGCCCACATCCACCACGAGCACCAGGCGCACGTTGGCCAGCACCGTGGCCAGATCCGTGCGGTGGCGCGCGGTGTAGTCGTAGAACGCCGCCTGGGGCTCCTCGACGAGGGTGAACTTCTCGAGGCCCGCCTGGCGCGCGGCGCTCACAGTGAGGGCGCGCGCCGCCTCGTCGAAGGAGGCGGGGACGGTGATGACGACCTCCTGCTGCGCGAGCGGCGCGTCCGGGTGCGCGAAGTCCCAGGCCCGGGCCATGTGCGACAGCAGCAGGGCGCTGGCCTCCACGGGCGAGAGCTTGGCGACGTCCGCAGGCGCGCCCCAGGGGAGGATGGGGGCAGAGCGATCGACGCCTGGGTGGCACAGCCAGCTCTTCGCGGAGGCGACGAGCCGTCCGGGAACCCGGGCGCCCTGCCAGCGGGCGAACTCGCCCACCACGTTCGGGCCGGCCTCCCCCCATGGCAGCTGCAGCGAGCCACTGGCCAGCTCATGGCCCGCGGGGACATAGATGCACGAGGGCAGCAGCGAGCGCGGCGTCACCTCGCCCTGCCGGACGAGCTGGGGGATGGGAAAGTCCTCGATGGGGGCGCCAGGGCCACGTGCAGGATCCACGGACGCGACCGCGCAGTGGGTGGTGCCCAGATCGATGCCGATGATGCGCATAAGCCTCCCGTGCCGCGGTGCTTCTTACTCCTTCATGCGCACGTTGAGTTCCAGCTTCCAGCGGCCCGTGCCGTTCTTCTCCAGGCAGCGCAGCTCCAGGGTGCCCACCTCGGTCACTGCCGCCTGGAGGTTCACCGGGGTGAGGTCACCGTAGGGCTGAGGCTGGCCCGGCAGCGTCGTCTCGATGGGCGCCAGCTCCTCCAGCTCCTCCCGGCCGGCCACGTCGTCGATCATGTTGCCCACCTTGTCGTCGCGGCGGACGGACGAGGCGAAGAAGCGGAACTGCGTGGGCTCGCCCGTCACGAGACCGAACTCCTGCGGAGGAACGTCGGCCTGGGTGCCCTCCTCCATGCCGAAGGGGGCCACGCACAGCGCCTTCACCGGAGGCTCCATGCCAGGGACGGCGGGCATGGCCGTCTCTACCCCCACATAGTAGGCGCGGGCGGTGCCGCCGCGGATGCGCAGGCCGTGGCCCTGGCGCACCCATCCATAATAGGCCGCGCCGCGCGCCACCGAGAGATCCAGGTCGGCCCCCTCCAGCTCCTTGGCGGGAGCGCCGCCGTCCGCGGTGAGCCAGCCGTTGAGCACCTCCATGACGCGGGCCTTGAGCGGGCCGGCCTTGAAGACGCCGCCGTTGAAGAGGACGGCGGTGGGGTGGAGGAAGGACTTGCTCCTCACGTCCACGGGCGAGTCCGGGGAGGAGGCGAGCGCCTGCGCCTGCCGCGTGAGGAAGGCGGCCAGGTGCCGCGTCACCCCGGGATCCTGCGCGTACGGCAGCGCCATCTGCGCCAGGCCCGTGCGGCGAGCGGTGCGCGGCAGCTCCGTCATGGGGGACACGGGGAAGAAGCCGTCGGTGAGCAGCTTCTCCAGCTCCTCGCGGGACAGCTCCGTGCGCAGCGTGCCACCGATGAGCGACGAGCCGCGGCCAGGGATGGCGATGGGCACACGCGCCAGCGTCGGATCCCCGTACAGCGTCTCCTTGGCCTGACGGCTGCCGTAGGTGAGCGCGTTGAACTGCCATGGATCCAGCTTCTTGCCCTCGGCGGCCAGGCGCTGGTTCAGCGTGTGCGCCAGCGCCAGGTCCATGTTGTCGCCGCCCAGGAGGATGTGGTCGCCCACGGCCACGCGGACCAGCTCCACCTCGCCGCCGCGCTCCCGCACGGTGATGACGGAGAAGTCCGAGGTACCGCCGCCCACGTCCACCACGAGGATCACCTCGCCGGGCTTCACCCGCTTGCGGAACCCCTCGCCCTGGGCCTCCAGCCACGCGTAGAGCGCGGCCTGCGGCTCCTCCAGCAGGGTGATGTTCGGGATGCCGGCAGCCTGGGCCGCCTCCAGCGTCAGCTCGCGTGCCGCCGGATCGAACGAGGCAGGGACGGTGATGATCACGTCCTGCTGAGCCAGCGAGTTGCCGGCCTCCTCGCGCGTCCGGGCGAAGGTGTGGTCCCAAGCCTCTCGCAGGTGGCGGAGGTAGCGCGCCGAGGCCTCCAGCGGCGACACCCGCTGCACCTCGGGAGGCGCCTGCCACGGCAGCATCGCCGAGCGCCGGTCCACACCCGGGTGGCTCAGCCAGCTCTTCGCCGAGGACACCAGCCGCGTGGGCACCTTGGCGCCGTGGGTCCGGGCGAGCTCGCCCACCAGCGTGGTGGCATCCGCCTTCCAGGGCAGCCCCAGGCTGCCCGCAGGGAACTCCTGCTCGCTCGGCAGATAGAGGAAAGAGGGCAGCAGCGTGCGCGCCTCCACCGTGCCCGGGGCCGTCAGCTGCGCAATGGGCAGCATGGACTGGGCCGAGCCTCGAGGCTTGCCCTCCTCGAGGTTGAAGTACGACACCGCGCTGTGCGTGGTGCCTAGATCGATCCCAATCGCGTAGCGGGCCATAGGACGGCGTCAGCTCCTTGGAGAAGGCTCAAGCAGGAGAAGGCTCAGGCAAGCTCGACTTCAGCGGGGGCCACGACTCGCGGATCCAGCGCCGGGCTGACCGTGGGGAACTTCACCTCGGTGGCCACCCAGCCGTGGTGCTTGAGCGCGCCGGAGTAAGGGGGCTGTCCCGCGACGTTGCCTGTCAGGCGGATGCGCTGCGCGTCGAAGCCGGCTGGGACGGTGACGGCGGCCCCCTCGCCCTGCGGCAGCACGGGCTTGAGCCCCAGGTACTGCTGCACCACCTTGCGGCAGCCCTCGTGGACGATGCGCGCGGCGGCGCCCACGTCCGCGTCCGGGAAGCCGGCCACGTTCTCCTGGAGGAAGTCGATCAGCCGCCCCTCTCGCTGGAGCATGGACAGCAGCACCAGCGCGGAGGCGTGCTCGCGCTCGGGCGGCAGCGCGGGCTTCGGCTCTTCCTTGGGGAGCGCTGGCCTGCCGAGCGTTCCCGCGTCATAGCCCTGGCTCAGCGGGTAGACGGCCTGGGCGAAGGGACGGGAGGCCAGCACCCGCCAGAAGCAGAGGAACGCGAGCCAGAGGCGGGCGAAGAACGAAAGCTGTGGCTGTTCGGTCATCGGCTCCGGATAACAAAGCCGGGGGCCTTTGCAATTCGGTTGTGGCCCAAATGCAAAGGGCCTCACTGTCTCCAGTGAGGCCCTCTGTTACTTCCTGGTGGAGGTGACCGGGATCGAACCGGTGACCTTCGCATTGCGAACGCGACGCTCTCCCAACTGAGCTACACCCCCACAATGTAGTACTTTGCTGCGGTACTCGGCTGCTTGCTTGGTGCTTCAATCGATCAGTCTGGGGCTGACGAAGTGAGGGCCAGATACCGGACCCCTGTGAGCCTGTCAAGCGAGAGCAAGGAAACCGCTGACTCCCATTTGACGTGCAGCAGTGCGGGTGTCATAAAAACCCTCCTTCCCAGGCGCATCTTCCGGAAATGTCTACCTCTCCCATGAAGACGTTGAGCCCGGCCGAGCTCGCAAAGTTGGAGCACGCGTTCGCCGCTGACCCGTCGTCCGACGCATTCAAGCCGCTCGCCGAGGCATACCTGGGCATGGGCCGGTTCATGGAGGCGATGGTCGTCTGCAAGAAGGGCGTCAAAGCCCATCCCAATGCAGCCGATCCCCGCCTCCTGCTAGCCCGTGTCTACCTCCAGCAGGGCAAGGACAAGAAGGCACTCGAGGAGGCCCTCGGAGGCCTCCAGGTCCAGCCCACCGACAAGGCCGCCCTCCGCATGGTGGGCATGCTGCAGCTCAAGACGGGCGAGCTCGAGCCCGGCAAGCTCAACCTCCTGAAGGCCTGGGAGGCGGATCCGAACGACACGGAGACGCTCACCTGGATGCAGCAGTACAAGGTGGAGCAGCCCAAGCCCGCCGCGCCCCCGCCCGCGCCGGTCCCCGTCGCCGCTCCGGTGGCCGCGCCCGTGGCTCCCACCGCGGCGCCCGTGGCCCAGGTGCCCGTGAATGGCGCGCCCTCGGCGGCGCCCGTGCTGACGCCCGTCGCCCACCCGAACCCAGCGCCCGGGGCCCGTCGTGCCTCGTCCGCGGGGATGCCCGCAGCCCGGTCCATTCCCACGGGCACGCAGCCCGGCGCGGCGAGCCAGGCCCGTCCCCAGCCCCGCCGCCCCGTGGTTATCGAGGAGGTGGACGATGACGACGACGAGGAGGCCGGCTCCAAGCGCCGCCCGAAGTCGGGCAACTCGAGCAAGTACATCACCCTGGGCCTCTTCATCGCGGCGATCCTCTCCGCCGCGGGCTACGCCTGGTACTCGAAGTACACGAAGGAGCTGAACCGCGAGTTCAAGAAGCGCCTGGACGTGGCCACCGAGCAGCTCAAGCACGACTCCTTCGACTCCTACAAGAAGGCGTGTGAGGCGGCCGGTCTGGCGCTCGAGATCCTCCCGGACTCCACCGCCGCGCACGGCTACCTGGCTTACGCCTGGGGCATCCGCTGGGGCGAGCACGGCGGCGGCGACGATGCGCGCCGCAAGGCGGAGGAGCACCTGGCCGAGGCCAAGAAGGGTGGCGAGGTCAGCTCCCACCTCTATGCCGCCGAGGCGCTGATCAAGACGTACGGTGGCAAGGGCAAGGAGGCCCTCGGCGAGCTCGAGGAGCGCGTGAAGGCCTTTGACTCGCAGGGCAAGGCCAGCTCCCTGCTGTACCTCACGCTGGGGCTGGCGCAGATGAACGCCGGCGATCTCGAGCGCGCGCGTGACAGCCTGGACAAGGCGCAGGGCCTGGCTCCGGATGATCCGCGCATCTACGCCAGCTTGGGTACCGTGTACCGCCGGCTCGGCCAGGACAACACCGCGTGGCAGAAGTACGAGTTCGCTCTGCGCTACGAGAAGGACCACCCCGAGTCGGTGCTCGGAATGTCGCTGCTGATGCTGGAGCAGGATCAGCCCAGCCTGGAGTTCTACGAGCGGGCGGCGAAGATGCTCAAGAAGCTGCTCGAGGCCGACCCGCCGCCCTCGCCGCGGCAGTTGGCCGCCGCGCAGCTGGCGCGCTCGCTGCTGATCAGCCGCGTCTCGCTGGCCATGGCGGAGCTCAAGCCCGACGTCCAGACGAAGCTCGCCGAGGTGACGGGCGTCCCGCTGGACAAGACCGTGGCCCGCGCGCAGATGGACAAGGCCGAGAAGGATGGCTTTGCGCTCGACAAGAACAACCCGGAGCTGCTCCTCATCAAGGGCCGCCGGCTGCTGCTCGAAGGCCAGGCGGACGCGGCCGTCTCCTCCATCCGCGAGGCCATCAAGATGGACAGCACCCGGGCCCAGCTCTACGTGGAGCTGGCCAAGGCGCTCATGGCCAAGCAGGGGGGCGAGAAGGAGGCCGCCGAGGCGCTCACCACCGCTCTGAAGACGATGGGCGACAGCCCCAAGCTGGTGGTGATGCTCGGCAACGCCTACCGGCGCCAGGGCAAGCTCGACGAAGCGCTCACGCAGTACCAGCGCGCGGTGAAGGATCCGAAGGCGAAGAACCCCGAGGCGCGGCTGGCCATGGGCACCATCTACCGGGAGCGCTCCGAGTGGGACAAGGCCCGGGAGCAGCTCGACAAGGCCGTCGTGGAGTTTATCGGCCAGCCGGATCGCGCGGCGCTCGCTCTCACCGAGCTGGGCCGCGTGTACCAGGGCAAGGGTGACCTCACGAAGGCCGAGGAGTCCTACCAGAAGGCCATCGAGGCCAACGGCGGCTACGGCCCGGCGTACTACTTCTACGCCTCCATGCTCAGCAAGGACCGCAAGCAGGGTGACAAGGTCAAGATGCTCGCGCAGGAGTACCTCAAGCTCGAGCCCAAGGGCGAGCACGCTCCCGAGGTGCAGCGCCTGGCCTCCGGAGGGTAGTGCCCCCGCTGTCTTCGAAAAGCGGGGCTGATACCCGTGGCTTGCCGTCTGCGCGGGATGGCTGTATGGGAGGGATCGCCAGGTGGGGCCATTATCCCACCTGGACTCCACCGCGACGGCAGCGAGCCTGTCGAGCCCCACCTCTGGAGTCTGCGTGAGCGCACGCGCCGTGTCTCTGTCGACGACTGCGTCTGACCTGATCTCCCTCACGAAGCCGCGGCTGTCGAGCCTGGTGCTGGCCACGACCGCGGGAGGCGTGTGGCTGGCGCGGGGCGAGCTGTCCATGGCGCGTGTGGGGGTGACGCTGCTGGCCACCGCGGGCACCGTGGCGGCGGCCAACACCCTCAACTGCTACATCGAGCGGCGAAGCGACCGCTTCATGGCGCGGACGCACAACCGGCCGTTGCCCTCCGGGCGCATGGAGCCGGGCGTGGCGCTGTGGTTCGGCCTGTCCCTGGCGGCCGTGTCCCTGCCCGCGCTGGCCCTGGGCGCCAACCTGCTCACCGCGGGACTGGGGCTGCTGGCCTTCCTGAGCTACGTGCTCGTGTACACGCCCCTCAAGTCGCGCACGTCCGCGGCCATGCTGGTGGGTGCCGTGCCTGGGGCGCTGCCGCCGCTGATGGGGTGGACGGCGGTGACAGGGCAGGTGGACACCGGGGGCTTCGTCCTCTTCTCCATCCTCTTCCTCTGGCAGATCCCCCACTTCCTGGCGATCGCTCTCTTCCGCAAGGAGGAGTACGCGGCGGCGGGGCTCAAGTCCGTCCCCATTGAGCGGGGGGATGAGTCCAGCCGGGCCCAGATCGTCCTCTACGTGGTGGCGCTGGTGCCGATGACGCTGCTGCCGTACCAGCTGCACATTGCCGGGGCGTGGTACCTGCTGGTGGCCGTGGGGCTGGGGCTGACCTTCCTGGGGCTGGGCGCGTGGGGTTTCTTCAAGCAGCTGGGAAAGCCTTGGGCCCGGCAGACGTTCTTCTTCTCGCTGCTCTACCTCACGGGCCTCTTCCTCGCGCTGATGCTCGACCGAGGCCCGGCTTTCTAGCTACCCCTGCCTGACAAGGAGCTCCTCCATGAAGCTGCGCACGTTCGGCCTCGCCCTGATCGGGGCCGCGGGATTGGTGATCCTGCCGGCCTGTACGAAGGACGAGGCGTCGAAGCCCTCGACTCCCACCGCCGCCGCCAACCCTGCAGAGCAGGGCAAGCCGGCGACGCCCACGCCCACCCAGGCGCAGACGCCCACGTCCGTCGGGAAGAGCACCCTCCGCGGCGTGGTGAAGTTCACGGGCACGGCTCCGGCCGCGGCAGAGATCGCCCCCAGCTCCGATCCGGCCTGTGAGGGCATGGCGCTCAAGGAGCCGGCCGTCCTGGTGAAGGACGGGAAGCTGCAGAACGTGCTGGTGCGCGTGAAGGGCCCCGTGGCGGGCGCTCCGGCGGCCTCCAGCACCCCGGTGGTGATCGATCAGGTGAAGTGCACCTACACCCCGCGCGTGATGGGCGCCCAGGCGGGCCAGCCTCTCCAGGTGAAGAACAGCGATGGGACGCTGCACAACGTCCGCGCCATGGTGGGGACCAAGTCCCTCTTCAACCTGGCCCAGCCGCCGGAGATGGCGCCCGTGACGAGGCCCACGCCCTCCGACGTGGAGCTGATCCAGCTCAAGTGCGACGTGCATCCGTGGATGAAGTCCTTCATCGCCGTGAGCCCGCACCCGTACTTCTCCACCACGGGCGAGGACGGTGCCTTCTCCATCACGGCCCTGCCGGCGGGCACGTACACGCTCGAGGCGTGGCACGAGACGTTCGGGACGAAGACGGCCGAGGTGACGGTGAAGGACGGAGAGACGGCCGAGGCCTCGTTCGAGTTCGCCGGAACCGACAAGGGCTAGGCCCTCGGGCGTGAGCTTGGGGCAAGGGCGCGAGCCGGAGAGGGGCCTGGCCCGTGTCCGCTGGCTGTACCTGCGCGGGCTCGGGCTCGTCTTCTGTGTCGCCTTCGCCTCGCTGTTGCCCCAACTCTCGGGGCTCATGGGCCCGGAGGGGTTGGAGCCCGCGGCGGCGTGGCTGGACTGGGCTCGGGGGGCGCTTGGGCCTGAGCGCTTCCTGCGCCTGCCCACGCTGCTCTGGCTGCTCGGGGCGGGGGACGGGGCCCTGTGGGGGCTCTGCCTGACTGGCCTGGGGTGTGGCGCGCTGCTCGTGGCGGATGTGGCGCCGCGCTGGGCGCTCGTGGGCGCGTGGGCCTGCTACCTGTCCCTCACGGTCGTCGGGGGCGTCTTCCTCAGCTTCCAGTGGGACGTGCTGCTGCTGGAGACCGCGCTCGTCTCCGTCCCGCTGACGCCGGGTCATCTGCTTCCCTCCGCGAGCGTCCCGGAGCCTCGCCTCGGGCCGCTGCTCCTCGTGCGCTTCCTCCTGTTCCGGCTGATGCTCATGTCCGGAGTGGTGAAGCTCGCCAGCGGGGACTCCGCCTGGCACAACCTCACGGCGCTCGAGTTCCACTACTGGACCCAGCCGCTCCCCAACCTCGGCGCCTACTTCGTCTGGCAGCTTCCGGCAGCGCTCCACCGGGCGGGCGTGGCGGGGATGTTCGTCATCGAGCTGGTGGCGCCGTTCCTCCTCTTCGGGCCGCGGCGCGTCCGGCTCCTGGCGGCAGGGGCGCTCGCGGCCTTGCAGGGGGGCATCCTCGCCACGGGCAACTATGGGTTCTTCAACCTCCTGACGCTCGTGCTGTGCCTCTCCGCGCTCGATGATGGCGTGCTGGCACGGTGGAAGCTCTCTGGGCGGCTCTTGGCCGGGCCTGCGCCCACCCTGCGCCACCCACGGGCGCGGACCTCGGCCTTCGTGGGCTTCGCGGCGGTGTATGCCGTCCTCGCGCTGTCGTCGGACGTGGAGCGGCTGGCCCGTGTGCCGGTGCTCGCGCCGGTGCGCTGGGCGCTCGGCCAGCTCGCGGGCCTGCGCAGCATCAACACCTATGGCCTCTTCGCCATCATGACCACGGAGCGGCGGGAGATCCTCCTCGAGGGCAGCGCGGATGGGCAGACGTGGCGCGAGTACCTCCTGCGGTGGCGCCCCGGGCCCGTGGACGAGGCGCCGCGCTTCGTGGCACCCCATCAGCCGCGCCTGGACTGGCAGCTGTGGTTCGCCTCGCTGTCTCGCTGCTCCGACAACGCGTGGCTGATCCGCCTCCAGGAGCGGCTCCTGAGCGGCGCTCCGGCCGTGAAGGACTTCTTCCGGGAGGATCCGTTCCCGGACGCTCCGCCGCGCTTCCTGCGAACGCGCTTCTTCGACTACCGCTTCACGGACCTGTCCGAGTGGCGGACCACGGGCGCCTACTGGGAGCGGCGCGAGCTGGGTGCGTACTGCCCGCCGCTCACGCTCGAGGGAGGCCAGCTGAGGCGGGCGGACCTTCCCGCTGGACGCTGAAGCCCACCCGGGCCCCGCCGCCGGGCCGGTTCTCCGCGAACACCTCTCCGCCGTGGG
>NZ_DASPHO010000146.1:0-17602 GCF_035629615.1 Hyalangium sp. | reverse complement strand
CTTCGATCTGGAACGCGATCAGGTGCCCCAGGGGGTAGTCGGGCAGGTACATCGGATAGGCGATCATGTGGCTGTAGATGCCCAGCAGCGGCGTGCCCGTCCCGCCCAGCACCGGCGCGTAGTACCGGTCCCAGAGCTCCTTCGCGATCGCCACCGTCGCCTCCCGCAGCTGCGCCGGTGTGGCGTCCGGGTGCTCGTACATCCAGTGCCACACCGCGGTGTCCACCAGCGCCACGCCCGCGATCTCCCACGTGGCCCAGAAGTCGCTGAGCACCCGCTCGCGCTCGGCCGTCGCGTCCGGCTTGCCCAGTCCCAGCAGCTCCTGATCCCGCGCCTGGAAGACGAAGGCCAGCGCCTCCGTGAACGCGTTGTTGGGCACCCCCTGCAGCAGCGTGTGGTCCACGTCGTAGAGCGAGAACACCTGCTCCACGTTGTGCCCCAGCTCGTGCACGGCGATGTTGTAGCCCTTGTAGTTCATCCCCTCCTTCTCCACCCGCGTCCGCAGGTGGGGGAAGTCCCCCCGCCGCATCGCCTGCATCGCGTGGCCCGCCCCGCGCGAGGGATCCACCAGGATGCGCGCGGCCAGGTACGCCGCGCGCTCCTTCGTGAAGCCCAGCCCTTGCAGGATCCGGGGGATGTCCTTGGCGAAGGCCTCGGCCGTCGGGTAGCGCTGCCGCGTGAGCTTGTCCAGCTCCGCCTCCGAGCGCGAGGCGCCCGGCCGGAACCCGTTGAACCACAGATCCTGCGGCTCCAGCTTGCGCCCCAGCCGCTGCTCGATGAGCTTCGCCACCCGCGGCACCAGCGGTGAGGTGAGCACCTGCGTCAGCAGCGCCTTCACCCGCTCCTCGGGGATCTCGCGCTGGAACTCGAAGGTGCGGGCCATCTGCGTGGGCGCCACCGGCACGTACGGATCCACCTTGCGCGCCGCGTGGAAGTGCGCCTGCAGCTTGGCGTACCGAGTGTCCGGCTCGGGCGCTGGATCCACCTTGGCCGGGCGCTCGGGGGCGTTGGCCTCCACCGTGTCCGCCGGCGCCACGGCGACGGTGTTCGTGAACGGATCCCAGTCCACCCGCGGGTTGTCGATGACGATCGCCGGGATCGTCTGCGTGACGATGCGCTCCATCACCTTGACGATCAGCCGCTGCTTCGCCAGCCCCTGCGCCTTGTCCGTGTAGTCCGCCTTCAGCTCATCCCGCAGGTTCCAGTGGCTGATGAGGCGCAGGCCCTTGGGGAAGAGCCGCTTGCGCTCCTTCCCGTCCACCACGTGGTGCATCCACACGTTGTACTCGGCGATGTAGAGATCCGCCGCCGCACCCGCGCGTGACACCTCCTGCTGCACGGCCGCCGGCACCCGGCGGTAGAAGCGGCTCGCCAGCCGCGCCTCGGCCCACTGGCGCCGCGTGTAATTCTTGGCGTTCGCGGCTCGCTCGGCCAGCGTGGTGAGCGGGAAGTTCAGCAGCACCACGAAGCCGATCTTCGACTTGAACAGATCGTCGGTGACGTGCGCGCTGGGATCGTACGCCGCCAGCAGCGGATCCACCGGCAGCAGCGGCCCCAGATCCAGATCCGTGGCCCACCGCAGCTCGCGGCCCAGCTCGTTGAAGTGGCCGTCGAGCTGCTCGAAGATCCGCTCCAGGCGCGCGAACGTGGCGTCCAGGGCCTTCGGATCGGCGAGGAAGTGCTCACGGACGAAGGCCCCCAGGTCCCCGTCCTCTTCACGCCACTGCGCGGCCACCTGGTCCACGCCGCGCTCGATGCGGGCGCGCTGGGCCTCGCCATGCTTCGCCACCAGCTCTGCCTTCAGGGCGGAGGTGTCTGCCTTCTTCCAGGGCGAGGGAGCAGCGGGGCTCGGCGAGGAAGTCATGGGTGAAGCCTCCGAGGAAGCAGGCGCCGCCTGCCCCGAGGGCTCGGCCTCTACCGAGGGAGCGCCGGTCTGCGCGGTCGCGCAACCGAGCAGGGTCAGCAGGGGGAGCAGGCGGGCGGAGCGGGACGGGAACATTCGCAACGAGGCCTCCAGAAACGATGAGGGCCCGACCCTCTCGGATCGGACCCCCCTGTGCAACGAAGAACGAGAGCTGGACTAGGCCGCGCGCACGTTCTGGGCCTGCAAGCCCTTGGGGCCCTTCGTCACCTCGAACTGGACCTTCTGCCCCTCCTGGAGGGTGCGGAAGCCATCCATGTTGATCGCGGTGTGGTGACAGAACACGTCCTCACCTCCGCCATCCTGAGTGATGAAACCAAAGCCCTTCGCATCGTTGAACCACTTCACAGTACCAGTAGCCATTTCTCTTCTTCTTTCGTCTTCTCCGGACGCGAAAATCGCCGTCCGGTCCCTTCGAGAAAAAACCCGATAGAGCGCTCAAAATGTAAGCGGCCCCGCTACCGGTGTCTACACAGGAAAGCTACCAACCGCACGTTTGTCCTCTGTTCTGCTCCTGGAGCCACGTACGCAGGGGGGCAAAGTGCTCGATCAGGGGGGTGGCATCCATCTGGCGCTGGCCCGTCATGGCGAACAGGGCCTCCTGCCACGGCTTGCTGGCCCCCAGCTCGAGCATGGCTTGGAGCCGCTTGCCAGCCTCCTTGTTCCCGTAGATGGAGCACTCGTGCAGGGAGCCCTTGTAGCCGGCGGCCTCGCACAGCGCCTTGTGGAACTGGAACTGGAGGATGCGGGCCAGGAAGTAACGTGTATACGGAACATTTGCGGGCACGTGGTACTTGGCGCCCGCGTCGAAGTCCTGCTCGGTGCGGGCCACGGGCGCGCCCACGCCCTGGTACTTCTCGCGCAGCGCCCACCAGGCCTTGTTGTAGTCGGCCGGCGCCGTCTTGCCGGAGAAGACGTCCCAGCGCCACTGATCGATCAGCAGGCCGAAGGGCAGGAAGGCCACCTTCTCCAGCGCGTCCTTCAGCTGGAGGTTGATGAGGTTCTTCTCGTTCTTCGGCACGTCCTTCAGCAGGCCGATCTGCTTGAGGTAGGACGGGGTAATGGAGAGGGTGATCGCGTCGCCGATGGCCTCGTGGAAGCCGTCATTGGCGCCGGCCTGATAGATCACGGGCAGCTGGTAGTAGTAGGTGAAGTAGTAGTTGTGCCCGAGCTCGTGGTGGATGGTGATGAGATCCTCCTCGGTGGGCTTGATGCACATCTTGATGCGCAGATCGTTGCTATAGGTGACGTCCCACGCGCTGGCGTGGCACACGACGTCCCGATCGCGCGGCTTGCTGAACTGCGAGCGCTCCCAGAAGGAGGCCGGCAGCGGCTTGAGCCCCAGCGAGGTGAAGAAGCTCTCGCCCATCTTCACCATCTTGATCGGATCGTAGCGCTGCTTCTTGATCGCCGCCGTCACATCCAGGCTGGCCTGGCCGGGGTACGGCTCCACCAGCGGGTAGATGTTGGCCCACTCCTGGGACCACATGTTGCCCAGCAGGTGCGCCGGGATGGGCTTGCCCGCGGGCACCTTGTCCGCGCCGTACTTCTTGGCGAGACGGGCGCGCACGTAGCAGTGGAGATCGTCATAGAGCGGCTTCACCTGCTGCCACAGGCGCTGGGTGTCCTTCTCGAAGGCGTCGGGCGACATGTCATAGGCGGACTTCCAGAGATCGCCGATGTTGGCGAAGCCGATCTCCTTGGCGCCCTCGTTGCCGAGCGCCACGAAGCGCTCATAGAGCGGGCGCATGGGCGGAGAGATGGAGTGCCAGCCGCTCCACGCCTCCAGCAGCTGGTCGTAGCTGCGGCTGGTGGACAGCACGTCCTCCAGCTCGCCGAGATCCTTGCAGGACTCCTTCCCGGCCTTGTCCTTCTTGCAGTACTTGCCCTTGCCGTAGAGGCCCTCGAGCTTCGCGGCGATGGTGGCCAGCTCGGAGCGCTTCTGCGCGTCCGAGGGCGCGGCGATGGCGGAGCTCACCTTCAGCAGATGGATGGTGCGCGCCGTGTCCGGATCCAGCTTCAGGCCCTCGAAGCGGCGTGAGTCCTTGATGGCCTGGTTCATGTAGCCGAGGACTTCCTCGTTGACGAAGGCCGCGTTCCGCTCGGTGTCGTCGGTGATGTAGGTGGACTTGATCCACTCGGCGGTTGCCTGCTTGATCCAGAGGCGCTTGAGGTCCGCGTTGACGCGCTCGGCGAACGTCTTGGCGTCCGCGGCGGTGGGCTGGCCCTTGGGGGCGGGGCTCGCGGGCGCCTGGCCCTGAGCCGCCACCGGCAGGGCGGAGAGGAGCGCGGCCACGCAGGCCGCACGCACGGTACATAGCAGGGAGGGGGTTCGGATCATGGCGGGCGACCCTAGAAGAACTGTCGTCTGAAGGCATCCTGAAACGTTGGATCCCTGCTCGGGGAGCGGGCGGGCGGCTCACCCGTGCCCTCGCGCTGGACTGCCCGGCGCTACAGCTTGAACTCATGCTGCTGGGACTGACAGGGGATCCAGGGTGGCCCGCCCCCGCCGAGGCGCTGGCGAGCGCACGTCGTTTCCTGGAGCAACAGAGGGATCGGCACGTCCTCGTCGCGCCGCACACGGATGTGGACGGGCTGTCTTCCGGCGTGCTCGCCCTCAGGGCGATCCGGATGCTCGGGGCCCGCACCACCTCTCGGCTCCCGGGTAAGGGAGAGCACGCTCACTCGCCCGCATTCCAGGAGCGGCTGAGCCAGGTTGGCGCCGAGGCGCTCGTGGTCCTCGACATGGGCAGCCGCGCCGGGCCCATCGTCTCAGGGCTGCCCACGCTCCTCGTCGACCATCACCCCTCCACCGAGTTCCCTGAGGGGGTCCTGGTGCTCTCCAGCGCCGGCCACCTGCCCGTCGCTCCTTCGAGCCTGCTGACCTATGCGCTCGTCGCACCGCTGGTCATCCCAGGGCCTCTGGAGTGGCTGGCCGTGATGGGGACCGTCGCGGATCTCGGGGCGGACGCTCCCCTGCCCTTCCTCAAAGACGCACTGCGCCGTGCGGGGCGCAAGGCCGTGACAGAGGCGGTCGCCCTCCTCAATGCCGCGCGCCGCTCCTCCCACTTCGCCGCGTCCCTGGCGCTTGAGGTGCTGATGCGCGCCGGCAGCGCCGCGGACATCACCGAGGGCCGAGTCCCTGGCGTGGACGCGCTCCGAGACTGCCGCCTGGAGGTCCAGCGCGAGGTGGCCCGCTGCGCCAAGGCGCCCCCCCGGATCGCTGGCAACGTGGCGCTGCTGCTGTTCAGCTCTGGCGCCCAGGTCCACCCGCTGGTGGCGGTCCGCTGGGCCCAGCGATTCCCCGAGCACATCATCATCGCCGCCAACGCGGGCTACCTGCCCGGGCGAGTGAACTTCGCGGTGCGCAGCCGCGAGCCGTTGGATCTCATCGCCTTCCTGCGCGAGCTCGACCTGCCACCCTTCGAGGGCGAGTTCGCCCACGGCCACACCCAGGCCACCGGGGGGAGCCTCCCCGCAAAGGAGTTCCTCCGGTTCACCGAGGCGCTGGGCTTCCGAGGGCTCCAGGCGAACGATGTGGAGCGCCGGGGCGTCGCTCCAGGCTGAGCCGCGTTGTGTCTGGCTGCACAACCTCCAGGATCAGGAGGCCCCCGAGCCCGGCCTCGCGTGCGCTCCATGAACGTGGGCCTCGAAGGCCTGGTGCAACCGGAATCCTGGCGGAATCCCTGAGCTTTTTCGTGCTGGCGCCACTCAGGCCGACCGGTGCGATTGAATATCCGCGCGGTGCTTAGACCCGAATAAAGGGCTCGTGCGTTCGAGTCGCGTCCCTTCGATCGTGGAGTCCACATGTCCCAGTCCACCCTGCGCCGTCTGTCCCGCTGGGGAAGCACCTTCCTCGCCGTGAGCCTCATCCCCGGGTGCGCCACCAAGGCGACTCAGGAATCCACCATGGCGGTGGCATCCGCGACCAGAGAGGTCGATCGCCTCCAGGCCGAGTCCCAGTCCGCACCGGCGGACATGGGTGGAGATGGAGAGAGCGTCGAGGGCGACGTGGAGGGCATTGTTGAGGGCCGTGTCGAGGGCGGTGTGCTGGGCGGTGTGCTGGGCGCTAGCCTCTCCACCGAGTCCGACAGGAAGGATGCGCTCGCCGCTCCCACGGGTGCGATGGGCCAGCCCTCCGTGGACGCTCCCCCTCCTCCTCCGCCCTCCTCTGGCCTCTTGCGCGCCAAGCCCGCAAAGCCGTTGTTGATGAAGGCTCCCACTGTCCATGCCGAGCCGAAGCCCATGCCCTCGACCCCCGAGCCGGAGAAGGTCCTGGTCCACAGTGGCGACGCCCGTGAGACGATCTCCCAGGGCAACAAGTTCGAGGCCCACGAGGCCAATCCCTTCACCGATGCGCGGGAGGACGCGCTCTCCACCTTCGCGGTGGACGTGGACACCGCCTCGTACTCGCTCGCGCGCCGCTACCTGATGCAGGGCAACCTGCCCCCGCCCGAGGCCGTGCGCGTCGAGGAGTTCGTCAACTACTTCAAGTACCGCTATGCCGCGCCCGAGAAGGGCGCCTTCACCGTGCACCTCGAGGGCGCGCCCTCTCCGTTCGCCCAGGGCCGTCACTTTATGCGCGTGGGCGTGCAGGGCAAGGTCGTCTCGCGCTCGCAGCGCAAGGCGGCGCACCTCGTCTTCCTGGTGGACACCAGCGGCTCCATGCAGTCGGCGGACAAGCTGCCGCTGGTCAAGGAGTCGATGAAGATCGCGGTGAAGAACCTCAACGAGAACGACACGGTGGCCATCGTCACCTACGCGGGCTCCACGCGGGACGTGCTGGCGCCCACGCCCGCCACGGATCAGCAGCGCATCTACGCGGCGATCGAGTCGCTCAGTTCGGGTGGTGGCACGGCCATGGGCTCTGGCATGGAGATGGCATACCGCCACGCGGTGAAGAAGGTCGGTGGCAACGTGGTCTCCCGCGTCATCGTCCTCACGGATGGTGACACCAACATCGGGCCCAACCTCTCCGCCGAGTCCATGCTGGAGAACATCCGGAACTACGTGGCCGAGGGCGTGACGATGACCACCGTGGGCTTCGGCATGGGCAACTACCGCGATGACCTGATGGAGAAGCTGGCGGACAAGGGCAACGGCAACTCCTTCTATGTGGACAGCTACCAGGAGGCGAAGAAGGTCTTCGAGACGCAGCTCACGGGTACGATCGAGGTGATCGCCAAGGACGTGAAGATCCAGGTGGAGTTCAACCCGGAGGCGGTGCGCCGCTACCGGTTGGTGGGCTACGAGAACCGCAACGTGGCGGACCGCGACTTCCGCAACGACAAGGTGGACGCGGGCGAGATCGGCGCGGGCCACAACGTCACCGCGCTCTATGAGGTGGAGCTGACCGGTGAGCAGGCGCCGCTGGCCACGGTGCGCATCCGTGCCAAGGCGCCCAACGGCACCGAGGCCGCCGAGCAGAGCTTCCCCTTCGAGCGGGGCATGCTGCGCTCGTCGGTGGAGGGGGCCTCCTCGGACTTCCGCTTCGCGCTGGCGGTGGCGTCCTCGGCGGACATCCTGCGCCACAGCCCAGCGGCGAAGAGCTGGAGCCTGGTCACCGCGCGCAAGCTCGCGGAGGGGGCCTCCGAGGGCCAGGCCGAGCGCAAAGAGTTCCTCAAGCTCGTGACCCAGGCCGAGGCGCTCATGGGCGCCTCCGCCACGCGCCGGTAGCCACCGGACGGTGGAAGGCACCTGCCAGCTCCGCATGTCCTTCCGCTGGGCCCTCTGAGCCTTCCGTTCCCCGTCAGTCCAGCGAGGACTGCGCCGAGTAGAAGACCACACGCCCGCCAGTGGCCGGGGACGTCACACCGCTGACGCCCTCGGTGACTGTCCACAGGTTGGTGCCGCTGCCCGTGGCGTGCATGCCCTCGGGCATTCGCGCCCACTGGAGGCTCCCCGACAGGTATGCCGTGCGCGAGGCGCTCGTGGACACCTTGAAGAGCGCGCCGCCGTAGCGCGTCGAGCTCAGCCAGTACGAGCTGGTCGACGTCGAGGTCATGATCGGAGCCACCCCCTGCACGTTGGGCTCGTTCATGATGTAGGCCTTCTCGGGTGCCACCAGGCCGTTCACCGTCTTGAGGCGATTCGTGGCGACGTCCATGGGCCAGCGGTAGAGCCGCCCGCCGAGCCCCGGCGTGGTGCCGTCATACGGGCACGAGGTGCCGGTGTTGTTGCAGTACTCGCCCGAGAGCACCACCGGCGTGGTGCCGCGCGTGTCCTTGCCCAGGAAGGAGAACTTGGGGCGGCACGGGCTGACGATGGATGCAGGCACCACGTACGCACTCACCTGCGGCAGCACGTACTTGTACCCATAGGCGCACCACACCGAGCCCACGCGGCCGAGCGCTGCCTCGCACGTGGCGCTGGCGTTCACCTCGCGGATCTGCGTGAGGTCGAACACGCGGATGCCATCGGAGGTGTCCGCCATATAGAGGTAGTTGCCGAACCAGGTGAGGCCGCCCCCGTGCTCGGGGATGGTGGTGAAGTTGCCGGAGCTGGTGGGCCGCACCAGGAGGATGTGCCGGTAGTTCACCGCGCTCGCCGACATGTCCGAGATGTCCGCCACGGAAATCCGCACGCCCTTGTCCGGGCTGGTAGTGGGCGCGTAGTGCCAGGCGACAATGGCGACGTTGGCACTGCCGGAGACGCCCGCGGTCATGCCCTGGGGAATCCACTCCGTGGTGGCCATGTCGCCGTCATTCCAGCGGAAGCCGCCCTTGTAGCCCACGGCCGGCGGACGGCTGGTGGAGAGCACGGGGCCCACGCGGTTGAGATCCAGGACGATGTCATCCAGCCCGAGCGCGGGGCCCACGGGCGTCATGTACGAGGGATAGGCGCTCCAGGTGTTCTGGTCCTGCAGCTGGAGACAGCTCGCGGAGTGGGTCGTGAGCGGAGCTCCCTCGGTGAGGGCCTGCTCCGTGGACCCCGTGACTTCCTCCGGGATCCACTCCGTGTCGGGGCCACACGCCGTCAGTCCGGCTCCAGCCATGCACAGCGCGACGAACAGGCTCCTGCCTTCATGGAACGAGGTCTTCAACGGGGACTCCCTCTGAGAACAGCGGTGGATGAACCAGGGCCTTGGCCCCATGCCTCTCTAGAGGAGCTGGAATCAAGGACATCTCATTAAAAATTATTTAAACTGGCAGAATCGAAATCCCACCTCGGAGGCGCTGCCCATGGTGACGTCCCCCCGAAGTCCCTCCCCCACTCCCTTCGGGGACTACCTGCTCCTCGATCGCGTCGGCCTCGGAGGCATGGCCGAGGTGTGGCGCGCGAAGAGGTTTGGCGGTGAGGGGCTCGGGCGGGTGGTGGCGCTCAAGCGGATCCTCCCGATGTTGTCGGTCGACGAGGAGTTCGTCTCGATGTTCCTCGACGAGGGACAGCTGGGGCTCCAGCTGCTCCACCCCAACATCGCGCAGATCTTCGAGTTGGGGCAGGTCGACTCAGAGCCCTTCCTGTCGATGGAGTACATCCCTGGCAAGTCCCTGGGAGATCTCTTCGAGCACCAGCGCAAAGCGGGCAAGCCCGCGCCGATCCCCCTGGTCTGCTACTGCATCGCCGAGATGTGCGCCGGGTTGGACTCCGCCCACCGGAAGAAGGATGGGATGGGGCGGGACCTGAACATCGTCCACCGAGGCCTCTCCCTGCAGGACGTCCTCCTCTCCTTCGAGGGCGAGGTGAAGGTCATCGACTTCGGGATCGCCAAGGCGGCGGGCCGGGTGACGCAGACCCAGCCCGGCATCATCAAGGGCAAGTTCGGCTACATCAGTCCGGAACAGATCGACAGCTTGCCGGTGGATCGGCGCTCGGACGTGTTCGCCACCGGCGTGTGTCTGTACGAGCTGCTCACGGGCCAGCGGCTCTTCGTGAGTGACAGTCCCTACGAACTCGTAAGGATGACGCGTGAGGTCCAGGTGGCGCCGCCCTCCACGCACAACCGCCTCATCCCCAAGATCCTGGAGCGGATCATCCTCCGGGCGCTGGCTCCGGATGTGAACGAGCGCTACCCGTACGCGAGTGAGCTCGGCGATGACCTGCGGAGCTTCCTCACCCTGGTGGGCGCAGGCTTCACTCAGCAGGATCTCCGGCAGTACATGCGTGCCACCTTCGCCCAAGACGTCCAGCTCGAGGAGCAGCGGCAACGGGAGTACTCGCAGATCGTGCCGCCGAAGGGCTTCGACGTCCCCTGACCTCTTGAGAGTGTCTCCATGCGCTACCCCGTCCTCTGCTTTGCCTTGCTCGTCCTCGTGGGGCCCGCCCGAGCCGCTGATGACAGCGCGCTCTGGGAGGCCGTCTTCCAGCTCGACGATCCCGAGCACGCCAAGAAGGCCGCCTCCCTGCTGCGCTCGAACGGAGCCGCTGGCTACGACGTGCTCTCGAAGGCGGCGCGGATGGGCGGAGAGCGTGCAGCGCTGGCCATCGCGGCGACGGAGCTGAAGTGTCAGATGATGATGATGCGCGCGCTGCCGTACCATCCCTACGGCATGAGGGGACAGGAGCTACCGCAGAGCGCGGCGAAGCTGGCCATGGAGATCCTCCTGGAGGACAAGGCCCTGCGTGAGGGGATGCTCGGCGCGAAGAAGCCTTTCGATCGGGCCATGGCGCTCCTCGCCTCGGCGGGTGTGCCTGGGGCGCTGCCCGGGGCCTTGAAGCGGCTGGAGAAGGAGAAGGCACCGCGCGTGCTGGAGTGGGTCGAGAGCACCTCGCACTGCGCCAAGTTCCGTACCGGCGATCAGGTGGACGAAGAAGCGGGGCGGCTCGCCCGGAGGTTGGAGGGGACGGTGCAGCAGCCGCGCTGTGAGGATGCAGGCATGGTGGCCAGCACCCTCGTCGAGGGGATGGCCAAGGGCAGCTATCAGGTGTCCGGGTGGGCGCGCAGCAACGACGACTTCACCGTGACGGTGATGCGTGGAGCTGAAGAGCGATCGCACCTGGCGCCGCCGTGCGCGCTCGCGCTGTATGACGCGCTGGCGAAGCGTGGCACCTACCTGCATGGACTGGTGGTTCCGATCACCCAGCAGCGCCTGCTGCCCCTCTCGACCCGGGACGCGGCCGCGCGCCGAGCCGTGAGGGATCTGACGCGCTACCCGGAGCAGGAGCGGAATAAGCTGGCCGCGGAGCTGGTCAACGCCGGCTACGAGGTGCCGGTGAAGGTGACATTCCGAGAGGGTGACACCTTTGCGCAGGAGAAGGAGCTGGAGGCCGCCGCGCGGCAGGGCAGCAAGGTCGCGCGGGCCCAGATCGAGAGCTACGTCTTCTGCCGGGGAACGTTCGGGTCCCAGGGTCTGGCGATGCTGGGCTACCTCGAGACGCGAGAGGTGGCGGACATGGCCTATGAGCTGGCGGTGCGGTGCCCTCACGCACTGGGCTCGGGCACTGCGGCACTGGTGCGGCTGAAGGATCCGCGGGGGCTCGAGCTGCTCGGGAAGGCGCTGGAGAACCTGGGCTTCGCCGAGGATGATCTCCAGCGCGCGGCCATCGAGGCCTACACGCCCGCCCTGGGGAGCGAGCTGCGCAGGCAGGTGTCGCAAGGCAGCAGCCGGGCCAAGGATCTGCTGAAGATCCTGACGCTCGCGGGCGTGATGAGGGACTGAGGCGCCTGCCGCTACCCGGCGAGGAAGCCGTGAGCCTCGGCAGGAACCTCGGTGAAGCGCACGCCCATGCGGCTGGGCGACTGGGGCTGGCTGGCGGCTTGAGCCCAGACCACCTCCCCGCGGAAGGGCAGCTCGCGACCGGCGACCTCGAAGGTGCCGTGGAGCAACGAGCCCGGCAGGAAGACGAAGGGAGCCTCCACGCTGAAGCCGCCCGTGGAGACGTCCGCGGTGTGGACGTTCAGGCGGTTTCCGAGCAGGAGCGACAGACTGCGAGCACTGCGAACAGGGCGGGAAGGGAGCATGCGCACATGGTGATACAGCGCTGTAGCCTCGCAAGTTTCCTGCTCTCTCGCCTGACGCTTCAGCGAGGCCCCGTCGCCATGATCTACCCTCTCGCCGGTTCTGCTGCCCCGACGAGGATCACCTCCATGCATACCGGATACTGGAAGCTCCTGCTGTTCCCCCTGGCCCTGCTGCTGGGGGCCTGCGCCACCTCGGGCCCCAGTGGCCGCGAGTCGCAGACCCCGGCCGAGTGGCTCTCGCGCGCACGGGTCGTCGATCTCGGCCACCCGCTCACCCCGGACATGCCCGTCTTCCCGGGCGGAACGCGCCTCAGCGCGAAGGTGCAGGGCACTGTCGAGCGTGATGGCTACTTCATCCGCCAACTCGAGCTCGGGGAGCACATCGGCACCCACGTGGACGCGCCGGCCCACTTTGCCGCGGGCTCGGCCTCTGTGGACAGGCTCCCCCCGGACGTGCTGAGGGGCCCGGCCGCGGTGGTAGATGTCACCGCACAGGTGGCCAGCAACCCGGACTACGAGGTGTCCACCGCGGACATCGAGGCGTGGGAGCGCGAGCATGGTCCACTGCAGCCCCAGCATCTGGTGCTCATCCGCACCGGCTGGGCCGCGCGCTGGCCCGACGAGCAGCGCTACCGCAATGCGGATGCGGCCGGCGTCATGCACTTCCCCGGCCTCTCCCTGGCCGCCAGCCGCCTGCTGCGCCTGCGCCAGGTGCGGGCCATCGGTATCGACACCCTCTCCACGGACCCAGGCCCCAGCGCCACCTTCGAGCAGCACAAGGACTTCCTGACGGGGGGCGGCTACCACATCGAGAACCTCGCGGATCTCTCGGCGCTGCCTCCCGTCGGAGCCTTCCTCGTCGTCTCGCCGCTGTTCGTGAAGGATGGCAGCGGCGCCCCGGCGCGGGTGTTCGCCTTCCTCCCCCCGGAGAGGTGATCACGGCGCTGGGTGGTAACACCTGAGACCAGTGGAAACCGGAGTGTCGCTCTCTGCCTGGTCTCTGCTGCGTGTCGCTCCGCCGGGACTCATTCCAGGCATCCGCTGTGCATTGAGATCACCTCGACTGCCGCCGCCAACGGCCTTACTGCTCTCACCCCTTGTTGCTGGTGGCGCTGACCACTCACCCCAAAGGGCCGACGGACTGGGGTTGGGGCGTGATGGACTGCGTCTACGCCTCACCAGGACAGGCGTGTGCCCAGTCCCAGCGTCCGGAAATTGTTGTTGGCTTGGTCGATGTCGAAGTCGTCGTGGTAGCGCGCGTCGACGACCAGGGGCAGCCAGTCCACGAAGTTCAGTCCCACCTCCACCCCCACGGAAAATCCGATCCGGCTGTCCTCGGCCCTGTACCAAGCAAGTCCTCCCACGAAAGCGGGACTGACACGGCCCACGTACGCTACGAGGCGCACCACTCCCCCGAGCTGGAAGAGGGCCTCATTCTTGAGGTGGCCGACTTCGCCCGCGTCGATCTGGATCCGAGAGCCAGCATGGGCGTACAGGGCCACCTCCGGCCCGAGAGCGACATAGGAGCCGAGCCGTGCGAGCAGCTGGAGCCGGGCGCCTCCCCCGTCATGGACAATGGCTTCGTTGTCTGTGCCCCATGCGTAGCCCGCCTGCAGGCCCAGCTCCATGCGCGCGTCTTGGGTCGAAGCCTCACTGGAGACAGGGGGGCTCACAGCCTCCTCCTGCGCCAAGGCTGTTCCAGCGAACAGCCACAGCAAGACGGACAGTGCTCTCATGCGACGCACCATGACATCGAGGCGCAGCCTCGGTCCAACACAGCACCCGTATCGGGGGCATACCACTTTGGAGGTATCGCCCTGCTCCGGGGTGGCACCTTCTATAGGTCAAGTGCCACCCCGTGCATTTCCACCGGCAAGCAGTGGTACGAGGTCGACGCCGTGCCAGAGCCGCTCGCGCATCTCGCGCGAGTCCGCCAGCGCACGCGCTCCCCGAGGCGTGACGGCGAACATCCGCCGGGAGCCTCCAGCGCCCGCGTCCCCTCGCTCCGAGGTGACCAGCCCCTTCGCCTCGAGCCGGTCCAGCGTGGCGTACACCGCGCCGATCGCCACCTCACGCCCGGCCACCTCCTCCAACTCCCGGCGGACGGCCATCCCATAGGCGCCACTTCCCTCGGGGGCCCGCCCGGTGCGCAGCACGGCAAGCAGCACCTGCTCCTCGAAGGTGCCGAGGGGCGCGTCGGACGTCGTGCTGGCGGGGGACGGCATGGGGTTCTCCTCTGGAGAGAGTCTAGCTCTCGCGGAACACGGCGGCGGGATCGAGACGGCTGGCGCGCCACGCGGGCAGCAGCGCCGCGGCGACCCCCACGGCCAGCAGCGCCAGGGTGGCGGCAGCGAGCGACAACGGATCCACCGCGCTCACCCCGTACAGGAACGCGGACAGCAGCCGCGCCAGGATGAGCGCCGCGACGATGCCGAGCGCGCTCCCGAGCAGCACCAGCACTCCACCCCGCCCCACCACCTGCGCCACCACGCGCGAGGGGCGCAGCCCCAAGGCGATGCAGATCCCCAGGTCGCGCTGACGCCGGCGGACGAAGTGGGAGGTGACGCCGTAGACACCGACCGCGCCGAGCACCACCGCGAGCGCCGTGAGGAGCGCGAGGACCGACATCACCTGCCGCGCGGGTCCGATCGCGTGCGCGAACACCTCCTCGAGGGTGGTGGCGCGGTGCACGGCCACGGAGGGAGCGATGGCGGCGATCTGCCGGCGGGCGTCCTCGAGCAGCGCCGCGGGATCGTGGCCCGGCTCCGCGCGCAGCACCAGCGTGTTCCGCGTCGGCGCGTAGGACTTCACCTGCGCGTAGAGGAAGTAGCGCGCCGGGACGGGGCCGTCGGTGAGGGCCGCCTCCGCCACGTCCTCCACCACTCCGATGATCCGCTCAAACCCGCCGAGCCCCGTTCCAATGCGCCGCCCGACGGGGTTCTCGCCAGGGAAGTACTTCGCGGCGAGCGCACGGTTGATCACCACGACGCGCTCTGTGTCCTCCCGGTCGCTGGCAGCCAGCAGGCGTCCCTCGAGCAGCTGGATCCCGACCGTCTGGAAATACCCGGGCGTCACCAACCGCACGGAGGCGGTGGTGGATGGGAGGTCCGGCTTGTCCTCCAGCTTGATTCCCCAGTTGTCGCCCGAGCCCCGCAGGGGCAGCTTCTGGGTAGAGCCCGCCGCACGGACTCCCGGCAGCGCCGCGAGTCCCGCCTCCAGCTCCGCTACCAGCCGCCGCCGCGCATCCGGCTCGACGTTCGCCTCCATCACCACGTCCAGGACCGCCACGCGGCCGATGTCCACGCCCGGATCGATGGCGCTCAGGTTCGCCACCGAGCGCACCAGCAACCCGGCCCCCGCCGTCAGCAGCACCGCGAGCGCCACCTGCCCCACCACCAGCGCCCCCTCGGTCCTTCCACCGCGAGCGCCGATCCCGCCCGTCCGCGAGTTTCCTAGTGCGCGCTGCGGATTGGACTTCCGCAACGAGCGTGCCGGCAGCCAGGCCACCGCGAGCGCCGCGACGAGCGCTAGCAGCAGCGCGGCGAAGAACACGCCCCAGTCCAGCGAGCCGCGTGCGGCCAGGGGCCCGAGCGGGAGCGCCTCGGAGAGCAACCGGAAGCCCTGAGCCGCGATCACCGCGCCGAGCCCGGCGGCGGCCAGCCCCAGCAGGAGCGCCTCCACGACGAGCTGCTGCGTCATCCGGCGGTGGTCGGCACCGAGCGCCTCCCGGACCGCCAGCTCGGTGGCACGGCTGTCCACCTGCCCCAGCATCAGGGCGGCGACGTTGGCGCACGCGATGAGCAGCAGCACTGCCATTGCCGCGAGCGTCGCGAGCAGCGGGGCCTCGAGCGGCCCGAGCAGGTGCTCGCGAAGAGGCGTCAGGGAGGGCGAGCGCGTCTTGTCCCACTGTGCCGGGTACTGGAACTCCTCGCGGAGCCGCGATGCGAGACGATCCAGCGCCAGGGCGAGTGCGGGTCCATCGGTCCCGGGCGCCCGCCGTCCCACGAAGGCGTAGTTGCCGGAGCGGTCCTCTTCGTTCAGCGGCTCCGCCACCCAGAGGCGCACCGTCGGATCCGGGAACCAGAAGCCTTGGGGCATTACGCCCACCACCGTGTGTGGCCTCCCGTCGAGCTCCACCGTGCTCCCCACCAGCGACGGCTGTCCGCCGAGCGACTTGTAGAGCTCGTGGCTGAGGACCACCACCGGCTCGGCACCTGGGCGGTCTTCGTTGGGCTCGAAGGCGCGACCGATCGTGGGGCGCACCCCGAGCACGTCGAAGAGCCCGGCGCTCGTGGGAACCGCCGCCACCAGCTCAGGAGTCGTGTCCACTCCGCGCCGCAGCGGGAGATCCCTCTGTTTGAACGCCGCGACGGCGCTGAAGCCGGACCAGTCGGACGACAGGTAGAGGAACTCCTTCTCGGACCAGTTCCCCGGGGACCAGAACAAGCCCAGCCGGTCCTCCGCGGGGTACGGCAGCGGCGACAGCAGCATCCCCCGCACCAGCCCGAAGGCCGCCGCCGTCCCACCGACGCCGAGCGCAAGGGTGAGGACCGCCAGCAACGCGTAGGTGGGACGCGAGCGCAGCCGGCGCGCCGCGTACCGCAGATCCATGATGAAGCTCTCCATGGGAGGCCCTCCAGGGCGTAGGCGGCTGGAGGCCGGCTCGAAGCCAGTCCAGCCGCGAGAGAACGTCCGCCGCAGAAGCGGTGGCACCGAGCCGAGCACCTGCCGCCACAGCCACGCGCGCGCGGCCCGGCGACCCTCTCGGGCCTCCCGGACAGCGAGCTCGGCGGAGAGCTCGGCAATCACCTCGTCCCGTTCAGCGTAGGGAAGCCACGCCCGCAGCAGCGCCAGAGGGAGACGGGGGACCCCCAGGGGGCCTCCACTCCTCGGGTTGGACTGTTGCACGCGCACCTCGTCTCACTGGCGGGGTCCTGATTACTACAATGTAGAATACGAGGCCAGTGGCAGGCGATTGCATGGGCTGGCGCAGAGCCCTCTCTGGTTCATGGACTGAGCGAGCAGCTCAGCGGGCTTCCGTCCTCGGCGACGACAGCAGCACGAGCACCAGTGCCAGCAACGCCGGCATCGCCTGAATGAACAGGATCGAGAGCTTGGAGGTGAAGCCGCCGAAGACGCCTGCGACCACCACGCAGCCCAGGAAGAACAGCTTCACATCGCGTTTGCCAGTGGCCAGCGCCCAGCCCAGGCCCACGGCCAGGATGCCATTGTAGAGGCCCTGGTTGGCGGCCAGCGTTGCCGAGGAATGCAGCACCTCGCGCGGCAGCTTAAACACTCTCTCGCCCACGGCGTGGTCCCAGAAGAACATCTCCAGGACCATGAATCCGACATGCGCAAGCGCCACGAAGCCCACCATGATGTTGGCAAACAGCTTCATCGTGTCTTCTCCTTGTCAGTCTTCGTGCCACCGCCCTGGACGTTCACCGGCCCGTCCTGGGGTGGCAACGAGAGCTTGATGTTGAACGTGTAGTCCACCGCGACGGGTTTTCCCTGATAGGTGACAGGCTTGTAGCGTGACGCGTACAGAGCATCGAGCACCGCCTTCTCCATGTGAGGCAAGGGCTTGATCATCCGGCACTTCTCCACCGTGCCCTCGAGCGTGATGACGCACTTGGCGATCACCAGGCCCTGCACTTTGGCCTCGATGGCCTCACGCGTGTATTGAGGCACGGGGCCCGAGATCTTCTCCGGGCGCGTCATGCCCACGCCGAAAGGGAGCATGTCCGTGTCGGAGGTGCCCACCTGTCCGCCCAGCACTC
>NZ_DASPHO010000145.1:0-3862 GCF_035629615.1 Hyalangium sp. | reverse complement strand
GAGAGTGCTTGACCCAAGGGAGAGCCACTTCGGGTCTGTCTATTCGGGACCCCGACCCCGAAGGCAGAACAAAGACACGGCGGGGCGGGCCGGGCCCTGGGGGATCCGGCCTGCCCCCGTGGCACAGCGCAGCAAGTGGGTAGATCTTTACCCTGCCGCCAGGCGCCTGGACTTACGACGCGCTGCGCCGATGGGCGCCAGGCACTGTCCCCTCTGAAAGACAAAGGCCCCTCCCGGCATGCGCGGGAGAGGCCTTCAGCACGCTCGGGCGCTGAGCGCTTTACTGAGGCAAGAGCCCTCTGCGTCCGCCTTCCCTGGCACTCAGCTCCTGGGCGGCCAGGATGAGCTTGGCCCGGCCTGGCACCGCCAGCTTGAAGTAGATCTTCTTCAGGTGCGTCTTCACCGTGTTCACCGAGCGGCCCAGTTGCTCAGCGATCGACTGATTGTCAACGCCTCTCAGCATCCACTCCACCACCCGCATCTCCTGCGGGGTGAGCTTCTGCTGCCACTCCCGGGGAGGCGGCACCATCACCAGGTGCGGCACCTCCTGCAGGAGCAGCGCCCAGGGCCGCTGCCCCTCCTGTTCTGGCAACGGGACGAACGTCACCTTCAGGCTTCGATCGGGCCCCGGACGCTCCCAGAGGTCCTGCCCGAAGAAGATGAGCCCTCCCGCGGCCTGGAGCAGGGCGAGCCGCTCCCACAACACCGAGGGCAAGCCCCGGCGGCCCAGCTCCACGGGCGCGAACCACTTCTGCACCAGCGCGGTGGAGTGAGCCGTGCGCATCAGCTCCTTTCCTGGAGGGACGAGCACGATGCTTTCGATGCCTTCATGGTGGAAGAGCGCGTCCAGGAGCTGGCCTTGCTCACTCACCTCAGCGAGCGTCCTGCAGTTGCGGACGGTGCTCGCCAGCACCGGCGTCAGGCGTTGCAAGAGCTGCCTCTCATCCTCGGAGAAGGGCCGCCGCTTGCTCTCCCTGTAGAGCGTGAAGCCTCCATGCCACTCACTCTTCACGTCCAGCAGCACCGCCATCACGTACTCCAGGGGCATCTTCAGCTCGCGGCAATGCCTGTACAGCGAGCTCTGCCTCAGCGCCTCGCGCGACAGCATCTCCGAGTCACGCAAGACCCTATTTGGCTTCCTCATCACCGCGCGGCGCACGAAGTCCTCGCCGGCCAGCTCGGGATAGCGATCAAAGAACGCTCTGGGCATCTTCGCCACGGCCCAGTCATAAGCGGCGGGCTGTCCCGGCTTGGACACGCAGATCGCCGCGTAATCCGCCACCAGCAGCTGTGACATGACCTGATAGGAGCCAGAGAGCACCTGGTTGAGGTCCAGCGAGCTGGTGAGTGCCTCCATCAGCTCGAGGAGCCTCCGCTCACGCAAACCTCCCATGACAGCTCCTCCTCGCAGGCGCACACCCCCCGCCTGGACATGCCTCTTGCAGGCTTTTAGCACACCAAGGCCCGGCCGAGCCTCACCCGTATGGGTGAGAGGCTCCCGCCTCCGCGTGCGGTACCGTCCTGGATTGCCTCGCTGTCTGGAGGCGTGCCGGAGCAGCACCCGGGCAGCGGGCCGGGTTCGGGGGGAGCCCGGCCCGCTGCCTTGCATTGACGCGAGGAGCTTCACGGCTACCCTTCTCACGAGCACCTTCTCTACTATGGAGCCGTGAGCCTCTCCTCGATTGTCGGGTCCCTGAAGTCCCGCCTCCTCCTCCGCTCTACCCTCGTCTCCGGGTTGCTGGTGTTCACCTGGGGGACTGGAGCCCTGGCCGCGGAGACTCCTGCTCCCAGCGCGAAGCCAGCGCCCACCCAAGCCTCGCTGGAAGAGGCCGTCGCGAAGCTCCGCAAGGTTGGCAAGTCCACCACTGCCACCCAGCTGCTGGCCGCGGTCGACAAGGCCAAGGCGGAGCGCCAGAAGCTGGGCCGAGGCCGTGTCGTGGTGGGCCACCTCTCCCTCCAGGGCGGCACCGGCCGCCTGGACCCGCTCACCAGCCAGGTGTCTCTGGTGAGCGACGGCTGGTTCGTGACGCTGGCCGAGGATCTGCGCCGTCCCATCGCCTTGCGCCTGCATGGCTACGAGGCAGTGGACATTCCCCTCACGGGCCTGCCGGACCTTGAAGTCCTTCATGTGGGAGACATCCCCCTGAGCCCGGTGTCCCCCATGAAGATCGGCGTCGTGCACGGGCGGGTGGTGGCCGCGGATCCGAAGGCTCGCATCCAGGTGTATGCCTTCATCGTGCCAGGAGAACCCAACAGTCTCACCGGCAAGGTGAGTGGGGACAGGCCCGCGGCGCGGCTGGAGGTGAAGCGGGAGAAGGATGGGAGCTTCCAGCTCGGAGGCCTCTCGCCTCCCCCGGCCCGGTACGAGCTCTGGTTCAAGGCTCCCGGGCACGCGCCCCAGAGCCGGGTCTTCAACTCCCTCCCGGGCGGGAGGAAGAACCTCGGGGAGATCCGCCTGGAGAAGCCGACCCGGCTGCGCGTCCGGTACATCGTGTCCTCGACGCCTCCTCCCTTTCAGAACGCGACGGTGCGGCAGGCCGTCGTGCAGCTGGGACAGTCCTTCAAGGCCGATCCGGCGATGCAGGGCGTGACGTTCTCCTACGAGCAACGCCCCCATGGAGAGCGGCTGCGGTTTCCTCAGCAGCCTGCCCGGCTCGCCGCGCTCGGCAAAGGGAAGCCGGAGGACTACAGCTCCGTGAACCCGAGCACGTTGAAGCTCGCCGCCGTCTTCGAGGCGGGCTTCGAGCCCGGCCAGCTCTACCTGCTGGAGCACCACGCCGCGGGCCAGTGGGTCCTCTTCGTGCTCGAGCCCGACACCGGCGACGCGAAGTAGGCTCAGCGTCCGCCGCTGCCCACCACCGCCCGCCACGCACGGGCCAGCGCCGCGCGGCTACTCGAGCGACTCGAAGGTGATCTTCGTCCCCTTGGGGCGAACGAAGAACTTGTGGACGATGAGGTCAGGATGGGCCTTGCGCAGCTCCTCGGCGGCGGCCTCGAGGTCCTTGAGCTGTTGCTCGGCGATGAACTCCGCGCCCAGGGCACCGTGGCGGTTCTGGTAGTAGCCGCAGCCCGCGTGCGCCAGCAACAGCACCTCCTGGATATGGTGGCCCTGGATGAGGAAGTTTGCCGCGCGGGTGATCATGTCGCTCTCCATGTAGTCCGCGGACCAGCGGTTGAGCAGCCCGGGTCCTCCGGGGAAGGTGAGCGTGTCGATGCGCTCGTGTCCCAGGTGGTGCGACAGCTCCTCCACCGCTTCCGTGAAGCGCCCATCCGAGCAATAGATGGCGAGGACGTGAGGATGGCCGGGCTCGTAGGGGACCTTGGAGACGAAGGGCTTGGACATGGGGGGCGAGCCTAGGCTCGCGCGCTGCTCTGCCCAAGAGGCAGGCAACCAACCGAGACGGACTTGGGGTTTGCATGCCCAGGTAGGTGCACTGAGCACCCCTTCGGCCCCACCTTTCCTGCATCCTTGGATATGGACTCCGCTGCCTCCATGGCCTCGCTGGCCGATGCGCCCTTCTCCTTCAGCCGCTCGCAGAAGGCCTTCACCCTGCTGGGCGCGCTGCTGGGACTGCTGCTGGCCGCGCTGGACCAGACCATCGTTGCCACCGCCGGGCCCGCCATCCAGGTCGATCTGGCGATCCCGGCCTCGCTCTATCCGTGGCTCACCACTTCGTACCTGGTGGCCTCCACGACGATGGTGCCGCTGTGGGGCAAGCTGTCGGATGTGTTCGGGCGCAGGGGGATCCTCGTCGCCGGCATCCTCATCTTCCTGGGGGGCAGCTTCCTGTGCGGTGTGGCGTGGGGGACGGTGCCGCTCATCCTCTTCCGAGCGGTGCAAGGGCTGGGCAGCGCGGCGCTC
>NZ_DASPHO010000144.1:0-27142 GCF_035629615.1 Hyalangium sp. | reverse complement strand
CGTTGCGTGAGGGTCTGCTAAAAGGAGGGCTGGAAGTGAGGCCAACGTCCCATGGTCGGCAGTCACACCACCGAGCTGGCCCGGCGCCTGGAGCTGGTGCGGCCCGTCCATACGGTGAGGGGGCTGGCCTTCAACGCCATCCTCGCACTGGTGGCCGAGCATGCAGGCGAGGAGGCCTCGTCGCGGCTGGCCCGGGAGCTGGGCCTGCAGCGGATCATCGACTTCTTCTCCTACCCGGCGAGCGACTTCACGCGCCTGCTCTTCACCGCCGCGGAGCTGCTGTCACCCCACCTGGGCTCCGAGCAGGAGGCGCTCCGCGCCTGTGGGGCCGCGTGCCTCCACCAGTTCTTCTACTTCTCCACGGTGGGCCGCGCGCTGGCGAAGATCATGGGCCGCAAGAACCCCAAGCGGGGGTTCGCCAACACCTCCATCGCCTACGCCACGCTGGTGAACTACGGCTCCCACGAGTGTGAGGTGCTAGGGGCTCGGCAGCTGCGCCTCGTCTTCCGCGGCGACATGCAGCCGGCCCTCTTCCACGAGGGCACCCTGTCCGCCGCGCTCGAGGTGACGGGAGTGCAAGGGAAGGTGACGAGCACCATCCACGGCCTGGACCATGCGGAGTTCCTCCTCGAGTGGGAGGAATGACGCGCCGGGTCAGGGCACGGGAGCGGAGGCCTGTGGGGCCGAGCCCGAGCCGCCAGCGGCCGAGGCCACGGACACGGAGTCCAGCTGCGAGGCGAGCTCCTTCGTCCGGGCGAGGAAGTCCGGCAGCTGGGCCTTGGGCAGTGGCTCCGCGCGGGGGAACTTCTGGTTGAGCGGGTTGACGAACTGCCCGCCGCGCTTGAGCGCGAAGTGCAGGTGGGGCCCGGTGCTGCGGCCGGTGTTGCCCGAGTAGGCGATCACCTGCTTCTGGCTCACCCGTGAGCCCACGCGCACGCCGGCACCGTACTTGGACAGGTGCAGGTAGCACGTCTCGAAGCCGTTGGTGTGCCGCACGCAGACGGTGTTGCCGCCCGGGCCCGTGTTCTGGGCCTTCGTCACCGTCCCGTCGGCCACCGACCACACCGGCGTGCCAATGGGCGTGCCGTAGTCCACCCCGTTGTGGTTCTTCAGGTACTGGAGCACCGGGTGGAAGCGCGAGCCGAAGCCGCTGGTGACGTGCGCGAACTTCAGTGGGCTCTTGAGGAACGTCTTCCGCGCGCTGGAGCCGTCCTCCTGGAAGTAGTTGGCCTGCTGCCCGTCCGCCGGTTGGTAGCGGAAGACGCGCTTGGAGCCCACCAGCCCGCCCTCGTAGGCGGCCGCCAGCACCTCGCCGTAGCGCAGCACCCGGCCCTTGGAGACGAACTTCTCTACCAGCGCCCGGGCCTTGTCGCCCTTGCGGGGATCCCGGTAGAAGTCGATGTCCCAGGCGAACACGTCCGCCAGCACCACGCCGATGCTCGGATCCTCGCCCGCCGCCAGCGCCGCCTCGTAGAGCGAGCTGCTGATCTCCAGCGTCACCAGGGAGAGCTGCTTCTCCACCTCGATGGTGCGCTTGCTGCCCACGTACTTGTCGCCGTCGCGGCGCACCTGCCACTCGTCCACCGCGCTCTGCCGGTAGTCGAAGAAGTCCAGCACACCCTCGCGCAGGACGAGGCGGAACTGATCGCCCGGGCGGGACTTGCGGAAGTCGAACACGCCCTCCAGCGCGGAGACCACGGCCTCCACCTGCGCATCCGGCAGCGCCGCATCATGCAGCGCCTGCGCGAGCGTCTGCCGCGGCTCGATGCGGCGGTTCTTGACGGTATAGCTGGAGGACGCGAAGGCGAGCGGGGCAGCCAGCAGGGCCGCGAGGCAGAGCAGGGGAACGGTTCTCATGAGCGCTGATACAGGAGTGTAGAAGAGGTCCTCGCTCCTGCCCAACTCCTGGCCGGGGAATATCGCCCGCCCGCCCGGCTGCCTGCTCTTCAGTGCCCCTGGCCTACTTCGGCTGCTGCCGCTGGCGCTTGAGGCGCTGGTACTCCTGCCACGCCGTCTCGGCACGGGCCAGCAGTCGCGACAGCTCCTCCTCCTCGGGGGTGAGGGGCTCCTCAGAGGGCGGCTCTTCGCCCTCGCCCGAGGCCCCCACGCTGCCACCCTCGGCGGCGGCGTGGGCCAGGCGGACGGCGGCGGACTGGGTCGCCAGGCCGGGCCAGCTCGTCCGGCCGCGCTCGATGCTCACCTCCGCCCAGGGCTCCTGGGCGGGGCGCTCCCGCGGATCAAACACGAGCCGCGCCCGCAGATCGCCGTGGAAGCGCACCATCAGGGCGCCCAGCACCTTCTGGAAGAAGGTGCCCTGCTGATCGTGGGCGATGGAGATCTCCACCAGCTCCGCGCCATCACCCTCCAGGTGAAAGCGTAGGAAGCTCTCCTGGCCGTCGTGTTCCACCCACAGCGTGCCGTCCTCTTCCTTCTCGACACGTACGGGCAGGGCAGAACCCAGCTCCGACGGGAGACGCTCCAGCGCCAGCCTGGGCAGCTCGAGCCTGAAAGACAGCACCTCCACTGCTTCGATGCGCGAGCCCATCCGTTCTTTGCTCCGGCAACCCCAGAGACGCTCTAGAGGTCGACCTTCTTCTCCGAGTGGTTCTGGCCGTCGTAGCGTAGCATGACGCCCTTGCCATCGTACTTCGTAATGATGTTGACAGGGCGACGCCAGAGAGACTGTAAGTTTCTAAGAGTCTCCCGGGCATAGTCGCCCTTCAGATCCTGCCCGTCGTGCTTGTGGGCCAGGAGCAGCTCGCTGCGGTTCTCGAAGTTGGCGTCCATCACCTCGATGATGGGCTGGCCGAAGTTGGTCAGCCCCTGCAGCAGCTTGGACTTCACCTTGCGGAACTCCCGGTCGAGGATCTCCCAGGAGTTGCGCTTGTCGTTGAAGCCGTAGACGAAGAGCTTCTGCTCCAGGGCGAACTCGGCGGTGAGGAAGGTGTCGATGAAGGTGATGTCGTTGTAGTGCTTGCGGACCTCGAAGATCTTCTCGCGGCCGGCGCCCAGCTTCTTGTCCCACGAGCCGCGGGCCCGCAGGTCATCACACTCGTCCCACTCCTTGCCGAAGCGGCCCTTGTTCCACCGCTCCTCGATGTCCCGCCACAGCTCGATGCCCAGCTTGTAGGGGTTCAGCGCGCCGGGGCGGGTGCCCATGGTGCCCGAGTGGCGGTCCGCGTAGTCGATGATCTCCTCATCCTTCAGGGCGCGGCGCGTCATGATGGTGGAGTGCCAGTAGCTGGCCCACCCCTCGTTCATGATCTTCGTCTGGCCCTGGGGGGCGAAGTAGTGGGCCTCGTCCCGGAGGATGCTGAGGATGTCGGCCTCCCACGGCTCCAGGGGGGCGTGCTCCAGCAGGAAGTAGAGCACGTCGCGCTGGGGGCGCTCGGGGAACTTCTTGGAGCGCTGCTTCTCGTCCTCGACTTTCTTGCGCTGGGAGTCGAGGAACTCGCTGGGGTTGATGAAGCCGCGCATGTACTCGCGGCCGACCTTGAAGCCCTCCACGCGCTCGTTGGCCTTGGCCTCGTCCTCGGCCCGCTTCGGATCCGGGTTGCGGCGGATGTGCGGAGCGTGCTGGTCGATGAGGTTCTCCAGGCTCAGCGTCCGGTCAATGAAGTCCTCGACTTTCTCGACGCCGATCTTGTCGATCCACCGCCGCACGCGCGTGGCGTGGTTGGCCATCTCGTCGATCATCCGCCGGTTGGTGTGGCGGAAGGAGAAGTTGTTCTTGAAGAAGTCGCAGTGGCCGTACACGTGGGCCATGACCAGCTTCTGGTCCACGTCCGCGTTGCTCTCCAGCAGGTACGCGTAGCAGGGGTCGTTGTTGATGACGAGCTCGTAGATCTTCGACAGGCCGTACTCGTAGCCCTTGGAGAGCTGCTCGTACTCCATGCCCCAGCGCCAGTGCGGGTAGCGGTTGGGGAAGCCTCCGTAGGAGGCCACCATGTTCATCTCGTCATACGTCACGACTTCGAAGACGGTCTCGAAGAAGTCGAGCCCGAACTCGCGGGCATACCCGAGGATCTCCTCGTTCAGCGCGGCCAGGCGGGGTGTGAGGCTCTTGGGCATCGGGCTCGAGCTCCGTGGGGGGCAGGCGGCGCTTCAGCGGCCCTTGCCGAGGAAGTCCTTGATGGAGTTGTAGATGGCGTCCTTGTCGGCGATCTCGCTGAGGGACACGTTGGTCTGATCCCCCACGGCATCGCGCAGATCCTTGATGAACTGGCCGCTGCCGTACGGGCTCTCCACCTGGCCGTAGGCGAACTGGTTCACGTTGGGCAGCACATCGTTTCGCAGCATGTCGATGCACTGCCGCGTGTCGTCCGCGCTCCAGTTGTCCCCGTCCGAGAAGTGGAACGGGTAGATGTTCCACGCGCTCTTCGGGTAGTCCGCGGCGATGATGTCCCGGCAGAGCTTGTAGGCGCTGGAGATCATCGTCCCGCCGGACTCGCGGGTGTGGAAGAAGGTCTCCCGGTCCACCTCGCGCGCCACCGCGTCGTGGATGATGTAGCGGGACTCCAGGCCCTTGTACTGGTGGCGCAGCCACGTATCGAGCCAGAAGCTCTCGATGCGGACGATCTCCTTCTGCTCGTCGCCCATGGAGCCGGACACGTCCATCATGTAGATGATGACGGCGTTGGTCTCCGGCAGATCCTGGAGCTTGTAGCTGCGGTAGCGCCGGTCCTCGCGCGTGGGGATGATGACCGGGTTCTTCGGATCGTACGTGCCGGTGGCGATCTGCCGCTTCAGCGCCTGCTTGAAGGTGCGCTTGAAGTGGCGCAGCGACTCCGGGCCGGTGGTGTTGATGCCCGTGTACTTGATCTTCTGGGTGACGATCTTCTCGTTGTGCCGGCGCTCGATGTTGGGCAGCTGCAGCTCCTCGCCCAGGATCTGCGCCAGCTCGTCCAGGGTGACGTCCACTTCCAGGGCGTGCTCGCCCTCGCCCTGGCCGGCCTGGCCGTGCCCGTCCCCAGGCTGCACCTGCCCGGGGCCGAGCGTCTGACCCACCTCGCCCTCTCCCTGTCCGACGCCGCCCTGCTCCTTGTGGCCGTACTTGAAGCGCGGGATGTCGATGAAGGGGATGGGGATGGAGATGGCATCCTTGCCCTTCTTGCCCAGCATCTCGCCCTTCTGCACGTACTTGCGCAGGTTGGCCTTGATCTTCCCTCGGACGATCGCCTTGAAGCGGGAGTGGTCCTGGTGGATCTTCAGAGACACGGCTACTCCTTCGCGTCCCCTCGGGCGAAGATGCTCGCCACGAAGTTCAGCACGTCGGTGGAGCAGATCTCGCAGTAGCCGTAGTTCTTCATCATCCGGTCCTTCACCAGATCGATCTTCTCCTGCGTCTCCTTGTCCACCACGCTGGACACCAGGTTCTTCAGCTTGATGCTGTCCTTCTGATCCTCGAACAGCTTCAGCTCCAGCGCCTTGTGGAGCCGCTCGTTGGTCCGGTAGTTGAACGTCTTCCCCTCCACGGCGAGCGCGCCGATGTAGTTCATGATCTCGCGGCGGAAGTCGTCCTTGCGGCTCTCGGGGATGTCGATCTTCTCCTCGATGGCGCGCATGAGGCGCTCATCCGGCTCCTCGTAGAGGCCGGTGTACTTGTTCTTCACTTTCTCCTTCTGGGTGTAGGCCTTGATGTTGTCGATGTAGTTGCCGCACAGCTTGCCGATGGCGTCCTCGTCGGCGGAGATGGCGCGCTGGACTTCGTTCTTGACGATGTCCTCGTACTCCTGCTTCACGGTGGTGAGCAGCTCCTTGAAGCGCTTGCGGGAGTCCTCGCTGTTGATGAGCGAGTGCGTCTTGAGGCCGGCGTCCAGCTCGTTGAGGACCATGAAGGGGTTGATGCAGCCCTCGCCCTTGTCGCTCACCAGGGCGTTGGAGATCTTGTCCTGGATGTAGCGCGGGGAGATGCCCTCGAGGCCCTCGCGGATGGACTCCTTGCGCAGCTCCTTGATGTTGTCCTCGGTGAAGTTGGGCAGCGTCTTGCCGTTGTAGAGCTTGAGCTTCTGCAGGAGCGAGAGGTTGTGCTTCTTGGGCTCCTCCAGGCGCGTCATCACCGCCCACATGGCGGCCATCTCCAGCGTGTGGGGGGCGATGTGCTTGCCCTTGATGGCGCGCGAGTTGAAGTCCTTCTCGTAGATCTTCACCTCCTCGCCCAGCTTGGTGATGTACGGCACGTCGATCTTCACCGTGCGGTCTCTCAAGGCCTCCATGAACTCGTTGTTCTCGAGCTTCTTGTACTCGGGCTCGTTGGTGTGCCCGATGATGACTTCGTCGATGTCCGTCTGGGGGAACTTCTTCGGCTTGATCTTGTGCTCCTGCGAGGCGCCGAGCAGATCATAGAGGAAGGCCACATCCAGCTTGAGCACCTCGACGAACTCGATGATGCCGCGGTTGGCGATGTTGAACTCGCCGTCGAAGTTGAAGGCGCGCGGGTCCGAGTCACTGCCGTACTCGGCGATCTTGCGGTAGTTGATGTCGCCGGTGAGCTCGGTGGAGTCCTGGTTCTTCTCGTCCTTGGGCTGGAAGGTGCCGATGCCGATGCGGTCCTTCTCGCTGAAGATGAGCCGGTTGACGCGGATGTGGCTCATGACCTGGGCGAAGTCACCCTGGTACTGCGTCATCAGCTCCTTGAAGACGAAGCGGCAGGCGGGGCACAGCTCGCTGCCATCCGGGATGGTGTAGCCGCTCTCCGGCGGGGACAGCTCGGTGAAGATCTTCGAGCGCCACTCCTTGGGGATGAGGTTGAGCGGCTCCTCGTTCATGGGGCACTTCATCTTCTCCTTGGCGACCGAGCCGTCCGGCTGCTTCTTGTCGGTGGTCCAGGAGTAGGTGTACGCGGCGCCCTCGGGCGTCCTGGAGTACTCCTCCATGCCCTTCTTGAGCAGGCGGGCGATGGTGGACTTGGAGGAGCCCACGGGGCCGTGCAGGAGGATGACGCGCTTCTCGGTGCCGTAGCCCTGGGCGGCGGACTTGAAGACGTTGACGAGCTTCATCAGCGGCACATCGAGGCCGAAGATGGCGTCCCGGCCGCCGAACTTCTCGTCACTGAAGAAGGTGTAGCGGGTGAGCTTCTTCTTGTTGTCGATGTACTCGGTCTTCCCGTAGCTGAGGATCATGTCGTAGATCCTCTGGTAGGCGGTGCGGGTGATCTTGGGGTTCTTGCGGACGATCTCGAGGTAGTCCTCGAAAGAGCCCTCCCAGGTGAGCTCGGCGTAGGTCTTCGTGTCCTGCAGCGCGGCGATCTTCGAGACCCACGAAACCTTCTCAGCGTCCTTCATGTCTCTCCCTCGCGGCCCCCGAGGGCGCGGGAGTCGCGCACGCGGGGGGCCAGAATTTGAACCTGGGGGGGTAGGTACCCATTCCGATCCACCCCGCCAGCGGGTCCCAGGCGAACAACGCTCCTGGCGCCAATTCGGGACCCCGCCGCGGAGTGGGACCGCGTGGTCAGCACGTGTCGGGGGTGCCACGGGTGGGCACACCCTCCACGGGGTGAAAAGGCATCCTGATTATAAGGACCCCAGTCCCGGGGGGTAGGGTCCAGCGGGTCATCCCCCCATCAGTGAACGTCCGAAGCCGGGCATTCAGCCGATCTGACGGCACACTGTGGGGCAATGTCTCATGGGGATGGACATAACGACGCACACTTGTGACGCGCAACCCGTACGCCTGAAGTGGTAGGGGGTGAGGTAGGACACGCGTCCTGGACGGAGTGTCGGGCAGGTGACGGGGCGGGCGTTGGACGGAGACCGGGCAAGGGGGCGAGGGTCGCTTGGTTTTGCGGGGTGCCTGCGTATCCTCCCGCGCCTCGATGGCGTCCGCTCCCTCTCCTGTTCCCGCTGCCTCCCCTGGGCCCGAGCCTGTGCTCTCGGCGGTCCTCGAGCCCCAGCGCGAGCCGAGCCCACGGCTGCTGCTCGGACTGCTGCTGGTGGCGGCCCTGGTGCCACGGCTGGCCGTGTTCCCGATCAACGAGAACCTGTACGGGGACGCGGTGGTGCGCACGGAGCTGGCGGAGCGCTGGGTGGAGTCGCCGCACCTCATCCGCTCGTTCAGCGATGGGGCCCAGCAGTTCGGGCCGCTGCACCTGTACCTGGTGGGCGCGGTGTTGAAAGGGGTGGATCGGGAGCATGCCGGCCGGGCGGTGAGCCTGCTGTTCGGCGTGCTGTCCGTGGTGCCGCTGTTCGCGCTGACGCGGCGCTTCTTCGGCTGGCGTGCAGGGGTGTGGGCGTGCCTGGCCTTCTCTGTCTGGGGCATGCACCTGCAGCTGTCCACGACGGCGGCCAGCGAGGCGGTAGCGCTCTTCTTCATGCTCGGTGTGTTCGCGCTCTTCGCGCAGGCGCTCGAGGAGAACCGGTTCGGTCCGCTCTTTGGCGCGGCGATGGTGCTGAACCTGGCGTGCGCCCTGCGCTACGACGCGTGGATGTACGTTCCCCTGCTGGCGGTGATGCCGCTGCTGTGGCGGCAGGACAAGGTGGCGGGCTTGACGATGGCGGTGTCCTTCGGCCTGCTGTGCCTGCCGTTCCCGCTGTGGTGGATGCAGGGGAACGAGCTGGCCCACGGAGATCCGTTCTATCCCGTCACGTACATCGACGCGTTCCACCAAAGCTGGGTGGCGAGCTCGGGCGGCGGGGCGAAGGACTGGTGGCTGCGCGTGCAGGGGCTGGGGTTCTGGCCTGGGAGCGCGCTCTTCACGCTGACGCCGGGTGTGGCGCTGCTGGGCGGGCTGGGCATGTGGAAGGCCTGGCGCGAGCGGCCGGAGCTGCGGTGGCTGGTGCTCGCGGCGCTGGTGCCCACCGCGTATTACACCCTCCGGGCGGCGGTGCTGCTCAACTTCCTCCCGATCGGGCGCTTCACGGTGACTCAGGTGGTGCTGTTGCTGCCGTTCGTCGCGCTGGGATTCTGGGAGTGTGTTCGGGCCTGGGGAGCGCGGGCGGGCAGGGCCGTGGCGGGGGCGAGCATCGCGCTCGCGGTGGTGATGCCGGTGGCGCTGGGGCTGTCTACTTTCCGAGTGGAAGGGGGCTGGCGTGATGTGCTGAGGCCCGTGAGCCCGACCTCCACCAACCCTCAGCCGGTGATGCAGGCGGCGCGGTGGCTCGAGGCAGAGGTGGCGGAGAAGGGGAAGGCCCTGGTGCTCGACAGCGACGATCGGTACCTGGACCTGCAGCTGGGCTTCTTCGTCGGCCTGCCGGAGGAGCGAGTGGTGCGCGTGCGCTGGCCTGACTTCCGGCAGCGGTTCGAGCAGGAGCGGCCGGAGTACCTCGTGCGCTTCGATGACGGGGCGCTCACGCGCGAGCCGTGGGTGAAGCTGGCGGGCCGGACCTTGGTGCTCGGCGACGCCACCTACGAGGAGCTGGATGGCTTCTCGCCGCCTGTGCACGTCTACCGGCGGCGCTAATCCATCGAGGACTGTCAGGGCCTGGAGCGGGGTTTGGGTGCCTGGCGCTTCTTGCGGAAGAACTCCACCTGCCACTGCTTCACGGCTGCCTCGTGGCACTCCCGCGTGGGGCAGAAGATGTGCGTGCCGTCGTTGCGCGAGACGAAGAAGAGGTCCTCGCATTCCTGCGGGTGCAGCGCGGCCTGCAGCGCGGCAGCTCCCGGGCTCGCGATGGGGCCTGGGGGCAGCCCTGTCATGGTGTAGGTGTTGTAGGGGTGCTCGGTCCTCAGATCCTTCCGGGTGATGTTCTTCGAGAGCACTCCACGCAGCCGCATCGAGTAGAGGACCGTGGGGTCCGTCTCCAACTTCATCCCGAGCGCGAGCCGGTTGTGGAAGACGCAGGAGATGCGAGGGCGCTCCTCAGGGGTGCCGGTCTCCTTCTCCACGATGGAGGCGAGCGTGAAGGTCTCCAGCACGTCCAGCTTCACCCCCTCCTTTCGCTGGGCATCGGCGCGCCGGTACTCCTCGAGGGCCCGGCTCACCATCCTCGTGAGCACCGCCTCCTCCGTGGCCTTGCGGGTGAAGCTATAGGTGTCCGGGAAGAGGAAGCCCTCGATGGAGCCCGCGGGCACGCCGCTCTCCGCCAGGAAGCTCTGGCTCGAGATCAGCTCCTCCAGCTTGCGCAGGTCCAGCTTCAGCTCTGAGCCCGCGAGGATGGGGAGGATCTCCTCGGCCCGCAGGCCTTCAGGAACGGTGAACCGGTACGCCTTCACCTGGCCAGAGCGGATCTTCTCGAGCGCCTGCACGGGCGTGAAGGTGTCCGTGAACTCGTACTCCCCGGCCTGGAGCCTCGGGCCCAGCCCTTCCCGGCGGATATAGAGGTAGAGCAGATCCGCGTCCGAGACGACGCCCGCTTCCTCAAGCAGCCGGGCCACCGCCTTGGGGCCCGTGCCTGGGGGGATGTCCACCGTGACGGGCCCGGGGAGGGTCATGGGAGTCGTGGCGAACGCGGTGACGCGCTGCTCGCGCCACACGTGCCAGCCACCCGCAGCCGCGCCCGCGAGCACTCCCAGGACGAGGAGCGCGAGGAGGGCCTTTCTCACTCAAGGCTCCGGATCGTAGTCGTCGGCATGCAGGTCGGCGACGGAGCGCTTGGCATCCAGCCAGCCCTGGAGGATGAACTGCGCGGCCACCTGGTCGATGACCTGACGGCGCTTGGCTCGCGAGAGGTCCGCTTCGAGCAGGGTACGCTCCGCGGCCACGGTGGACAGGCGCTCGTCCCAGAACTCCACCTCCACGCCGAGCGCCTGGCCCGCCACTTCAGCGAACTTCCGGGAGGCCTCGGCGCGAGGGCCCTCGGTGCCGTTCATGTTGAGGGGTAGGCCCACCACGATGCGGGACGCCTCGTGCTCGCGTGCCAGCTCGGCCAGGGCCGCGAGGTCCGCCTTGAGGTTGGTGCGCCGTACCGTGGTGACGGCCTGAGCCGTCAGCCCGAGCCCGTCCGAGATGGCCACCCCAATGGTCTTCGTACCCACGTCCAGGCCCAGCGTCCGCATGGCCGGGGGAATCTAGTCCTCCTCAAGTTCCTCCGTCAGCCGCTCTCGCCCACCGCCATCTCCCGCCGTGGACCCACCCCGTCCGCAGTGCGAGACGACTCCCAGCCGGTAGGGAGGCTAACTGGCTGAATTCGTTGAGCGTGCTGCAGGCGAAGGTCTCGGCATCGCCGCTGCAATGGGCATGGCTCACCGAATGCGCGGCGACTTGCTTCTCAACCCTATCCCGCCGCGCGGGAGGCAACATGCTCGACTTCATCAAGAATGCAGTGAACACGTTGGCCGGTCCGATGGCGACCGTGGTCGACTTCGCGGGGGACAAGCTGGGTCTTCCCCCTTTGCTGACGAACTCCATCAAGGCCGCCGCCGGGGTGATGACCGGCAATGTGATGTTGGCCGCCAGTGGCGCAATGGGCGTCGTCTCGGAGCTGCAGAAGAATCCGGCGGCTGAGACGGAGTTCTACCCGTCCCGAGACGCGGCCAAGGCCCAGGAAGGCTATGCGCCCGCCGCGCAGAAGGCCGCCACCACCACCACCGGCTACCTGGAGCCGAGGGTCCTCGAGTACCAGGAGGCGCTGCGCACCATCGCCGCCAACTTCGGCATCCTCGACACGCTCAGCGGCAAGAAGGACTCGAAGATCGACCAGCGCACGCTCCTGCTGGCCGCGCAAAACCCGAGCCTCTCACCCGAGCTGCGAAACGCCGCGCGCTTCCTGCTCGAGCACCCCGAGTACCGCCACATGGTGGACACCGCGAACAAGGGCGGCTCGGTGGACGGCACGATCAGCCAGCAGGATGTGCAGAAGGCGCTGAAGAAGGTGAACGACGACATCGCGAACTACGGCGTGCGCCAGCCGTCGACGCCCGCGCCGTCCACTCCGCCGGCGCCGTCCACTCCGCCCGCGACGCCGGCCCCCAAGCCCGGTGGGAGCCGAGAGCCTTCGGGCAGTGTGAACGACATCATCAACAACCCGCACATGAGCATGGAGGAGAAGCTCCAGGCCGTCCTCATGCTGATCTCCCGCGACACGGACGACGAGATCCTCGACGTGATGAAGGAGATGTCGAGCATCCGCGACGAGCGCGCGAAGCTGGGGACGGATGACACGGGCCGGGCGGGCGCAGCGAAGCTGGAGACGAGCATGGAACACCTGAACCTGCGCCTCCAGAAGCTGATGGAGAAGCGCAAGCAGATGTTCGATCTCATGAGCAACATCTCCTCGAAGTTCAACGAGATGGCCAAGCAGGCCATCCAGAACCTGGGCCGGGCCTGAGCCGCCATGGGACGCGTCATCAAGTACCAAGGAGACACGACGATGGAGATTCGGACCGAGACGGTGGGGAAGCTGAAGGCGTTCGCGCGAGGCGAGGTGACCTGGGCGGAGGTGGAGGGGATGACCTTCGAGGAAGCCAAGGCCATCGCCCAGGTGGGGTGTGAGCTCGCCGCGGCGGGCCGCTTCGAGGAGGCGCGAATCCTCTTCGAGGGGCTCGTCGAGGGGAACCCGAAGGATGCGGCGAGCCGGGCGGCGCTCGGCACCGTGTACCAGAAGCTGGGGCGGCTGCAGGAGGCCATCTCCGAGTACAGCGCCGCGCTGGAGCGTGATCCGCGCAACCCGGTGGCCCTGGTCAACCGGGGCGAGCTCTACCTGCGGCAGGGCCTGCGCCAGGGCTTCACGGATGTGGCCAGCGCGGTGGAGGCCGATCCGCACGGAGACACCTCGGCGGGCCGTCGCGCCCGGGCCCTGGTGAAGGCCATCACGCTCGTGGCGGTGGAGAAGCTGAAGGGGAGCCCGCAGGCGTAGCGTTGCGGCTGGGGGAAGGGGGTGATCAGGCGGCCGCCGGGCCGTGGCGAGGTTCCGGCGGAGGCAGCGGGTGGGTGGGTCCTGGTGGGAAGAAGGACATGGCAGCGGCCCACCCACCTGCTGCGGTTTTCAGGGCACGGAGATATCGGTGATGCGCTCGCCGACAGGTGGGTGGGTCAGGCCCTTGATGACGATCCACTGGGGAGGCACGGGGTCCATCTTGTTCACCCGCGCGGCCTTCACCAGCATCTGGCGGAACGTGGCGGGGTCGTTCGTGAGGCGCAGGGCATAGCGGTCCGCCTCGCGCTCCCGCTCCCGAGAGAACGCCGCGGAGACCGGCGCGGCCGTCAGCATCACCGAGAAGTACAGCAGTGAGAGCAGGGGCAGGGTGCGGATGTCCGCGAAGCGGGTGGAGCCGAACCAGCCCCGCGCCGCCGCTCGCCGCAAGAGCCGGTCAATGGTGAAGAGGAAGGCCACCAGCGCGAGCGCGGAGGCAATCCGGTTGGGCCACTGGGGCTCGTTCACGTGGCCCGCCTCGTGGGCGACCGCGGCCAGGATCTCGCCCTCGGTGAACTGCTGGAGCAGCACATCGTTGAGCACGATGGTGCGCGTGGGGCCCTGGCCCGCGAAGTAGGCCTGCACGCGCTTCGAGGCGACGGACGTCTTCTCCACCACGATGTCCGCGAAGGTGATGTCCGCCCGCGCCAGCAGCTCGGTCATTCGGGTGCGGAGAGGCCCCGCCTCCAGCGGCGTCTGGTCGAAGTACGCGCGGCTGCGGTACGGGTCGATGACCGCGGACACCAGCACGAGGACCAGCGCCATGGGCACGCCTAGGACGAGCCACCAGCGCCGGAGTCGGCGCGCCAGGCCATAGACGCCGAGCACGAGCGAACAGACGAGGACCACGCCCGCAAGCACATCCTTGAGTACGTCCTTGGCGTATGTCAGCGGGGTGTACGCCGACATGCCGTAGCGGTGCTCGAGGATGTAGCCGAAGTAGATGTCCGTCGGGAGGAAGACGAGCTTGTAGGTCAGGTCGATGCAGAGACCGAAGAGCAGCGCCGTGCCCCAGCCCGGCTCACCCCAGAGCTTGTCCAGCACCTGGAGGAGCACTCGGATGCCCGGCGTCCTCCGGAGGAACGAAAGCCGGGTGTCGAGCCCCGAGGCCGCCCGCTGGGCGAAGCGGTAGAAGGGTCCGTTCAGCGGCCCGAGCACGAGCGCCAGGTACCCCAGCAGCAGGAAGGGGTTCGCCGCCGCTCGGATGTAATACGGCAGGTGGTACGCCTTGATCTCGGCGAGCTGCTCAGGCGTGAAGATGGGCTCCATGGGCTGGGCGAGAGGCTATGCCGTCTCGCCCCATGGTGCCCAGCCGCCCCACGGGAGTCCTCGGCTAGGAGTGCGGCTCGGACTCAGGCTCGGGCGGCGGTGCGGCGTCCTGCTCGGCATCCGCGTCCGCCAGCAGCAGCTCCCTCACCTTGCGAAGGCTCTCCCGCGTGCGATCCACGAAGGCGTTCTGCGAGCCGATGCGCTCGGCGGCCTCCAGCGTCCGCTCGTAGATGTTGATGGACTTGGTGAGCAGCACGCGGATCTTCTTGCGCAGCTCCTGCCGGTACACCTGCGCCTCCACCGCGTCCAGCTCCGGCGGCGCCGGCGTGTGCACCATGTGCTCGTACAGGTTCTCGTACATCGCGCCGATCTGCGCGCCCGAGGCCGTGGCCCAGTAGCCATTCCCCACACGGATGGAGCGCAGGTAGTGGCCCTGCGAGGACAGCAGCAGCTCGGCCTTGTAGTTGAGGTCCTCGGCGAGCTTGTCCGTGCCCTTGGACGGCTCCAGCTTCACCGACTCGTAGTGCAGCCGGTAGACCTCTCCGATGAAGAAGTGCGCCTGGGCCGGGAAGTAGTCCTCCACCTCGTCCTTGTCCGAGAGCGCCTCGTACTCGCTGAGCGCCGTGCGCAGCGTGGTCTCGGCCAGCTCGGTGCGGCCCCCCTCCAGCTCGCAGATGCCCTGCTGCACCCGCGCCTCCATGCGGCGGCCTGCTGGGATGTCCTTCCGGTGGGCGAGGGTGGCGAGCAGCTCCGCCGCCTCACTGAAGCGCTCCAGGTGGTACTGCGTCTCCGCGACGCGGAAGGCCGCCTCCAGCGCGTCCCCCTGGCCCTTCGCCGCGTCCGCCAGCTCCGAGAAGCGGTGGTAGGCCTCCTCCCACGCCTTGAGCCGCTGGTGCGAGAGCCCCGCGTTGTAGAGCGCCTCCTTCCGGTGCGAGCTCTGGGGGTAGAAGTCCACCAGGCGCCCGAAGTACCGCGCCGCCTGCTTGAAGTCCCCTGCCGCGAACGCTGACGTGCCGCCCGCGAACAGCTCCTCGTCGTTCAGCTTCTCCAGCTCGAGATCCGCCGTCACCTCGACCGGATCGAACTGGAGCTCCTGCCGCGGAAGCTTCCCGTCCTCCCGCACGGCCGTCCCTGTCGTCCGGCAGCCAACGAGGCTCACGACTCCCACCAATACCCACCATTGCCATGTGCCCGACATGTGCGTCCTCTCGCTCATGTTCACCGTCCAGGCTCGCTCGAGCCGACGCCCTCACCGACAGCGCCGGCCCGCACGGAGTTCCGTTGTGTGCGCGGCCCCCAGCTTAATGCGCCTGCGGCGTTCTGGCTCTCCTGGCTGCCGGGTCGAGCGGCGAGCACGTGACAGAACCACCCTGAAGCACACCGGGAGTCAGGGGACCTGCTCGTCTCCCATGAGGTAGCGGCCGGTGCGCCAGAGTGCGGTGAGGTCATGTACGTCCAGCTCGAAGCGGGGCACCTGGATGAGGGGCGTGTCGGGGCAGGCGGCCGAGAGCTGGGCAATGGCGCGCGCATCCTGCTCGGCCAGCACCTTCAGCTCCTCCAGCGTCTCCTCCACCTTGGTGCGGCGGCTGCGTGTCAGCCGGGCCGCGTCCTCCCAGAGCGCCCGCGAGGGATGCGGGTGGACGCGGTTCACCACCAGCGCCAGCACCTCCATCTGGTTCTGCTTCAGCAGCGTGCGGAAGTGCGTCACCTCGTCGAGCCGCTCCGGGTGCGGGCCGGTGACGAGCACGAAGCCCGTCTGCTCGTCCTTCAGCAGATCGCGCACGCCTCGGGCCCGCTCTTTGAAGCCCTCGTTCATGGAGGAGATGGCCAGCATGAAGCTGGACAGCTCCTGGAGCGTCTCCACGCCGGTGAACTTGGAGAGCGTCTTCGCCATGTAGCTGCTGCCGAGGTTGAAGAGGGACAGGCCGATCTTCCCTGCCTTGAGCGCCGGGGTGAGCAGCCACTTCGCCGCCTCGTTGTCCAGGAAGTCGAGGATGCGGTTGGGCGCGTCCAGGAAGTCCAGCGCGTGCGCCGTGGGCGGCGTGTCCAGGACGATGAGCTCGTAGTTGCTGCGGCGGCGCAGCTCCCAGAGCTTCTCCAGGGCGATGTACTCCTGACTGCCCGCCAGCGCCGTGGAGAGCGACTGGTAGAAGCGGTTGGAGAGGATGCGCTCACGCTGCTCGGGTGGGGCGAACCGGGTGATGAGGTCGTCCCACGTCTGCTTCATGTCCAGCATCATCGCGTGCAGCGAGGCCTTGGGCTTCACACCCAGCCCCTCGAGCACCTGGGCCTGCACCTGCGTCTCCGTGTTGCCCAGGGCGCTGAGCCCCAGCGAGTTGGCCAGCCGCTTCGCCGGATCGATGGTGCACACCAGGCTGGAGCGGCCCTCCACCGCGGCGCGCAGGGCCAGCGTCGCCGCCACCGTGGTCTTCCCCACGCCGCCCGAGCCGACGCACACGAGGACGCGCTTCTTCGCGAGCGCGGGGGCGAGAGAGTCCGTGCTCATGAGGCCCCCGTCACCAGGGGCTCGAGGTGCCCCATCACCTGCTCGATGGCCTTGCGCCCGAAGGCGGGGGTGAAGATCCGAGGCACCGGGTACACGGGCACGTGGAGGTTGCGCTCCAGCTTCGTCCCGGCAAGCTCCGCCAAGGAGGCCCGATCGTGGTGCGCCTTTGTCACCCGGTGCAGCTCCGGGCTCCCCGAGAGGGCCTCCAGATCCCCGTCGGTGAAGCGATCTGGGAAGGTTCCATTGAGGACGGCGGCGTGGGTGCGGATGTGGACCTGGTCCCGCAGCGCCGCGTGCAGCTCCAGCGCCTCGTTCACCGGCAGCTCCTCCGGCATGGCCACCAGCACCGCCGCGGTGACCTGGGGGTCCACCAGCAGATCCTTCATCTTCAGCGCCTCGCGCGTCATCGGGCCGGGCGGCAGCGTGCGCAGCAGCACCTGGGGCACGTTGAGGAAGGTGATGGCGTGCCCCGTGGCCGGCGCGTCCAGGACGATCGTCTCGTAGCGATCCCTCCCATCCGGCAGCTTCTCCTGCAGGTGGTAGAGGATCTTCCCCAGCATCACCAGCTCCTGCAGCGAGGGGATGAAGCGCAGGAAGTAGCGCACCACGCGGTTCTCGAAGACCGTCTTGTAGAGCGTCTCGAAGCGCAGGACCATGAGCGCGTACTCGCGCATGGCCTCCTGGGGCCGCACGTCCACCGCCCACAGGTTCTCTTCCAGCAGGGTGACGGTGGGGCCCACGGGCGGGCGCTCCAGGAAGCGGCTGATGCGCTCCTGGGTGTTCACCTCGCACACGAGCGTCCGCCGGCCGGCGCGAGCCGAGCGCAGGGCCAGCGCGGCGGAGACAGTGCTCTTCCCCACGCCACCCTTGCCGGAGACGATCCACAGGCGCTTGTCGAGCAGGCCGGCCATAAAAGAGCGGCGAACCGTAGGGATGGCCCCGTCCCCTGTCAACGCGCTCCGTGACTCGGTGGACCCTGCTTGACACGTCGCGTTGGCACCCTCCACAGTGCGGCCCCACGACCATGCTCAAGAACAACCCGGTGATGAAGAAGCTGGTGGAGACGGGCGAGGAGCGAATCGGCAAGATCGCCCAGCAGCTTCTCTCCAATGAGAAGTTCGTCGCGACGGTGCAGGGCATCGTGGCGCGCTCGCTCGCGGCCAAGGGGACGCTGGATACCGCGCTGCGCACGGCGCTGTCCGCGATGAACCTGCCCTCCACCGCGGATCTGGAGATCCTTCGCTCCAAGGTGGAGGACCTGGAGAAGCTGCTCACCTCCGTGGAGAGCAAGGTCGACACGCTGGTGGACGCCAAGAAGAAGTAGGCCGGCCATGCGGCGCATCGCGTTCATCAACGAGAAGGGTGGGACTGGCAAGACGACGCTCGCGGTGAGCACGGCCGCGTGGCTCGCTCAGGAGCGCAAGCTCCGGGTGCTCCTGGTGGATCTGGACACCCAGGGCCACGCGGGCAAGTCGCTCGGGGTGGACGTCCGCACGCTGCCACGCAACGTCTTCCACCTGCTCACCGAAGAGAGCGTGCAGCTGGCGGACGTCGTGCAGCCCACCGCCGTCCCCGGCCTGAGCGTGCTGCCCTCCTATAAGGAGATGGGCGACTTCCCCGTGGTGGTGGCCCAGGATGAGCGCCGCGCCTGGAGGCTGGCCGAGAAGCTCGCCCCGGCGGAGGCGGCCGGCTACCAGGCCATCGTCTTCGACGCGCCACCCTCCATGGGGCTCACCACGCGCAACATCCTCGTGGCCGCCACGGAGGTGGTGGTGCCCGTGGCGCTCACGTACCTGGCGCTGGATGGCTGCGCGGAGATGGTGGAGACGGTGCGCAAGGTGGGCGAGGCCGAGGGACGGCCGGACCTGCGCGTCACCAAGGTGGTGCCCACGCTCTACCGCAAGACGGCGCTGGCGGACGCCATCCTCGAGCGGCTCAAGGCCTACTTCCCGGACGCGCTTGCCTCCACGCCCCTGGGCTTCAACGTCAAGATCGACGAGGCCCAGAGCCACGGGAAGACGATCTGGGAGTACGCCCCCAGCAGCCGCGGCGCGGAGATGCTCGCGGCCATTGCCCGGGAGATCCACGACGCGCCCTCCACCCGGAAGGGGAGGGCACCGCGGGTGGCGTGAGCAGCCCTGGAGGGCGGCTCAGGGCTTGTTCTGCTTGTCCAGCTCCTCGAGCTTCTTCTCCAACTCCTCGAGCCGCTGCGTCAGCGACTGCATGTCGCGGCCGAGCGCCGGGAGGTTGCCGGTGAGGCCCTCGACGGCGTGCTTCACGCGCTCGTCGATCTTCTGCTGCCACTCCTCGAAGGCTCGCTGGCTGGCCTTGAGCAGCTCGGAGGCGCTGATGGTCGCCTTGGCGTTGGGGACAGGGGGCGGATCCTCCGTCTCCTTCTGCTCCAGGGCGGCGGGCTCGTCGCCACGCTTCTCGTCGCGCCGCAGCAGCTTGTCCAGGCGCTGCTCGGCCTCCTCGCGGATGGAGGCCACGCGCGGACTCACTTCCTTCTGGATGAAGCCCGAGATGGACTCGCCCGGGTGGCGGATGATCTCCCGCAGCACCGCCAGCGGCATCTGGTTCTTCTTCTTCTCCTCCTCGAAGATGATCTGGGCCAGCGTCACGGAGGTCAGATCCTCCTTGGTACGGTTATCGATAATCCGTACCTCGACGCCCTCCTTGATCATCGCCGCGATCTCATCGAGCGTGACGTACCGGCTCTCCACGGTGTCGTAGAGCTTCCGGTTGGTGTACCGCTTGATGACCTTCGGCTCCTTGCCACCTGGAGCGCTTGCCTGCTCTGCTTCGCTCATGTTCGGTTCTCTCCGCCCACGTACGGAAGGCTTGCGCGTGAAGCACGGAAACGCTGAACCCTGTAGCAAAGGGGGGTTAGGTGAGCAAGCTGGGTCGGTTGCTTGCTCGCGGTGGGCCCGCGAGACGCCTATACTGCCGGACCTGACCGAATGATCGTCAAGTGCGAGCAGTGCCAGACGCGATTCAAGATCCCCGATGAGAAGGTGACGGACAAGGGGGTCAAGGTCCGCTGCACAAAGTGTGGACATACCTTCCGCGTCACGCGGGAGTCGGTGGCGTCCCCCTCGGGGACGTCGACGCCAGCGGTGCCTCCGCCTGGCGCGGCTCCCTCGGACAGCGGCTTCGATCCTTTTGAGCGGTTTGGCACGGCGCCGGAACCGCCCAAGGGGAACTCCACCAAGCCGGGCTTCTTTGCCGAGGGGGTGGAGGCCACCAAAGCCCCCACGCCCCCCGCTCCCCCGGCCCCAGAGTCCTGGAACAACCCGGACGCTGGCGTGGAGCAGGATTTCTTCCAGGAGACCACCCGGGTCATCCCCCTCCAGGTGCCTCCCGAGGCGCGGCCCCCCGTGCCCTCCTTGCCGCCCCTGCCGTTCGACCTGCCTCCCGCGACAGGTGCACCGGGTGGGGCCGGCCTCCGGCAGAGCACGCCTGCTCCGGGGCAGGGTCTTTCTAGACCCGGGGCTGTCCCGTTCAAGCCGACGGCGTCGGGCCCGGCGCCCTTGCCGGGCGTTCCCAGTGTCGCTCCCTCAATGGCCCCTCTGGGAGCCAGGAGCCTGCCGACCCTCCCGCCCGTCAAACCCCCGGTGCCAGGGGCGAGGCCTCTGGGTGGAGCCGCGCCCAGCGTTCCCAGGACGTTGGCGCCTCCCGCCATGTCGGTTCCGGGGCCTTCTGCCCCCGCGAGCAGCGCCCGCCCAGGGGTGAAGCCCCTCGCGCCGGCGCCCGCTCCCGCAGCCGCTCCGGCGGCGCCGGATGACCTCTTCTCGGAGTTCTTCGCCAAGCCCGCCGGTGGACCGGCTCCCAGGGCCCCGCTGCCCAAGGTGCCGCCGCCCGGGATGCAGGGCTTGTCGCCCGTGGCGGCTCAGGCGCCTGCGCCGGCCTGGCCTGCCCCTGCCCATTCTTCGTTGGGTGCTGAGGAGGGGGAGCCGTTCGGCTCCGTGAGCGGCGAGCTGGGCGAGCCGCCGCCGGATCTCGGTCCTGCACCGGAGTTCGATCCCACGGCCATGTTCTCGGACCCGGCGCCTGTGGCGCCGCCCATGCCCCCGGCTGCGGGCCGGCCGGCAGCGCCTCTCGGGCGGCCCCCTGTGTCTGCGACTCCAGCGCCTGCGCCGAGAGGCCTGGCCCCAGCGGCCATCCCGCCCGCGCCCGCGCCTCGCATGGCACCTCCTGCGATGGCGCCTGCCCCTGCGCCCTCCGCACCGGCCTCGTTTGGTGACGATCCCTTCGGCTCGGCCAACGTCGATCTGGGTGAGCCTCCGGCGGACGAGTTCGGCTTCGGAGCCGCGCCCGCGCCGGCCCCCGCGTTCGCTCCCGCGCCTGCGTCCGCCGAGCCCCTGTCGTTCGCGGACGAGGATCCTTTCGGTTCGCAGGGCGCGGAGCTGGGGGGGCCTGCTGAAGCGCCCGCCGAGTCCGCCCCTGATCCCTTCGCTCCGCCCGAGCCCATGGGCGCGCCTGGGGCAGACGAGTTCGGTCCGTCCTTTGGAGGCGGCATGCCTCAAGAGCAGGCCGCGCCCAGTGCTCCGGACGTTGGCTTCGCGCCTCCGGGGCCCATGGACTTCGGGATGGTGGGAGACGAGCAGTTTCCTCCACCCTCTGAGCCCATGGCTGCTCCGCAGGGCATGTCGGATCCGTTCGCGGCCCCGGCAGAGGGCATGGCGGATCCATTCGGGGCTCCGGCAGAGAGCATGGCGGATCCGTTCGGGGCTCCTGCAGAGGGCATGTCGGATCCGTTTGCGGCCCCGGCTCCTGGTGGAGGCATTCCGGATCCCTTCGCGACGGCGGAGCCAGCCTTCTCGCCCACGATGACGGGCCGCCAGAAGATCGGCCCCTCCGAGGGCTTCCTCACCCAGACGGATACGAGCCATCAGGTCATCAGCCCCACGGAAACCGGGCGCCACATGCTCGACCTTCCTGCTCACGAGGGGGCGGAGCCGGGCCCGGGCGAGGAGTTCGGGGCAACGGGCTCCCGCGAGCTGATCGATCTGCCTTCGCAGCCTTCCGAGTCTGCTCCGGCCGAGAGGCCTGCGCCGACTCTGGCCTCTCCCGCCATTGCTCGCCCCGCGGGTCGTCCCGCGGACATGGGGATCCCCGAGCGGCGCAAGGTCTCCGCGGCCCAGGCTGTGACGGGGCAGGTGGCCTACCTCACCATTGCCGCGGGGCTGCTGCTGGCGCTGACCGCGGTCGGTGGCGTCTACATGAAGGAGGGGAAGGTGGACGCGTCCGCGCTGTCGCCGGACCAGCTCCTGAAGATGCTGACGCCCAGCCAGTTCGCCATGCGTGACGTGACCAATGGCCTCTATGACACGCGTGGCAGCACGCCGATCTTCTATGTCCGTGGGGAGGTGGAGAACCGCTCCTCGAAGCCCGCGCGGGTGAAGGTCCAGGCTGCGCTCTATGACGGGGGGCAGCGGGTGAAGTCCGCGGAGGGCCTTGCGGGGCTGTCACCCACGCCCGAGGAGCTCCATGCCATCACCAGCGCCGAGGCCGCCGCGCAGCTGCGCACCCGCCTGGATGCGGAGGCGACGGTCATTGAGCCCGGGAAGCGCGCCCCCTTCACGCTCGTACTCCAGGAGTACCCCAAGGATCTCAGCGCGTTCCGGCTTCGGGTGACGATGGAGGCAGTGCCCGAGGGGGAGAGCCAACCTTAAGGGAGGGAGACGCCATGCCCACCCAGGAGCAGGCCCGAAATCTCGCGCTCCGGCTTCATGGCCTGAGCGGCGGCACGGCGATCCTCCGCAAGGCCGCCGCGCGCGAGCTGGCCCGGTACGATCCGCTCGACGCCAACGAGCTCATCGACCACCTCATCACCCTGGCGCGCTCCGGCTGGGAGCCCGCCACCCATATCCTGTCCGCCTTCGTGGCGGCGCTGGGCATGGAAGCGGCGCAGATCCCCTACGCGGAGGAACTGCGACGGTTGGCGCAGATCCAGTCTCTGCCCACGGTGGCGGACCTCTTCGCCGAGGGCCCCGCGCGCCAGCAGCTGAATGCGGGCGCAGCGGCCAAGGCGGATGCGCAGGTCTTCACCCAGTCCTTGGGGCACCTCAAGCAGCAGGCGCGCCTGACAAGGGATCCGGATGTGCTCTCGCGGCTGGTCACGGTGAGCAACCCCGCCGTGGTGCGCAACGCCCTCCTCAACCCGCGCCTGACCGAGCCGCTCGTGGTGCGCATGGCCGCGCGCCGCCCGGCCCGGCCCGAGCCGCTGGTGGAGATCTGGAAGTCATCGCGCTGGTCAGCCCGGCACGCGGTGCGCCGAGCGCTGGTCTTCAACCCATACCTGCCGCCGGAGGTGGGGTCGAAGATCGTCCCCCTGCTCAACGCGACGGACCTGGCCGAGCTGGCCTCGGACACCTCCGTGCACCCGTCCCTGCGAGAGCAGGCCACCCGGCTGCTGGCGCAGGGACCCTTGGGCGGGTAGGAGCGTCGCCCAGCCGTTCAGTCCAAGAAGCGGCGGTCCCATCGGCGTGTCTCGTCGGGGGACAGATCAGGCAGACGAGCCCGAGGTTCGAAATACAGCCAAGGTTCGAGGACGCGCGCCAGCTCGCGGTAGGCGGGTAGCAGCAGCCCCTTCTCGGTGTCTCCCGCCTCGGGCCATTCCCCCAGAGTGACGACGGCCCTGCCACCGGTCATCTCCTCGATCGTCGCGCTGGGGTTATGCAGCCGCGAGCGCAGACCTTGGCTTCCGCCTACGGCTCCCAGAACGGGCTGCCCGAGGAAAGTCAGCCAGTGCGGCCCGCGGATCCGCGTCCCCACCTGCCACGAGTACCCTGTCGGGCTGGGAAAATCGATCCCAGGATGGCGGAAGCAGTGCTTGAGGATTTCTTCGGGCACACCCAGCTGTTCCAGCTCGCCATTGAAGGACAGGCCAGCGGAGCCAGAGCAGAAGGGCAGGGGAGAGCCCAGGTCCCGGGCGAGCTCACGCATGCGTGCTGGGCCCTGCTCTTCCAAAAATTCGGTAGGCACCCAGAAACTCGCCTCGCATACGGCATGAGGTTCATGCTGCATGGAAGGGTCCTCGAGATCCTTGCCGTGGTACTCGAAGCGGTAGCGGCAACCCCTCAGCTCCGCGTCGAGCAGCCGGATGATAGGGAAGCGCTGCTCGCGCAACTTGCGTCGCGTGAGGTCCCAGCCCGCGTCATCAAGCTCCTGCTCCTCGCCCTCTGTGTCGACATACCAGCCGAGCGCCTGGGAACCTACGGCGCGGAGATATGTCTCTAGCGAGCGCTCCAGCCCCGGCAGGACGGACTTGTGTGTCTGGCGCATGTAGAAAGTGATTCTCAGGCCCTCGCGCGCCAGGAGGTCGCCGTTCTCTGCGTGGATGCGAATTCTGGGGTAGTGCGTGCTCATCGAGACGCCCCTCCGCGAGGAGAGACGAGCCCTGGCTCCACTCCGAGGAGTTCTTTGTACACCTCTCCTTGAGTGCGGCCTTGGTGAGGTCCGTCAGAGTATTCTCGCCAGCGGGATTGATGGCTGCTCAGGCAAGGAAACTTGAAATCATGGACGGCCTGAATGGAATGAGGGGCGCCTCCAGCGTGTAGGACGAGATCCGGCTCTATGGTGCCCAGCAGCTCGGAGGCCCGGCCCTCGCGAAGCAGGGTTTCTACCTTCTCCGCGGGGAGGTGCTCGACGTCTCCTGTGCGCGCATTGCGGCGGTATCGTGGCTTGATGCTGTATCCATCAGGCTTCAGCTCGCTGAGCTTCTTCTCCACGCACTTCAGGGCTACCTCATGTTGCTCGTTGCCCAATTGCTCGGCACGAGTGATGGGGCGGCCCTTGCGATCCTGGCCAACCTTCTCGTTGCACTCTTCACGCGTCGGCCCCTTCTTCCCGAAGTACCTGCTGATGATCGTTGAGCGTGCGGCATCAGCGCATTCATTCAGTGCCTTCCGGATCTTCTCTTTGAGGGAGGCGTCCAGTGTGTGCGGCAAGCTGTAGACGATGGCTGCGACCTCGCGGGGTGGATACTTTTTGGAACAGTCGCCGCCGCAGGTGCCGTCACCGAGTTCTGCCGGCCATAGCAGGATGATGAGCGGTAGCCATGGACTTGGAGGGATAGGTGGGCGTGGAGCAGGTGATGGAGCCGAAGGAGACGGCACCAATCTCACCGAGGGCACAGGCGGCGTCGCAGGTGGAGGCAGCGGAGTAGCAGGCTGAGATCGTCCCTCTCGACCGACACTCAGTCCCAAGAGCAGCACGAAGAGCGCGAGATTCTTGCCGGATGAACGCACCGTTCTCCTCCAGGGGACAAGCTTGATGTGTGTGCTACGTGTGCTCCTGTAGAGGAGGCTGGGTTGCGCCCAATCAACTCTCGTCGCGGTCGGACGGAGGAAGCGTGGAAGGAGTCGGCAAGGAGGGATTGGGTTCAGGTGTGCGTGGAGGAACTTCGGTGGGAGCGAGCCCCTGCGAAGCGCCACTCGGAGGCTGGCCCCTGACGATGTTGCCAGCGGCTTGATGCACATCTCCCCGGACCTGCACTTGCTTGTTCTTGAACATTGCTGAGGAAAGGGGAGGCGGGCCTGAAGGAGGAACCGTCTCCCGTCCCTCTACGATGTCTCCGCCGGCTTGCGACAGGCTTCCTCCTACATGGAGGTCCTCGTTCTCGAAGGATATGGCGGGTGCGGTGGCCTGCGGCATTGCACGGGTTTGTTGGAACTGGGCGATGAGCACCTCCAGCCGTTCCGCGGAGCCTTGGAGCGCCTCTAGGGCGTTTGGTGGTTGGGCAAAGCGTGCCATGAGTTCCGGTAGACGCTCTACTGTCTGGCTCAGTGTTCCGAAATTCTCCCCAAGCTGCTCGATCAGCATGCCATGAAATGCTTGCCATGCCTGAGTATCAGCGGCCAGTTCTTCGCGAAAGGTGCGGGCCACGGTGCCCAGGAGGTTCTTCTTGAGGAACTCAACGGCCTTCGTGTCATGGTCGAAGAGCAGTGAGTCCAGAGCGCGGTGGAGCGTATCCTCCGCAGTCGCGGGCGTCAGGGAGTCCGTGGGCAATGGAGCCGATTCAGCGACGGCGTCAGCACAGTCGTGAATCAAGTCGAAAGCTAGCAGCTGGGCGTGGGGACCGGCCTTCTCCTTGTGGAGGGTCTTCAACATCTTCGCTGCGCGCCGGATGGCCTTCGCGGCAACTCGCTGGACGTGCGTGCCAGGGACGAGCGCCGAACGCTCCTTCTGCCAGAGTCTGGCCAAGGCCTCCGAAGTCCAGTTGACGCCAATGGCGCCCGCAGAGGCGATCAGCGTTGCATTACCACTGAGAGCGCTGGTTCCGAGCAGCAGGGCTCCAGCCAGGGCTTGTCGAGCATGGAAATCCACGGGCATTATTGGGGCTCCTCGAATTGTCTCAAGGCTTCGATTCGCTGACGCAAGAGTTCCGCAGTCTTCGCTTCTCCTTGCTTGTCGGCATGGGTGGCCAGTTCCTCGAGAGTGACCAATAGAGGAGTCTTGAGATTCTGAGGCACCTGCTGCCAGGACTCGGCCATGGTTCGCGGATCTGGGGAGGCGATGATGGCGGAAACGTACTGTTGTATCAGCATGTGGATGATGCCTTCTTGCGTCAACCAGGGTGGAGGAGGCCCCGCTTTCAGTCGTGGCCAGAGGGCATCGAAGTCGTCTCCACAGATCATCCTGAGTTTCTGCAATTGGCGGGCAGCAAGTTCCTGATACTGCTGATGCTGGAGTTTGGTGAAGAGATTAAAGGCGGTCCAGGCTAACTGTAGGGCCTCTGTGAGGCGCTCCATTCGGCTCCCGTCGTCGAGAGAGGCAACTTCAAGCAAGATATTGGCACGGTTGCCGAACGTCATTGCAAGAGGCAAAGGATCAGGATTGCGAGAGTAGATGCGCAAGACCTCATCAGATAAACCGAGAGCCTGTTGGAGGAGCGAGGCGCGGTCTTTCCCTGGCATGGAGGCGAGCTCGCTGAGGAGGGTGGCACGGTTGTTTTGGGTGGTGGCGTAGTCGAGGGGAGAGGCCTCGGGGGTTCTGAATCGCAGGGCCTCGGCGTAGGCGTCTAGAGCCTGTTGGAGGAGCGAGGCACGGTCTTGCCCTGGCAGGGAGGCGAGCTCGCTGAGGAGGATGGCGTGGTTGTTTTGGGTTTGAGCATAGTCGAGAGGAGAGGCGTCGGGGGTGAGGAAGCGCAGAGCTTCGGCGTAGGCGTCCAGAGCTTGTTGGAAGAGCGAGGCACGGTCTTGCCCCGGCAGGGAGGCGAGTTTGCGGAGGAGGTTGGCGCGGTTGTTTTGGGTTTGGGCGTAGTTGAGGGGAGATGCGTCGGGGGTGAGGAAGCGCAGAGCCTTGGTGTAGGCGTCCAGAGCCTGTTGGAGGAGCGAGGCACGGTTTTGTCCTAGCAGGGAGGCGAGTTCGCTGAGGAGGGTGGCGCGGTTGTTTTGGGTTTGGGCGTAGCCGAGGGGAGAGGCGTCGGGGGTGAGGAAGCGCAGAGCCTCGGCGTAGGCGTCCAGAGCTTGTTGGAGGAGAGAGGCACGGTCTTGCCCCGGCAGGGAGGCGAGCTGACTGAGGAGGGTGGCGCGGTTGTTTTGGGTTTGGGCGTAGCCGAGGGGAGATGCGTCGG
>NZ_DASPHO010000143.1:0-7920 GCF_035629615.1 Hyalangium sp. | reverse complement strand
GGCCGGTGGGGTGACGTTCCCCACCGTGACCGTGCCAGTGGACGGGAGCTACACCTTCACCCTGCGCGTGGCGGACGAGGGGGGCAACGTCACCACCCGGCAGATCCCCGTCACCGTCGCGAGCACCACGCCCACCCTCTCGCTCATCGTCCAGAGCACCATCACCTCGGATGCGGACTCGGTGCTCGAGGGGGTTCAGGCTCCCGTGAGCGTCCAGGTGAACTCGCTGCCCGAGGGCACGGAGGTGCGGCTCTTCACCTCCGTGAGCGGCCAGTTCGCGCGTCCCCAGCGGGCGGTGACGGTGGCCGGCAGCGGCAACCGCACGGCCACCTTCACGGCGCAGCTCGCCGAGGGCTCCAACACCGTGCAGGCCTGTGTGAGCAATGCGGCAGGTCTCGAGCAGTGCACGGTGGAGACCGTCACCGTCTCCCTGGGACGGCCGCTCTGCCGCATCATCTCCCCCGCGGACGGGGCGCTCGTCGGCTCCTCGCCTGCCCAGATCCGTGTGGAGTCGGGGGCCGGCTCCGTCACCGTGAGGGCCGTCGGCACGTCCATCACGGCCAGTGGGACGGCTACCTCCGGCCCCGTGCAGATCCCGCTCACGCTGACGGCGGACGGCGAGTACCGCCTTGTGGCCACTTGCCCCGGTGGTGGCACGAGCCAACTGCTCTCGTTGGGGGCGGACACCACGGCCCCCTCGTTGTCGTTCAACGTGCACGGGCTGCCTGCCGGGCAGAACACCCTGGGGCAGGGGCTGAATGACACCTCGCTGAGCCCCGGCATGCAGATCTCCCTCGATGTGACGACCGAGCCGCGCGCCTCGGTGCTCGCCACCGGCTGCGGCATGACGGTGGGCGCGGCGGGGCAGGCGGATGCCAGCGGCGTCCTGCTGCTGCGTGAGGTCTCCGTTCCCACGAGTGGGACGTGTGATCTGGAGGTGAGAGCCACGGATCTCGCAGGGAACACCCTCTCGGAGACGAAGACGCTGACCCTGGCGTTCACCGGCGGCGAGCTGGAGTTCCTCTCACCCGCGGCCGGGCGCTACCTGGGGCCCGCGGACGGAATCGTGAGGACGGGTGGGGGGCTGCTCGTGTCAGTGCGCTTGAAGGTGACGCCCACGGCCGCGGGGACACTGCGGCTGCTGCGCGGGGCGACGGAGATTGCCTCCGTCCCCGTAGCGGCGACGGATACGGAGAAGACGTTCACGGGTGTGGCGCTGGAAGAGGGCGCGAACGTGCTGCGCGCCGAGCTCACGGGTCCGGGAGGCACTTCCGGCTGCGCCACGGTGCTGCTGCTGGTGGACACCCAGCCGGGCAACATCGCCCTGGAGATCCCCACGGCCTCTCCCGCGCCCGTCTACCTCGTCAGCTCGGACGTGACGCCAGCGGCGGTCGGCATCCAGGCGCCCCTCAAGTACAGCGCTCCCGGACGCTCGGCGAGCGGCGTGGTGGACATCTGTACGGATGCGGCCCTCGTGCCGGGCGCCGCGCCGTGCCGGGATGGCTCGGGCTGGTTCACTCTGGCCGCGAACGTTCCGGACTTTGTCCCGGACTTCACCTACCCCGACGGCCGCTATGGCCTGAAGGCCGTGCTCGACGATGGCGCTCTCTCCGTCTCCCAGGAGATCTCCATTACGGTGGACAGCGTCGAGCCGGTGGTGCGCTCCGTGGAGCTGCTCAGGGACGCCAATGGCGACAAGCGGCTGAACGCCCAGGAGCTGCCCTCGGGCTCGCCGGAGCTCCGCGTCACCGTGGAAGGCCTGGAGGACGGGCGCTCGGTGCAGGTGCGCAACGCCACCAACCTGAACATCCTCTACGGCCAGACCAGCGCCAGCGGCGGCCAGGCCACGGTCTCCCTCACGGCCATGCCGACGGGGGTTGCTGCGGACTACTCTCTCGTCGTCACGGTGACGGACCAGGCGGGCAATCCGAACCGTGTGTCCAACCCCACGCCCTTCTATCCGCTCAACACGGCGGCCTTCTTCTCGTTCCGCCTGGATCGGGTGGCGCCCACCCTCGTGGTGAGCGCGCCCACGCGGACGGCGTTCGGCATCGCGGATGACGCCTCGGCCGCCGCGGGCTTTCAGGTCCGCGCCACCGTCAACACCGACGCGGACGTGGGGACGGGCGGCGTGCACATGGAGCTGTCTCCCTCCGGCGGCGCGGTGGACCTGACGCCCTCCGGGCTGGTGGCGACGCACGAGTTCACCCTGCCGGCCTCGGGAAAGGTGACGTACACGCTGACGATCACCGCCGTGGACGCCTCGGGCAACCTCAGCGCGCCCGGGGTTCGCACCTTCACCGTGGATCTCGAGGCCCCGACGGTGGACCTGGTGACGCCCGTCGCGAGCACCGTCTACAACAGCACCGAGCTGCCCGTGCAGGTGAACGTGGGAGGCGGGGACCTGAGCACGGTCCGCATCCTCACGCAGGTGGGGGCGGGCGGGCAGGTCGTCATTGGCGATCTGCCGGTGGTGTCCGGCGTGGCCCAGGGCACCCTCAACTTCCCCATCGGGGTGCAGACAGTCACTGCACAGGCCAGCGATCCGGCTGGCAACATGGGCAGTGACACGGCGGCCAACGTCGACGTACGCCAGCCTGGCTGTGTCATCGCGCTCACGGCTCCGTCTTCCCCGGTGGTGACGCTGCTGGCGCAGGACGACCGGGACGCCGGGACGCCCGGCCTGCAGTACCGCCTGATGGGCAACACCCTGGACTGTCGCGGGCGCACCGTGTCCCTCTACCGGGGGGCCTCCGGCACGGCCGAGGCCACCACCACCGCGGATGCGACGACGGGCGACTTCTCCTTCGACGTGACGCTCGTGGACGGCGAGCAGACGCGGCTCACCGTGGAGGTCCTCAACGCCTCCGCGGTGCGCACGGTGGACTTCGTGGACGTGACGGTGGACATCACCCCGCCGGTCATCACCGCCGTCTCGCCCACGCCCACGACGCTCTACTTCGTGGCCGACACCAACGCCTTCCTCTTCCCAACACCCGAGCCCGATCGGGTGGTGGACCTGTCGGCGGGCGGTGACGCCAACGCCACGTTCTCCCTCACGGTGGCCCAGGGCGCTGGCAGCAAGGTGCAGGCCTTCTATCTGGGCAACCCGGCCTCGGCGGAGTTCACCCTCACGGCCGATCCGGAGACAGTGAACATTCCGGTCACGCTGACCCATGACACCACGGGGACGCTCGAGCTCCGAGTGCAGGACGTCTCCGGGAACGTGGCGAGCCACAGTGTGGTCGCCACCGTGGATGTGGTGCCACCGGCCGCGCCCACGGTCACGCGCACGCTGGTGGCAGGGCAGGAGCGCGCGGCGAAGGTGGATGTGGCATGGACGGCCAGCGGAGACGATGGGCTCTCCGGGACGCCCGCGGGCTATGACCTGCGGTGGACGATCAACGCCCAGCTGGCGAACGGCATCGTGGACCAGGCCACCTTCTTCGGTGCGAGGGTGATGCAGGAGACGGGCGCCCTGCTCCCGGCGGCCTCCACGAGCTACCAGCTGACGCTGCCGCCGCTGGCGAGGTACTCCATCCAGCTCCGCCCGCGCGATGAGATCGGCAACTACGCGCCCTTCCAGGTGGCGCCACAGCTCGACAACTTCTGGCGGCAGCTCACCCTGACGAACCCGGGCGCCACGGGCAACAACTACGCCCTCTACGTCACCTCGCGCGGCGATCTCAATGCGGACGGCCGGGATGATCTGGTCGTGGCCGCCGCTTCCGGCGTCCCTGGCTCGGCCTACGTCTACTATGGCTCGAGCGATCCGGTGGCGTCGCCGCCGGCACGGCAGGACCTGTCGCTGCCGGAGGTCGGCTCCCAGTTCTACGGGAGCGACTTCGACGTGGGCGACGTCGGCAACGCCACGGCGGAGGTGGTGCAGGATCTGCTGGTCGGCGTGCGAGGGTATTCGACCAACAGCGGCCGGGCCTTCCTCTACTTCGGCCGCCTCAACAGCACGGTGGACACCACGGGCCCCATCGAGTTCCGCAACGTTCCCAACATCACGAGCGCCTTCCTGGGCTTGACCGTGAAGATGATCGGCGACATCACTGGGGATGGGCTGCAAGAGCTGATGATGAGCTCCCACGGCGAGCCTACACCCAAGGTGTACCTCTTCTACGGCCGCTCGCCGGCCGCCTGGCGTGCCCTGGGCACCGGTTGCACCGCCACCACGGCGTGCCTTGTCCCCACCAGCAGCGCAGACAAGGTCTTCACCGCGCCTGTGGGCACGCCCTTCTTCGGCCGGAACCGAGGCTATGCCCAGCTGGGAGATATCACTGGGGACGGCGTGCCGGACTTTACCCTGCCCACCTCCCACGAGACGCTCAACAACCTCTATGTGTACTCGGGCGCCGCCGTCCGCTCGCTGCCGGGGACGGGGGTGACCTTGTCCAATGCGCTGCAGGTGCTGCATCAGGACCCTAACGGCACGGGCAACTCCACCGCCGGCTTGGGGACCGAGGCTGTGGGCGGGATGGAATTGGCGGGCGGGGCCGGGCTTGATCTGGTGGTGAGCATGTCCATCCAGAGCAAGGTCGTCGTCTACCGCGATGGCAACGCGGCGGGCTTCGCGGGCCCCCCCCTTGAGATCCGAGGAGGCAGCCGGCTGGGCACCTCGCTGGCGGTGGGCGATCTCAACGGCGACGGCCGTCCGGACCTCACCATGGGCCAGAATCTGATCTCTGGGGGAGCGGCTTTCGTCTTCTTCAACCGGGGCGTGCCAGGGGTGGAGTTCGACACGCTGCAGGAGAATGGCTTCTCCCAGTCCAAGCTGGAGTCCACCAGCTCGCTGGGCATCACCCTGACCACCTTGGACTTCAATGGAGATGGAAAGCTGGACCTCGCGGTGGGTGACAGCCAGTCGAGTCCAGGGCGCGTTGTGGTGTACTATTGAGGGCAGAACATGGTGATGACGACTCAACCAGGTAGCCCCGAGCGCAAGAAGAAGAAAGCCTATGCGCCGCCCCAGGTGCGCTCGGAGCGCATCCTCGTGCCGGACCTCTTCCAGCCAAGCTGCATCATTGATGACATCACGGGTGAGTGCCTGTAGGGGAGCCGAGGCCAGATGCAGGTGCTGCGCTTCGGGGATTGGGGCGTCGGGGTAGACGAGGCGCTCCTGTCCCGAGCAGGTGAGCGGTGCACGCTGGCACCCTTCCTCGGCGCCTCCGAGCACGCGCCTCACCTGGTGCTGCGAAGCGCCGAGGTGCTCACTCCACCGGCGGCCCCGCTCGATCCGCGCCACCCTTCCGGGCCGCGCTTCCGCGTGGAGGGGGAGGTGGTTCGAGTGGAGCTCCCCCGAGGGGAGCTCGACACGGAGCTGGCGCTGCGCGTGGGGATGCAGCTCGCGACGCTCCGACAGGGAGGGCTGCTGCTGCACGCCGCGGGCGTGGCCTTCCAGGGGCGTGGCGTGGTGGCCATAGGGCCGAGCGGGGCCGGGAAGTCCACCTTCACCCGGCTGAGTGTGCAGGCGGCCGGGGCGGAGGTGCTCTCGGATGAGGTGGTGGCCCTCTACCCGGAGGGACGCGTGGAGGGCAGCCCGTTCTGCTCGGAGCTGGATCTGCCCTCTTCCCGGGCCCGCGCGCGGCTGGCGGCGGTGCTCCTGCTCGAGAAGGGCAGCGAGGAGCGATTGGAGGAGGTGTCAGCCCAGGAGGCCATCGCGGCGCTGATGGGGCAGGTGTTCCGGCCGCTCCCGGGAGAGGCTTCACCCGGGGACATCCTCCAGCGCCTGGCGCGCATCACCGAGCACGTCCCCCTGAGGCGCTTCGTCTTCCGCAAGCACGAGGCCGCGGGGGGCTTCATCCGAGGGTGGCTGGATGGCCAATAGACACCCTGTCGATCTCGCGGAGCTCGTCGAGGCGACCCCGATCGGCCAGCAGCTCTGGCTGCGGGGCGCCGGCCGCAGCCTGTATCCGCTGCTGCGGAGCGGGGACTCAGTCCGGGTGTTGCGCTGCGCGCAGGAGAAGCTCGCTCGGGGGGACGTGGCGCTCATCCGGGTGGGGCGGAAGCTCGTGGCGCACGTGGTGATCTCGAAGGAGCCCTTGGTGACAGCCTCCCTGCTGGGAGGGAAGGATCCCACCGGCGTGCCGCTTGGGCGCATCACCGCGGTGCGCCGGGGGCCTTGGGTCCTCCCGCTGCCCCGGCTGACGCGCCCCACGCTCTTTCTGGGCCAGCGGCTGCTGTCCGGGCTGTGGTCCCAGCCTCGGGCGCGAGCGTGGGTCCGCCGGCTCCGGGACTTCACCGTCTCCGGGTGGTCCCGGCCTGTGCGGAAGCGGTGGCTGGGGCGGCTCGAGGTCCGCCTGCTGCGGGAAGAGGATCTCGACACGCTGCTCGTGTTCGCGGGCGAGCGGCTCCTGGTGCCCTCGGGCTTCCTGCGCCAGCAGCTCCTTTTGCGCTGGGCTCGCGAGGACGGCTCACGGGGGGCGGCGGCGGGAGCCTTCGACAAGCGGGGGCAGATGTGCGGCTTTGTCTACCTGGACGACTACCGCGAGGAGGGACTGGCGCTGGAGGGGCTCTGGGTGCGCTCCCTGGTGGTGGCGCCGCGGGCCCGCCGGATGGGCGTGGCCTACCAGCTCATCCGCTGCCTGGTAGACGAGGCCCGGCGACAGGGCGCTGAGTGCATCTTCGCGGACATCGACGATGACAATGTCGCCTCGCTGCGGACGTTCCGGAGGGCGGGCTTCCGGGCCTCCTCCCCCGAGCTCACCCGGCGCGTCAACTCCGAATGGAGCGCCTCGGGAGGCACCAAGCCCCTGGTGGTGCTGGAGCGCGCGGTGGTTTGACGCTCAGGGGGATTGCGCGAAGGGGGGCAGGTAGGCCAAAAGCACCCGTCCAGACTCGCACCGAGGTTCTTCTGTGAGCTCCGCTCCCGCTACCCCCGCTGCTTCAACGCCCAACCCTCCTGGAGATGCCGGCAACCCGTGGCTGTCCGCGGATCGCATCTTCATGGAGGTGCTGGGGATCGGCATCGGCGTGGGCGCGGCGACGCTGATCGCGCTGGACGGCGAGTCCAACTGGCGGAGGGAGTGATGCTGCTGGGCGTCTACGCGATCCTCGGCGTCACCTTCTTCTTCATCCCCTGATGTCGCGCGCGCGCTCATAGCCGGCCCATGCCCGAAGCGGAAGCCGGGGTGGAGAGCCAGGAGCGTCTCCGCGCGGACGGGGCGCTGGTGGTCCTCACGGTGCTGTGGGGCACCACCTTCGTGGTGGTGAAGGATGCGCTGAGCCATGGCGATCCGTTCTCGTTCCTCACGCTGCGCTTTGGCGTGGGAGCTGCGGTGCTCAGCGTGCTGGCCGGGCGCCGCATGTTCGCCCCGAGCACCCTGCGGCGAGGGGCCGTGCTGGGCATCTTCCTCTTCGCGGGCTTCGCGCTGCAGACGGTGGGGCTGACGGACACCACGCCCTCGCGCTCGGCGTTCATCACCGGGCTGTACGTGCTCCTGGTGCCCTTGGTGATGCTGGTGCTGTTCCGGCGGGTGCCGCGAGCGTCCTCGCTGGTGGGGGTGGTGCTCTCGGCGATGGGGCTCTACTACCTCACGGGGACGGACGTGGGCTCGGCGGGGTTCTCCCGGGGAGATGGGCTCACCCTGGGGTGCACCGTGGCGTACGCCTTCCACATCGCCTTCACGGACCGGTACGCGCCCAAGGAGGGCGTGGACGCGCTGGTGGCGGTGCAGCTCTGGGTGGTGACGTTGCTGTCCGCGCTGTGCCTGCCCTTCGCGGGGGCGCGGGTGGAGTGGACGCCCGCCTTCCTGGGAGCAGTGGTCTTCTGCGGCGTCTTCGCCAGTGCGGTGGCCCTCAGCGTGCAAACGTGGGCCCAGGCGCGGACATCGGCCGTGCGTGCGGCCATCATCTACTCGCTGGAGCCGCTGTTCGCTGCGGCCTTCTCGGTGGTGCTGGGGTACGAGCGGCTGG
>NZ_DASPHO010000142.1:0-9031 GCF_035629615.1 Hyalangium sp. | reverse complement strand
CTCCCTGCGCGAGCTGCCGGTGGGCCGCCTTGCGCTGAGCCTTGTGGTGCGGATCGCCTTCGCTCTCCTTGTACTCCCGCTTCACCTCCTCGCGGGTCATCATCAGGTCCTTGAGGTGCCGCCTGCGGGCGAGCGCGTAGTCGGCTACACCCAGGACCAGCAGGACCCAGGCGAGACGCATTGCCAAAGGCGCGAGGCGCCCCACGAGCTGGCTGAGGCCTGCGGCTCCGTCGAGCCACACCGCGCGCAGCGCATCCGGGCCGAGCTCCTCCACCTCGCTCCACACCAGCGCCGCGACCACTCCCATCACCGCCAGAGCCTTGGCCAGCTCTACGAGTGACCGGACGCTGAAGAGCCGCTTCAGGCCCTCGGCGGGGCTGACGCGCTCCAGCTTGGGCATCAGGTGCTCCGGGTTCAGCTCGAAGCCCACCATGGCCACGGAGACGACAAGAGACGCCACCAGCGCTCCTCCCAAAGCCGGGCCCGCCAGGCGTGCCAGCATCCACAGCCCCTCCTCCCACCTGTTGGAAGTGCCCGGCTCGAGCAGCAGCTGGGTGGTCCACGCCTTCAGCCGCTCGAAGCCCGCAGGAGCAGAGGCCGTGAAGCCGAGCAGCCCTCCCAGGGTGACCGCACTGGAGGACAGCAGGCGGCTTCGCGGGATCTGCCCCTTGCGGCGCGCGTCACGCAGGCGCTTCGCCGAGGGTTTCTCCGTCTTCTCGCTCATCGCGCCGCCTCCCCCAGCAACCGCAGCCCACCCTCCAGGCCCACCACGCCCGTGAGCAGCCGCTCGCAGAGCACTCCCACACCGAGCCACAAGAGCGCGCCGCCTCCCAGGATTCGCAGCGGAGCACCCAGCTCCTGGAGGTTCACCTGCGGAGCCGCACGGGATGCCATTCCCATGAGGCAGTCCACGGCCAGCACCGCCGCGGCAATGGGCGCGCCAACCGCCAGCCCTGTCGCCATGGCGCCTCCCGCCAGTGTCACGAGGTACAGAGCCGCAGCTTCCGAGGGGACAGCCACCCCCAGCTGCACCACCCCGAAACCTCGCAACACCCCGGAGAGAACGAGCGGAAACAGCCCCCCTGTCACCACCAGCGCGACGAGGAGCTGGTACAGACCATCTCCCGTGGCCGACTCGCGGCTCCCTGCCAGCGGAAGGCTGGCTTCAGCAGAGGTGCCTCGGAAGAGGTCGATGAACCGCCCTCCCATCCGCGCCGCGTCGAACGGCAGCGCGGCGATGAGCCCCACGCAAGTCCCATAGACCAGTTCCTTGAGCACGAGCGCCATCAACGCCACTGGCGTCTCCACAGCCGTTGGCAGCGCCACGCCCGCGACCAGGTGAAGGAAGAGCGAGAGGCTCAACACCAGGGACAGCTTGACGGTGGTCGGCGCAGCTTGCCCGCCCAGGAGCGGACAGAGAAAGGCCACGGGCATGAGCCGTGAGCCACACAGCGCCACCGAGACGATGTGCGGGCCCAGCGACTCGAGCTGTGCGCGGAGCAGATCGAAGTTCATATGGCCACCTCTGCGATGGCCATGAGCAGCTGGTGGGTGAACCGGGTGAGCTGCCCGGCAATCCATGGCCCGGCCAGCACAAGCGCCAGCACCGCCGCGCACAGCTTGGGCACCACCGACAGCGTGGTCTCCTGGATCTGGGTGGTGGCCTGGAACAGGCTCATGACGAACCCCACCACCAGGCTCGCGCCGATCGGTGGGAGAGAGGCGAGGACCATCAGGAGCAGCGCCTCGCGGCCGAGCGCCAGCAGGACATCCTGGGTCATGGCATCACCGGTAGCCAAGGATGAGCCCGCGCGCGAGCAGCGACCAGCCATCCACGGCGACGAAGAGGAGGATCTTGAATGGCAGGCTCACCTGGCTCGGGGACAGCGTCTGCATGCCCAAGGCAAGCAGGACGTTGGCGATGACCATGTCCAGCACGAGGAACGGAAGGAAGATGAGGAAGCCGATCTGGAAGGCCTCCTTCAGCTCGGTGATGACGAAGGCCGGGATGACCACGAAGAGGTCACTCTCCTGGACCTGATCCATCTCCTCGGGAGGCCTCAGCTCACGCGCGAGATCCACAAAGAGCGCCCGCTCCTCGGCGCTGCCGTGCTTGAGCAGGAAGGAGCGCAGCGGTTCCGCCACCTCGGTCGCCGCGGAGAGGATCTGCGCACCGGACTCCACTTGCTGGTATGCAAGCTGTCCCGCGTCGTACATGCGCTCCATCACGGGGGACATGATGTGCGCCGAGAGCACCGCCGCCAGCCCCGTCAGGACGATGGTCGGTGGCGCCTGCTGCGTGCCCATCGCCGAGCGCGCGAACGACAGCACCACGGCGATCTTCGAGAAGCTCGTCAGCATGAGCACTGCGAAGGGCAACAGCGACATCACCGCGAGCAGCGCCATCATCGCCAGCGGATTGCCGGCATAGGATGCTTGCGAGAGGGTCTGCCCACTGGCCAAGGCCCATGCTGGCGCGAGAAGAAGGCCCACGAAGATTCCCCGCTTCATCGCACGACTCCCTTCGGCTGCATCAAGGCGCAGCAGTGAGGAGCAGGCCGCCGGGCCAGCCCGATCGCGCGCTTGGGCATGGGGGCCGCATGGATCTCTGCGAACGAGTCACCAAAGGCCACGAGAAAGCTGCGGCCGTCCGCCTCCACCAGCGCGATGCCACAGCGCTGGGAGAGTCCGGCGCGGGAGACCACTTTCAGGCGCTCGGGGAGGGTGAACCGTGAGCTCGCGCTGCCGCGACGCCACAGCCACCCGCCGAGCCCCGCCAGCGCCACGGCGCCCAGGAGCCAGCGGGCGGCCGCGGCGGCCGGCAAGCCTCCGAGCGGGGCCAGCACCGCGAGGCCGAGAATGAGTGCACCCACGAGCAACAGGCGTTTCCGAGGAGAGAGAGAGGCAAGCATGACGTTCCTCCGAGGGCTCACGGCAGCAGGTTGAGGATGCGAGCGCCGACCTCGCCGTCGATATCGACCAGCTCAGCCCGGGCCACCGCGCGATCACCGATGCGCAGCAGCACCGGCTCACTGGCGTTGATTCGCAGCGGAAGAAGAGAGCCCGGCTTCAGGGCGGCCAGCTCCGAGAGCGGCAGCATCAGCCGCGTCAGCTCGATCTCCACATCCACGGGAAGCGGAGGCATTCCTCCGCTCTGCTCGTTTACAGGTGCCATGTTTGACTCCAGGGGAAGGGCGCGCCTGCGCGCGCGGGTCAGCGAAAAACCTTCAGGGGTGAACTCGCCCACCAGCTGGAAGCCACGAGTCACCAGCCGGCCGTGGCCCAGGAGCTGGTCACCGCCGTGGCGGGCCTGGAAGACGACGACATCTCCCGCCGAGAGCGTCCGCAGCGAAGAGGGAGAGAGCCGGGCACTGCCCAGAAAGCACCACGCACCGATGCACGCCGCGAGGACCTCCGGAGCGATGGAGGAGTCCCGCTCCACGAGCAGATCCTTCCAGGCGGACTCGAAGATCACAGCGGGGAGCACCAGCCGTCCCCCCGCCGAGACGTCCCCCACCGATAGAGACAGCTCCACGCTGAGGTGAGGACGGCGGGCATCCAGCCGCGACAGCGCCTCTGCTCGGTTCATCGTCACCCCCGCCAGCCGAGCTCCCAGCCGAGGGTGGATCTCCGACCGGGCTCGGAGCGCCGCAAGCGCCGACAGGACCAGAAAGGCGAAGGTCGCTTCCTCCAGGCGCGTGAGACGGGTCACAGGACTCGGCCGCTGGCCGCTTCCAGCGAGGCGCTCCAGCGCGGCGAAGAGAACCGGCAGCTCCAGTTCCAACACCGCACAGCCCCCCGTGACCGATAGATCCAGAAGGACAAAGGCCGCCGTGTGCGCCAGTCCCGTCACGGGAATCACGACGGTCTCCGCCAGCCGGCCGGTGCCGCTGACGGAGCCGCCCAGCTCGCGCACCAGTGCCTCACAGATGATCGAGAGCACCTGCCTCCCCAGAATCGCCACCTGGGGACGCTCGCTCAGGGTGACATGAGCCCGCGCCAGCCGGCGCGTCCCCAGCCGCTTCAGTCGGGACACCTTGGATTGAGGAGACGGGGCACTGTGCTGTTCGGTATGCATGGGAAACTCCTACGGGGGTGTGCGCGAAACGAGATGGGTCAGCGGGTGGCTTCGCGAATCAACCTCTCGGCCAGTGCGCTCATCACCGGGGGCGTCTCAGCCTCCGGAGGCTCTACCCGGCGCCGGGGAAAGAGGCTGCGGTGGTAAGGCGCAAGCCTTCGGAAGATCTCCCGTCTCAGGGCCTCGGGAGCCTCCGCCATCAGCCCGCGAAGCTGCTCCGCGGGGTCGCTCCGCAGCCCAAATTCCATCGCCACCCGGGCCTGCCGCTGAGCCGAGGAGAGCGCCGCGAAGTGGGCCAGATGCTCCTTCGCCCGCTCGGCTTCGCGCGCTCCCAAGCCCTCGAGCAGCTCTTCAGCTCGCTCCTTGCCAAACACCAGCGCCACCAGCGCGAACCGTGCCAGGGGCAGGAACGCCGGCGGCGTCTTCGAGGCCACCGCCTTCACAGCCGGTGCCTTGCGTGAAGGCACAGACGGAGTCTTCTCCTTGGAAACGGGCTGGCGAATGATGCGAGTTGCTTCCTCAGTGCGGCCCTTCGCAACCGGTCTCCGCACGATCCGTGTGGCCTCCATGGAGCACCCTCCTCCGCGTCTCAGGCCACCCGGCGCGCCGCATTCGCAGCGACCACGGGCCGAGCAGGAACAGGTGGAGCCGCCGGCGGCAGCGCGGCCTCGGAATCGGTCTGGTAGTGCCGCAGGCGCATCGCGAGGAACACCAGCGCCACCGCCAGCCCGGTGAGCACCACGCCCATCGCCACCAGCAGCATGCGCAGCCTCAAGAGCGGAGAGCTCCGAGGGGCTGTCACCTCCACGCGCGTGGCCGCCTCGTCCACCATGAGCGCAACGGCTTCCGAAGACAGCCCCTCCACACCTCCAGCGATCAGTGCCCGGAGCTGCTCCTGCGTCTGACGGATCCGAGCCGACTGCCCAGGTGCCGTCCGCAGCATCGCGGAGGCCTTCGCGGGCGCTGCCACCTGTCCAGGGCGCGGCGGAGGCGGCACCATGAGGTGCACTCGCGCCAGGAGCACCCCATCGACTCCTTGGAGCGTCTTCTCGACGCCCCGCTCGAGGACCCGGACCCGGCAGAGCTGCTCCTCGACAGGAGAGCGGATGAGCCCGCCCCCGCCGAACACGTCACAGCCCGCCTCTTCCACGGGCCTCGGCAGCCCCAGCTCGGCCAGGATGCGCACGGCGTCCGAGGCCTGGGCCTCTTCCACCTCGATGGCCCAGGTGGGCTTCTTGCCCGCCTCCGGAACTTTGCGAGCGTCCAGTCCACGCTCGGCGAGGACCGTCTGCAGCTCATTGGCCTGGCGCTCGTCGAGCCCATGCTGGATGCGCTCCCGGCACGCGGCGGTGCACAGGAGCAGGAAAAGACAGAGACAGCGGCGAAGGGAGAACGACATGGAGAGACTCCTCAAATCTGGGTCTGAAGCACCTGCTTGACGCCGCCCGTCGCCTTCTCGACGACCTTCCCGGCCAGATCGAGCTCCTGGCTGGCGGAGTACACGTGGGCCTGGAAGGCGAGCAGTTCGGCCGGGGTGAACGTCCGCCCCGACTCCGCCAGCGCGAGGATGTGGTCCAGCCGCTTCTGCGCCTGGCTCACCCGCTCCAGCATCTGCACGGCCTGCTGCGCCCGCGCCGACTGCACCGAGTCCACCCTCGCGCCCGGCGTCACCTCCGCCCGGCCCGCGGCGGCTCGATCCACCGACTGGGCCTGGTGCGGCCCTCGCATCGCCTCCGAAGAGGTCGGACGCTGAGCCCCCTCCGTGGCGACGGGGATGCCCGCCCCCTGCTCTCCGCCCTTCACACCTTGAAGCACCTTGCCGAACTGCTGCTTGCCGGTCTCCAGCGCGGGAGTGGCTCCCGCGCCTCCGACAGAACCCACCTTGTCGATGGCCATGGCGCCGCCCCTAGCGGATGTTGTTGATGGCGGCCTTCGCCGAGTCGTGGCGGACCTTCATGATGTTGGAGACCGCGTTGTGCTCGCGGCTCTCTCGCTGCATGTCGTTCTGGAGCTGCAGGTACGCCATGTTGAACTTCTGGCCCTCGGCCGCCATCAGCTTCTGGGCCTCGAGCATGTCCCAGGCATCCCCCTTCCCCGTCGTCCCCTCCGCCGCGCCAGGGCCGCTGGTGCCAGCGCTCCCGCCGACTCCCGGAATCGGCACGGTGGAGCCGTTCGTCGACGGCACGGTCGCGGACACCGAGCCGACGCTCGTGGCCACGGAGCTGACGCTCGAGACCGCTGCGCTCAGCACCGGCGCTCCCGGAATCATTCCGCCGACGAGGCCAACGCCTTTCTTGACGACCTCCTGAGCGGTCCGCGCGAGGACAGCGCCGAACTCGTTCTGCGGCGTCTGCCGCGCGTAGGTGGGGGTAATGGACAGCGACGCGATACGGTTGTTGTTCTCCACAAGAGCCTCCTGGTTGAACTGCGCCAGGAGCCCTTTTCAGTTCCCGTGCCAGCGTGGACGCCCTGAAAGGTCGAGGGTTTAGCCGCTGGGGCGACTTCGGGAGAGTCCAGCGGGCCCGATGGACCGTCCGCGGCACGCGACGGTGCCCGTCCGCGCCCCGCGCCGCCCGCAGAGTTGCGTCCCGGGCTCCCCGCCTCAGACGGGTTGCGACCTGTTCTCGGGCCACTGGACCGCGCCAGGAGATGCCAAGCCACTTCACTCAGCGCGGAGGGACGCGCCCGCCAATCTCCGGGAAGTGCTCGTATGCGCGCAAGAGCGCCTCAAGGTGCGGCTGAGCATGGCCCTTGTCGTCTCAGAATAAGTCGGCGCCCATTGCGTCCGAGTGCCTGGTTGGGTCCGGGTGAGTAGGGCGGAGACCGAAGTTCGCGGGGCGGGCCGGTAGCTCCTCACATCCCTGAAGGCAGACCTCCTATGCACATGCCGAAGTGGTGGCTTGCCGCGCTCGCGGGCGCGCTATTGGGCTGTACCGCGTGTTCCGAGCTGGACTCCGACACCGGGCCGGCTGATGGCATGCCGGAGTTCCAGCTGGAGATGCTCACGGGGCCCTCGAAGCTGGGCACGGGATGGAAGGACCCCATGGTGGTGCTGCTGTGCAACCGGGGCGACGTGCCCGGCAGCACCGAGGTGGGCTTCTACCTCTCGCGCGACAGCATGATCGACGAGAGCGATGAGTTCCTGGCCTCCAGCGAGACGACCCCGGTGCCGGCGGGGACCTGCCGCAGCGCGAGCGCGAAGGCCGAGACGCCGAGCGTACTGGAGGGCAGCTACTACCTGGGCGCCATCGCGGATCCGCATGACCTGGTGCGCGAGGGCAACGAGAGCAACAACCGCCACCTGGGCCGCACCGTGCGGGTGGACCTCACCCCGCCGCCGACGCCGGTGCTCTCGTGGCTGGAGCCGACGGGGGGCTCCTCGCCGGTGCCGAATATCTCGGCCCAGAGCGAGCCGAACGCCACCATCCTCCTCTTCCGGGGCGATAGCTGCACGGGCATGGCGGTGGCCAACCTGACATCGGGCTCGTCCTGCCCGTATCCGGACGGCTCCTCGGAGTACGTGGTGCGCAGCTACTCAGCGCGAGCGTATGACTCGGCGGGCAACACCTCGGGCTGCACCAGCATCCCTGTGCCGTCCGGGTCCGGGTACCAGGACACGACGCCGCCGGCCCCGCCGGTGCTCGTGGGAGTGGACTGGCAGTACGGCACCCCCCAGCACCAGCTGCGGGTGACGGGCACGGCCGAGCCGCGCAGCGAGGTGGCCGTCTTCGTGGACGTGGCGTGCACGGGCATGCCGGCGGCCACGGTGTTCGCGGGGACGAGCGGCTCCTTCAGCGCGGTGCTCGCGGTGGCAGCGACGGGCCCGGGCAGCATCCGCCGTGTGTACGTGGCAGCGCGGGATGCGGCGCTCAACGCGTCCACGTGCGTGCAGGGGCAGACGTACGAGACGCCGTGCGCGCCGGGCTACGGCAACTGCGATGGGAACCCAGCCAACGGCTGCGAGGTGGACCTGACGGCGGACGCGGACCACTGCGGCACGTGCGGCACGACGTGCCCGGGGCAGGGCAACGCGCAAGGGGTGTGCGTGGCGAGCACGTGCGACGAGGCGTGCCCGGTGGGCACGTACGACTGCGATGGGGAGCTGGCCAACGGCTGCGAGTCCACGACGGCGTGTGGGCCGGCGACGTGCACGGTGGCGCGGACGAAGGAGCTGATGATCACCTCGCTGTCGGTGGTGGAGGATCCGACGCGCACAGCGCTGGGCGGGGCGTGGCACTTCGAGACGCTGATGCGGGTGATGGCGGGGGGCGGCGATCCTTCGGCGCTGGTGCGCCAGTGGCTGAAGACGTGGAACACGCCGCAGACGATCAACGGGCTGACGGTGCCGGCGCGGCCGCTGATGATGACGAAGGTGCTGGGGCCGTGGGAGGAGCGAAGTGGGGGCCCGTCGCGGCCGTTGAACTTCGCGCACGCGCCGTTCCGGCTGCTGGCGATCGTGAACCGGATGGACCTGCGTCAGCCGGGGGTGCAGGCGGGAGAGGGGCGGTTCGTGTTCGGGGTGGTGGACCCGAACGGCAACCCGCTGGAGTTCACGGTGATCCTCGAGTACGCGCTGCCGGGCACGACGCCGGAGGCGATCCAGCGCTGGGCACGAGATTGGCACGAGCTGGGGCAGCTGAACCTGGGGAGCGCGGAGTTCAAGACGAAGCTGCAGGGGCTGACGGACCGGTTCGCGAAGGCGGGGGTGATGCCCGGGAGGCCGCACGGCAACGCACTGAACCAGATCCGGACGAACGAGGTGGAGCTGGGCGAGCTGTGGGAGATGCGGGAGTTCGTGCTGACGGCGACGGGGCTGCAGCCGACGACGGTGAAGCTGACGGCGGACAACGGGTTCAACAACACGAATGTGCTGAGCAGCTTCATCAACGCGAACCAGGAGGCGATCCTGGCGGAGCAGCACACGGTGCCGGAGAGCTTCTCGGGGCGGCGGTT
>NZ_DASPHO010000141.1:0-6472 GCF_035629615.1 Hyalangium sp. | reverse complement strand
GAAGCGCGAGGCGCTTGGCTACGCGCAGAAGGCCTCCATGGGAGCGCTCATCCGCTCCGCCAACGCGGAGGCCATCGCACAGGCGACCCAGGCGCTGGGCTGGCTCGACATCATCGAGGCCCCTCGCGAGCGCGCCGAGGTAGAGGTCGGGCTGAACGTCCCCCTCACCGCGGCGCTGATGTCCAGCCAGGGGTGGATGGCGCCTCGGCTCAAGGCGACGGTGGACCGCTCCTACGAGCTGCTCGGCCTCGTGGGCGACCATCCCCACGTGGCCGCGGCCATCTGGGTGCTGGCCCTCTACTACACGCTGGGAGGACACGACCGGGAGAAGGTCCGCGGGCTCCTGGCGCGGCTTCGGGGCATGGCCAGCCAGGCCGGCGATCTGGGCCTGGAGTCCGCCTCGCTCTCGCTGCTCGGGTACCTCGACAAGCTGGATGGCAGGCTTGCGGACGCGCGGGCGTGTGTAGACCGCATCCTCGAGGTCTACGATCCGGTCGCGCACCGGGGGCAGTGCTACCTCTACGGGCAGGACTCGAAGGCCGGGGGCTGCTCGGCGATTGCCCCCGCCCTCTGGTACGAGGGTTACCCGGAGAAGGCGCTCGCGCACTCCAAAGTCGGCATGGCGTGGGCCCAGGAGCTGAACCACGCGACCAGCATCGCCCTGTCCATCTACTACCACTTCCACCTCCTCTATGAGCTGGAGGACCGGGACGGCGTGCTGCGGCTGGTCGACACCGTCCAGAAGCTCGCGGACCGGCACGGGCTGGTCGAGCAGGTGGTCAACGTCAACATCTTCCGAGGCTGGGCGCGGCAAGACCCTGAGGAGTTCGAGAAGAACCTGAACACCCGCTCGGCGGCCGGCAACGTCCTGGACCTCTCCCTCTTCAGCTGCATCCTGGCGGAGCTCGAGGCGGCCTCCGGGCGCCAGGAGGCGGCCCTCGCGCGCCTCGAGCGCAGCCTGGAGGTGGCTCAGCAACAGGCAGAGGCCTGCTACATCCCGATGATCCTGCGCAGGAAGGGACTGCTGCTGCTCGAGCGCGACCCCGGTGCCCACGAGGCGGCGGAGGCGTGCTTCCGGCGTGCGATCGAGCTCTCACGGGCGCAGGGTGCGAAGATGCACGAGCTGCAGGCCACCACGGCCTTGAGCCAGCTCCTGCTGGCGCGCGGACGGCACGAGGAGGCGGGCAACAGCCTGGCGACCCTCTACGACTGGTTCACCGAGGGGTTCGACACTCCGCCACTCAGAGAGGCACGCGGAGTGCTGGACGCGCTCAAGAGAGCATCACCCGAACGCGCACGACGTGAAGGAGGGGAAGCATGAACAGCACGACGAAGTCATCCGACTGGCAGGTGGTGTGGCTCAAGGCCGTAGCCAAGGCGTGGCGGGACAAGTCCTTCGAGGAGAAGCTGAAGAAGGATCCGCGTCAGGCGCTCAAGGATGCCTTCAACTTCGAGTTTCCCCAGGACGTGAACTTCACCCTCACGACGGCTGCAGAGGCGGGAAAGGACGCGAGCGCTCCAGGAGGACACTTCCAGGCCTCTCATTCCAACATGCACGTTCGGATGCACCTGCCGCCGCCACCCGCTGACCATGAGCAGGCCATCGCCCTCGCGAACCTGGCGGAGGAGAACGCCAAGAGCTGCTGCGGCCAGCCCTGCTGCTGAAGCTTCAGGGGGGCGACCCGCTGAGGGTGAACTCGCCGACCGAGCTCTCCGCGTAGTAGTCGGTGCCCGACGCGCGGCAGAACAGATCCGGGTCGCCGCTCCCCACGGCGCAGGGAGAGAGGGACATGGCCGTGGCCACGAGATACATCGTCTGCATGAGCGCCCCGACGTCCTTGAGGATCAGAGAGTAGGAAATCGACTCGTACTTCCAGGAGATGCGCTGGAAGCGCGCGGCAATGACGAAGAGGACGTCTGGAGGCTGGGGCATCTGCGCGGCCGTCAGGAGCGCGCGGACCTCGTCCGTTGCACCGGAGAGCGGCTCGAGTTGGTGCTCCAGCGGGCTGTAGTGATAGAGGCCCGCCGGGAGCCCCTCGCACACATTCACCACAGGGTAGAGCTCCAGCTCATACCGGGCGCCCGCTCCTGGATAGGGCCGCGCACTCAGCTCCCCACAGGGGGTTGAGTGGACCTGCCGGACGCGCGCGCTCCGAAAGAGGAACTCGCCGAGCTGCCGCAGCGTCAGCGGGCCAGGCCCCCGAGTCGTGACGGATCGGCGCCTCTCGAGCACCTCGCTGAAAGAGACATCCTCCCGGCGCAGGGCCTCGAGCTCGGGCCGGAAGAGGGCGAGGGGCGAGGGGCTCATGGGAGCCTTGATCGCGGGCAGCGGTGGGATCTGGTCCGTGAAGCGGAAGGTGCTCCCGTGCTTCTGTCCGTGCCGCTCTCCTCTCGAGCGCGCGTGGAACAAGAGGTCATGGAACTCCCACTGCGCCAGCGCGAGGTCCTTCGGCGAAGGCTCTCCCGCAGGAGCCGACACCTGCGAGAGCACCCCTGCCTCCGCCAGGAGCTGGAAGACGGCAAGCATCGCCTTGGCGTCGAGACCCTCGATCCGTGCCGCGGCGGTCTGAGGACTGAGCGGGCGGGCCAGCTCGAAGAGGAGCGTGGCGATGCGCCGGTCGTGCACGGTGATGGCCACGTGGGAGAGCGGGCACTCGAGCACCATCCCTTCCCCCACCGTGTGGAGGTAGGCGAAGCGCGAGAGCTGGTACACGGCGGTGGCATCCACCGTGCTGCTCTGGCGGACGAAATGCGGGGAGACGGGGGACGCGCTCACGAGACGACAGCCGTCGTGCGTCACCGTCCAGCAGAGGAGCCCCAGGTCCGCCGCGGACTCCAGGTGATAGAACAGCCTCGCTCCCTGGCCTTTGGCCAGCGCCGCCAGCGCACCCTCCGCAACAGGGCCAGCCGCCAGAGCCTCGAGCGCGGCGCGGAGCTCCGCTGGAGGGTGATGGATCGCGAGCCGGCCGATACGGCCCACGATCTGCATCTCCTCACCGCTCCCGGCCTCCAACGAGACACCGGTGGCAAGGCTCAACTCGAGGGTCGTCGTCATTACCGTTCCTGCCGGATCACTCCTCGAGCCCGAAGAGCCGCGCCGGGTTGTCCCAGAGAATCTTTCGCAGCGTCTGCTCGGGGAGCTTCCCCTTGAGGGCCAGGATCTCGTCCACCGAGTCGAGCCCGTGGTCCGGGTGGGGAAAGTCCGAGCCGAAGAGCAGGTTGTCCTCCCCCAGATGGCGGATCACCTCTGGGAGCAGCGGCTCGTCCGCCTCGATCGCGACGAAGTACTGGCGACGGAAGTAGGCGGAGGGCTTCATGCGAACGTGCTCGGCGACCTCGCTCTTCACGAAGCCGTACTCAACTTCATCGAGCCGCCAGAGCCAATAAGGGAGCCAGCCGCAGCCGCTCTCCAGGCCCGCGAAGCGCAGGCGGGGATAGCGCTCCAGCACGCCCCCCTCGATGAGGCTCAGGATGGCCATCATCTGCTCCATCGGATGCGCGCAGGCATGCAGCCCGAAGTGGGTCTTGAAGCGATCGGACCCGACGGAAGGGACGTACGACTCGGTGAAGTTGTGGAGGGTGACTGCGATGGAGCGCTGCTCGCAGGCGGCCCAGAAGGGCTCGTAGATGGGATCCGAGAGGGCCCGGCCGCCAATGAGGTTGGGGCGCACGACCACTGCCTTCCAACCGAAGCCCGCCACACGCTCGAGCTCCGGGAGCATCTGCGAGGGGTCATGAAGGCTGATCATCCCGATCCCCCTCAGCCGCTCCGGAGCCCGGGCACAGAAGCCCTTCAGCCAGGTGTTGTAGACCCTGGCACACGCGCTCGCCACGGCCGGCTCCAGGTCGGCGAAGCCCTCGATCAGCATCGCGTAGCCCGGGTAGAGGAAGGAGATGTCGACCCCGGTCCGATCCATGTCCGCCAGGTAGGTGGCCGGATCATCGTAGCGTCCGATCCTCCCGAGCCGCTGATAGGCCTTGGCGCTGAACTCGAGCCACGCCTGCTCCGTCATCCCATTCCAGAGCGGTCTTCCATCGAGTGTCGGCATGGGGGGGACGGGGAGGAGGCCCTTCGCACCGAGCCGGGCGATGCGCTCGGTCAGCGGCTCTTCTGTCGGAACGCCAGGCCTGGGGGCGTACTTCCGAAACTCCGGCTCCAGGTGCGTGCTCCACAAATCGAGCGGTTCGACGACGTGCCGATCTGCATCGATGATGCGGAAACCTTCCCTCATGGACTCCTCACTGGCTGTTCACGCGTGCGCAGTCCGGCTCAGCTCGTCACGTACGTCTTTCAGGATGGCCTCGAGCAATCGGCCCTTGCGTGCCTGCGCAACGAGCGACCGCTCCTCCTCGTCGGAGCCAGGCTCAGAGCGACTGCCCCGCTTGGCCGCCGCCCGATCGCACAGCTCGAGCAGGAACGCTTCGTGGTGTGACTCCAAGGCCTGGAACGTCTCTCCCCAGCGAACCACGAAGTCGACCAGCACCTCGCGCGCGGCATCGGGGATCATCCCCTTGTCGGGCAGGCTCCGGTACAGGCGCGCATACAGCACGGGAAAGAACGCCGTGAGCGCCGGGCCGAACCCAGGCGGCATGAGCAGCGGCTGCTGATCGAAGACCAGCTCGCCCCTCCGCTCCGCCTCGAGGATGGTGCCGAAGATGCCAAGGCTCCGCTCGTAGCCCTTCCGCTGGAGGTGATTCCTCACCAGGAAGAAGACGACCCGGTTGATCAGATGCGGAGCGCTGCGAAGGGTCTCGCTGAGGGTGTCTCCAATCAGGGAGCGCTCGGCGGCCGACACCCCCCAGGACCGCGTGGCCTCCTCGAGAAAGCGATCGCAGGCGGCCGGCGACAGCAGCGGCTCTCGCACCTGCGGAGGGCGCTGCACCATCGCCACCCAGCCCTGGAGCCGCGCACACGCCGCGCTCCAGTCATTGAGCCGCATCACGAGGGAGTGGTACCCCTCGAGCAGCTCCACGCGGCTCATCTGCTTGGGAATGATGTTCAGCGTCGCGAGGGTGGGCTCCCCTGTCATGCGGCGACGCAAGTAGGCAATCCGGCCCTCCGAGCGGAGCCTCATCCAGAGAGGCGTGTTCTCCACGGCGTAGAGCGGGCTGACCGCGATCCACGGGAGACAGGCCCGCTGGATGCCGTCATACAGCGCATCGAAGGCACCCGGGCCATCATGATCGAACCCGACGATGAAGCTTCCACGCGGGCCGAGCCCATAGGAGTGGATCTTCTGGATGTCGCCGATGATGTCCTTCCGGACGTTCTGGCGCTTGTGGGTCTCGAGCAGGGAGTCGTGGTTGAACGACTCGATCCCGAGGACGAAGGTGTAGAAGTTGGCGTCCGCCATCAGCGCGAGCAGCTCTGCGTCGCGGCTCAGGTTCATCGTGGCCTGGGTGAAGAAGCGGAGCGGGCGGGCAAAGGAATTGTTCGCCGGGATGAGCTCCGCGAGGACACTCTTGGCGTAGTCGGGGTTGCCGACGAACTCGTCGTCCGCGAAGAAGATCCCCCGCGCACCCAGCGCCTCGAGCGTGCGGATCTCGCCGATGACCTGGCCCACGGGCTTGTGCCGCTGGCGGCGACCGTACAGATAGATGACGTCGCAGAACTGGCAGTCGAACGGACATCCCCGCGTCGTCTGCACCATCGCCCACTCATACTCGGGCACGTTCGCGGCGACGTTGCACCAGCGCGGAGGAGGAGACTCCTCGAGGCCCGGCTTCTCGATCTGCCGGTACTCGGGCTTGATGGCTCCCTGCTCGTAGTCCCGCAGGAACTGGGGCCACGTCCGCTCCGCCTCGTTGACGAAGATCGCGTCGAAGTAGGGCCGGAACTCCTCGGGCGCCGACGAGATCCCCGGCCCCCCCGCCACCATGACCGTCCCTTCCTGCCGGAGGTGGAGGCTGAGGAACCGGGCCTGATACGCGGAGGCCGAGAACATCAGCGAGACACCGATGATGTCGTACTTGCCCAGCGGTGTGCTCGCACGAATCTGCCCGCGCAGCTCCTCGTCCCAGATCTCCACCTCGTAGTGATCTGGCGTGAGCCCGGCAATGGTCGCGCACGCCAGCGGTGCCATCGGCGCCAGGTAGACGATCTCTCCGGCGTCGTTCACGCTCTCCCACCGATCGAAGTAGCGCTGATCCCTCCCGCACAGAATGAGGAGAATTCGCTTCTTCATCGAAGGGGACGGCATGAGCTCCTGACTCGGCAGAGGGCGACCGCAGCTATGTTCATGGCACGTCAGATGCGAGTCAAGCGTGCCTGCCTCCCGCTCCTCAGAAGAAGAAGGGGAAGGGATTCAGCTCTCCTTCCTCACGCGCCTGGCGCAGCCACCCCATGCGGACGGGAACGTCATAGAGCCGCCCTGGCCCGAGCCGAGGCCAGAAGTGCCTCAGGCCGGGGACGATGACCTTGACGGCAGACAAGCCGATGTCCGGCCGCGTCTGATCGAGCACCAACGTCTCC
>NZ_DASPHO010000140.1:0-7897 GCF_035629615.1 Hyalangium sp. | reverse complement strand
TTGGCGATGCGCTGGTTGAAGCCGCGCAGCGAGACGTTGGCGCTGCCCACCCCCAGCTCCATCACGTCCGCGCCCGGCACCCGGCGCAGCAACTCCACCATGCTCGTGGCGCCCGAGAGACGGATGTCCTCGGCGGTGATGACGGTGGTGGCGTTGGGGGCCTCGAGCGAGGACTGGGCGCGGCGGCTGGCCGTCACCACACGCTCCTCGTACGGCACCGCGCTCGCGTCCTCCGGTAGATCGCTGGGAGGCAGCGGGGCGGCCGTGCCTGCCCCTGCGGGCGTCCCCAAGGCGGAGGGAGCCGTGGGAGCCCCGGGGATCGACTCCGCGCGGGCAATGGCCTTCTCGAGCCGCTCGACGAGCGCGGCCAGGGCCTGCGCGTCCGCGGCGGGGATCGTCTGGGGCGCAGGGGCCGGCGTGTTGGGCGCGGAGGGGTTGGCGGCCTCGGAGGCCTTCACCGTGGCTTCCAGCTTCGCGATGGTGGCGCGCACCGACTCCGCGTCCGGCGGGTTGGCGCTCAGGTAGCGCCGGTACCAGTCCAGCGCCTCCGTGGATCGGCCCGCGTCCAGGTAGGCGCGCGCGATGTTGTAGAGGACGTTCGGGTGCGGCTTGATGGCATAGGCCTCTTGCAGCTCGGTGATGCCCTGGTCGAACTGACCCTGGGCAATGAGGCTCATCCCGTTACGGAAGTGGCGGCGCGCCTCGAGGCGCTCGTCGGCCAGGGCGTTCCCCGCGAAGAGACACAGCGCGAGGACGCCCGCCTGCTTGAAGACTCCGGGCATTTTCACTGGTAGGGGTCGTCCTTGTAACCATTCGAGCCCCCCGGCCTGGCTGGCCGCGAGCTCTTCTTCTTCGTCAGCCTCTGGGTGAGGCGATGCTCCGGGCCCGCACTCTCGGCGATGACCGTCTGGCGCGTGTACCCGTTGAGATCAAAGGTCAGCTCGGCGCGCGCACGCCCTGACTTCCCCGCGGGGATCTCCAACTCCACGGGAGTCGTCCCCAGGCTCTTGCCCTCGTGCATCACCCGCGCGCCGCTCGGCTCGCTGATGATCACGAAGCGCACGAGAGGCGTCTCCTCCACGGGATCCGCCGGGGGCGTGGGGAGCTCATCGAGAGAGAGGGGGGGAGCCGCGGTGAGGTCCTCTGTGGGGGAGGGCTGCGCGGTGGGAGGAGGCTGAGCGGTGGCCGTGGGCTGCGCCGGGGGGAGGGGCAGGTCCGTCACGGGCCTGGGCGCGGGCGAGCGCAGGGCGAACACCAGGGCCACGCCGACGCCGATCAGCACGGCGCCGCCGAAGAGGGCCATGGGCAGCGAGTTGCGGCGCCTGCCCGTCTCCGGCCCATCCACGGCGATGTCGAGCGCCATGGTGGAGGCGTCCGAGGGGGAGACGGGCTGCGGATGCGGGAGGGGGCCGGTGATCGGACCGGTGCCCACGCTGGTGACGAAGCTGATCGGCCCGGAGTAGGTGCCGCTCATGTTGGCGGCGGCCATGGCGCGGCGCATGCTCTCGAGCACCCCGTCCATGGAGTCGTAGCGATCCGCGGGCCGCTTGGCCAGGCACTTCATCACCAGCGCCTCCACCTCGGGAGGGATGGTGTGGTCGGGCCAGAAGGCGGCGAAGGCGGGCGGCGGCTCGTTGATGTGCTTGACGATGATGTCGATGCCCTGGTCGGCGTGGAACGGCGGGCGCCCCACCAGCATCTGGTAGAGCACCACGCCCAGCGAGTACACGTCGCTGCGCGGATCCGAGATGTTGCGCGCCTGCTCGGGCGCCATGTACTGCGGCGAGCCGAGGATGACGCCCGCCTGGGTCAGCGACACGTCCGCGGGGAACTGGCCGCTGTCGGGCATGAAGGACTTCACCAGCCCGAAGTCCAGCACCTTCACCACGTCATGATCCGTCTCCTGGTTGAGGATCATCACGTTGGCGGGCTTGAGGTCGCGGTGGATGAGGCCGTTCCGGTGCGCCTCACGGAGGGAGCGGGCGATCTGCTGCGCGATGTTGAGCGCCCGGGGGAACGGCAGCGGCCCCACCTGCGTGAGGAGCTGGGAGAGCGTCTGCCCCTCCAGGTACTCCATCGCGATGAAGAAGATGCCGTCGTCCGTCTTCCCATAGTCGATGACGGTGACGGTGTTGGGGTGGCGCAGCTTGGCGGTGACGCTGGCCTCGAAGAAGAAGCGGCGCTGGAAGCCCGGGTCCTTCTCCTGGCCATACTGGGGGTTGAGGACCTTGAGCGCGACGGGACGGTCCAGGGGCGCCTGGATGGCCTTGTACACGCGGCCCATCCCCCCCGAGCCAAGGGGCTCGAGGATCTTGAAGCGCTCGTTGAGGACCCTGCCCAGCAGGGGATCCATCACCTCAGGTGGCGCGCCCCCTGCAGAGGCGTCGCTTTCGATCATGTGCTTCCCCGCCGCGCCGGGGCGGCCTCAATGCCAATCCTGAGGGTATGGTAGCAAATGACCCTCAGCCACCCAAGAGACCAGGGAGGGTAGGAGGCGAGCCAAGCCCTGGAAATACGGGCTCGGTTGTGGCAAGGCCGCAGTGCGTCATCAGGGCCTCGGCCAGGACGGCACGCAGGTCCGTGAGCGAGGGCACGTCCCGCCCATCCAGCAGGTAGGGTTCTGCGAGCCCCTTCCACGGCCCCAGGACGCGCCCGCCGCGCACCTTGCCGCCGAGCAGGAGCACTGTGCCGCCGGTGCCGTGATCCGTCCCGCGGTTGCCGTTCTCGCGCGCTGTGCGCCCGAACTCGGTGAGCACGACCACGAGCACCTCCTCCAGCCGGGGGCCCAGGTCCGTGGCGAAGGCGGCCAGGCTCTCGCCCAGGTCCTTGGCTCGCTGGGTGAAGGGGCCCCGCTCACGGCCCTGGAGGATGTGGGTGTCCCAGCCACCGGACTCCGTGGCGGCCAGCTGGAGGCCCACGTCCGCGTGGATCAGACGCGCCAGGTCCTGCAGGCGCCGGCCCAGGGGAGAGCGGGGATACGCGGCGCCGTGATGGGGGGGCTGATCAGCCAGGCGCTTGTCCGCCACGTGGGAGAGCGCGGAGGAGGTCTCCAGGCCGGTGCTGCGCAGGGCCTCGTCCACGGCGGCGGCATAGAGGGAGTCGAAGCTGATGGGGCCGGTGCGGCCGGGGGCCAGGAGGCGGAAGCGCTCCAGGGACTCGAGGGCGAGGGCGGGCGCATCTCCGGCCAGGGCCCGAGGGAGGGTGGGCTGGAGGGCCACGGCGCGGAAGGCGCTGGCGGTGGCCTCCGTAGGGAGCGCGGCCAGGGCGCGGTTGAGGTAGCCGTCGCGGGTGGCCTTCACGCCCGGGGTGCCGGACTCGACGAAGTCCTGCGCATCGAAGTGGCTGCGCACGGGCTGAGGCAGTCCCACGGCGTGAACGGCGGCGAGCGCGCCCTCCTTCCACCAGGGCAACAGGGGGGCGAGCCCCGGGTGGAGGCCGAAGGTGTCGTCGAGCCGGAGGGCCGAGCCATCTCCGGTGCCAGGGGCGCCGAGCGCGAGGTTGGGGCGCAGGCGGTGGTAGTCCGGATCTCCCACGGGGGGCACGAGGGACAGGCCGTCCGCGCCGCCACGCAGGAAGAGGGTGACGAGCACCTTGCGGCGGCCGGTGGGGAGGGCCTCGGCGGCGCGGGCGAGGAAGGGGGGCAGGGCAGTGAGCCCCAGCAGGGAGAGACTGGCGGACTTCAGCAGGGAGCGGCGCGCGAGCGGCATGGTGGGCCTCACTGCTTCTGGAACTCGGGCGAGCCGAGGAGGAGGCCGGCGGCGCGGCGCAGGTCGACGGGGCGCACCTCGCCATCGGGCATGCGGCCGTCCTCGCCCGGCTCGAGCGCGGCCAGGAGCGTGGCGCGCGTCTGGGGTGAGAGAGGCTCGTAGAGGAGGCGAAGCGCGAGCGTGTCCACCAGCGTGCCCGTGTCCTCCGGCCAGGGCCTGGGCAGGAGCGTCTTCACGTCGACCTCCGTGCCCCGGACGCGGTCGGCGGCAAGCGCGAGGGCGAAGTTGAGGCGGCTCACCAGGGCACCCGCGTTGACCCAGGGCGTGGCGTGCTCGGGGTAGCCCGTGGGGGCCGGGGCCCGGTAGAGGGGCTCGCCCATGCGCTCCACGGCGCGGGCCAGGGGAGGGCCCCCATCCGTGGTGCCGCCCAGGGCGCGGAGGCTGGAGGCGACGAGCTCCAGCGGCGTCTTGGTCTTGGCGCTCCAGGCCGCGTCGGACCAGAACTCAGGGGAGGTGAAGAGGGCAGCGTAGACGGCACGCAGCTCCCCATCGGAGTCGAGGAACACCTGGGCCAGTCGATCCACCAGCGTGGCCGGGGGCTCGTCCGAGACGAACTTGCGCGCCAGCTTGGTGGCGAGGAAGCGCGCGGTGGAGGGGTGGCGGGCGAGCATGTCCAGCACCTGCTCTCCCTCCTTCTCTCCGCCGCTGGCGATCGGGCTCCCCAGCACGCGCTTCTCGTCCGGGTCATGCGCGTCGGCGCGGAAGACGAAGGCGGGAGCCAGGCGCGGACGGTTGAGGGACCAGCCGGTGAAGACGCGGGCCACCTCCCGCACGTCCTCCTGGGTGTAGCCGCCGTCCACGCCGAGCGTGTGCAGCTCCAGCAGCTCGCGCGCGTAGTTCTCGTTGAGGCCGCGGGCGTTCTTTCGGAAGGCCGGGGGGAGCCTGCCCCGGCGGAGCGGCTCGAAGCCGTCTCGGACGCTCGTCCAGTTGTCCAGGTAGAAGAGCATGGCCGGGTGGCGCGCGGTGGCCCCGAGCAGGTCGCGGAAGCGTCCGAAGACGTGGGGGCGGATGGCGTCGCGCTCGTAGGAGGTGACCATCCACCGCACAGGCCCCTTCTCCGCCGAGACGTTGAAGTGGTTGAACCAGAAGTCGACGAGCACTTCCTGGAGCTGGTGCCGGCTCTCCACGGCGCGGATGAGCTTCTGGGCCATGAGGTCCGCGCTCACACGCCGGGGCAGGGCGTCCGTGCCGAGCATCATCGCCAGCTCGCGGCGATCCTCTGGAGACTCCAGCGGGAAGCCCAGCTCGCGGGCCTGCTGGCGCAGGGGAGGGTAGCGGGTCATCAGCTCTTCCGTGCTGAGGCGGAGCGTGGACAGCGGCTCCAGGCGAGCGGCCACAGCGTCGTCGGGGAGGTGCTGGGGGTGGAGCTGCAGGGCCATCCAGTGGGCGACTCCAGAGCGGCGCACCTCTGCCCAGTCCTGGGGCGAGGGGCCATAGGCGAGCCGTCTCAGCGCATGGAGGGCGCGCTGATCCTCGCTCCAGCCGGTGTCCGGGAGGACGAGGGTGGCAACAGTGGGCGCCGCGGAAGGCGAGGGGGTCTTGGAGGTGGAGGTGCACCCGACGGCGACGAGGGCCACCACACACCACAGCGCTGTCCGGTGAGGCGTCACGTCCATCACGTTGTCACCAACCCCGAGAGGGCCGAAAGGTTTCATTCTCGATCCCTGGCGCGTGACAAGATGGAGCTGTGCCGCTCGCGTTGCTCACCTTGATGGTCGCGCCGCTGATGGCGACAGCGCCGGAGGTGGGAGCCCCGGTGCAGGGGTACGAGGAGACGCTCGTCACCTGGGGGCTCGCGCAGCATGCCCGCGAGCTGGAGCCCTCGCCCGAGGGCAAGCGGCTGGAGGAGGTGCTCGTTGCGCCCGAGGACGTGATCGCCCAGAGCGACCCGTACCCGAACTTCCTCAACATCTTCCATGTGCGGACCCGCGAGCAGGTCATCCGCCGCGAGACGCTGCTGGAGCCCGGGGCGCCGTACTCGGCCGAGCTGGCCGAGGAGACGGCACGCAACCTGCGCAAGCTGGGCATCTTCTCGGTGGTGCGCGTGGTGCCGGTGAAGGGGCAGACGCCAGGCGGCGTGGCGCTGCTGATCATCACCAAGGATCTCTGGTCGCTGCGGCTCAATCAGACCTGGGACGTGGTGGGCTCGTTCCTGCGCTACCTGCGGCTGCAGGGCACCGAGAAGAACTTCCTGGGCCTCAACCAGCAGCTGGCGCTGGACTTCCTGCTGAGGCCGGACACGATGAGCTTCGGGCAGACGTACATCAACCGGCGGGTGGGCGGCAGCCGCTGGTACCTCGGGGAGACGGCCTCCATCATCCTCGGGCGGGAGAGCGGTGAGCCGGAGGGGACGCGGGGGACGGTGGTGCTCCAGCGCCCCTTGTACTCGCTGTCCACGCCCTGGAGCTTCAGCACCTCGGCGGACTGGAACTTCGCGACGACGCGGGTGTTTCGCGGCACCGAGGTCTGGCAGCTCCCGTACCCGGACGGCGATCCGGTGCCCTACATCTACAGGACGCGCGAGCTGTCGGCGGGCGCGAGCTACACACGCTCCTATGGAGAGTCCTCCAAGAAGAACGTGACGGGTGGGGTGACGGGGTACCGCCGCGCTTACGAGGCGCCGCAGGAGGCCTCGCTGGATGACGCACAGCGGGAGTGGCTGAAGGCGAACCACCTGCCTCGCAGCGAGGATGCCGTCTATGCCGCGCTGTCGCTGTCGGCCTACGACGCTCGCTACGAGGTGATGCGCGATGTGGACGTGTACGCACTCTCGGAGGACTTCCAGATCGGTCACTCGGTGCTGGGGAGCGTCCGATACGCGCCCCCGGTGTTCACCTCGGCGGCGCACTACGCGGAGCTGGGGGTGGCGGCGCGCTACCGCTGGCGATGGGGGGATGCGCTGACGACGGTGTCAGCGGGAGGCTCCATCCGCCGGGCGCTCGGAGAAGGCGCCGGGTGGACGAACCGGCGCTGGGCGGCAGAGGTGCACCAGGTGTCACCGAAGGTGCTGGGTGGGCGCTTCGTGGCGCGGGGGCTGGTGGACGTGAACATCGACGACCTGTTCGACCGGGTGAGCCTGCTGGGCGGGGGCAACGGGTTGCGGGGGGCGGGGCAGGACGCCTACGCGGGGAAGCGGCTGCTGCTGGTGAACGTGGAGTACCGCTCGGCGCCCTGGGTCTTCCACACGCTGCACCTGGGTGGAGTGCTCTTCTACGATGCGGGCTCGGCCTTCGACCGGGAGCCGAGCCTGGTGCACTCGGTGGGCGTGGGGATCCGCTTCCTCTTCCCTCAGTTCAATGTCCACGTGTTCCGGCTGGACTTTGGGTACGTGCTCAACGACGCACGGCCTCCGGTGGGGCAGCGCTTCACGTTCACCGGCGGGCAGATCTCCGATTACCGGCCCACTGTCCTGGACGCACCTCTGAGATAGGTGTCATCCGAGCCTACATGACCCTCTATGTACCCCTCTGGATCCCCACGGACCAGTCCGTCATCACCCCCTTCGGCGGCAAGTGGGGCTCATCGATATTTTCATGCTAAACCAGGAAAGTGTGGACTCCTGGGGAATCAGTCTGTAGGATGCTGGACCAGATTGATTGCGTGAGGGAACCAGATGAACAGCTGGCTGCTCATGAGCATGGGGATTGTCATCGGGGCTGCAGTCTCGGGCCTTGGAGTCTGGGTCGTTCTTCGCCTCCGCCGCGCCGCGCAGTCTGCGGCTCCTGAGACCTCGACCGGGCCGGTTGCCGCAGCCGAGCCCCCCGCGTCCATTGAGTGGACCATCGGCGATATGAAGATCGGCGAGGTGACGCGCTTTGTCCCTACCCCGACGACGGTGCGCGAGGCCATGCCGCTGGACCCGCGTCTGCAAGAGGGCCTGCAGGTGCTCTTCCAGGAGGCTCCGGTACTCGCCGCCCCCTCCGAGGAGGCTTCGCAGAACCACTTCGTGCTCCGCTTCAGCTCGCAGGTCTCCCAGGGCATCGTGGACGGCTCCCTGAAGCTGATGTCCCTGATGAAGGGCGGCCTCTACGGGAAGATGGTGGACACTCGCAACCGCATCCTCGATCACGCCAGCCTGGGTGCCGTGGGGACGGTGGGCTCCGCCGCGACGGCTGTCTGGCAGGTCATGG
>NZ_DASPHO010000139.1:0-44405 GCF_035629615.1 Hyalangium sp. | reverse complement strand
CCCAGCCAGCAGCACCGCCAGCCGCTCGGGCAGCGCCGGATCGAACCCCTCGACGAAGCGAGCCACCGCCTCGGTGACGCCGGCGTAGTGGACGCCGAAGCGGTGCCGGGCCGGCTCGCCCTCCTCCTCGGTGTGGAGGATGGGCACAGGCATGGTGGGGACGCTCAGGTCCACGCTCCACTGGATGGACCAGAGGGTGGGCGGATCCACGCCGTCCTTCGGCTGCGGCGCGAAGCCCCCGAGGATGAGGTGGAAGGGCCGAGGCAGGGTCCCCAGCCGGCGCAAGGCCTGGGCCTCCAGCTCCGCGTGGAGCCGCCGCGCGTACTCACCCACGGACTCGCCCTCGCGCAGGGGCGAGCGATCGTCGAAGGCGCGCAGCGAGGTGGCCACCGTCCCCCCGCCGATCGAGCCCACTCCGTTGAACATGGCGAGCAGCCGCCCCCCGGACAGGGGCACCAGCTTCTCCACGTTCGCCATGTTCGAGAGGAAGCGCTCCTGCCCCCGGCCATCCACCTCCATCACCGTCGCCAGCCCGTCCGTGGCGAACACGAGCGCATCCGGCGTCTTGAAGGCGATGTCGATCGTCATGGCGCCTGCTCAGCATACAAGGACGGGGGAGACTCACCGGGACGCTGAAAAAGGCAACGCGCGTCAGGCACGGTGGGTACCTGGCGCGCGTTTGGATGGGACAGCAGACCTTTGATAGCGGCCCACCCCCCCGCGGGCCTATCAGTAGCATCTCGCGAGTGACCGATTAGTTTCCATGAGGGAAACCCCGTAGGTGGGGTTTGACCCGAACTTTTATCACCTTCCAAGAAGTCAAGAAACTGCGCACTTTTGATCGTTTCCGGGACGCCCCAGGCAGCCGGTTGTCGCCAACCTCGTTATACTTGTAAATCGTGAATCCACTTGATTCCAGGGACAAGGCCTTCCTGGCAGACATCCAGGGGCAGTTGGACATCATCGAGCCGGGAGCGGATGTCTTCTCCTCGCTGATGGACAGGCTCCGGGAGGGGCTGCGGGCGGAGCGGACCGTCGCCTATGGCGTGGAGCTGGCGCCGGACCACTACGCGGCCAGCTTCTGCCATGGCTCGGGCTTCCCGCAGTCCTCTGGGGACCTGCTGGGTACCCTGAATGGATTCCTGCACCAGCAACCCAACCCCTGGGGTTACTTCGATCCGGCACGTCCGGCGCCGGCGCAGCGCAACCGGGCGCTGCACTTCCGCCCGCATGCGGAGAGCAAGCCCCAGGAGACGCCGCTGCATGACGCCCGGGCGGGCGCCTGGCGGCGGCTGGGGATCGGTCCCCAGGAGCTGGTGCAGGTACGGGAGCGAGTCAACGAAGGGACGGTGACGCTCTACCGCCAGCTGAAGATGGAGCACATGTTCCAGATCCGCACGCTCGTGTGCGAGGGCTCCACACTGCTGGCCTGGGTGGGCGCGCTGCGCTCGGAGCCGTTCACGCCCCAGGAGCAGCGGCTGCTCCAGGAGCTGGTGCCTCTCTTGCAGCGTCGGCTGGAGCTGGAGACGCGGCTGCGAGAGGCCGGGCTGCTGGGCTCGGCGCTGGAGGCGGCGCTAGAGGCGCTTGGGCAGCCGGCCTATGTGCTCAGCTCCACGGGGCGCGTGGTGTACGCCAACAGCGCGGGGCGGGCGCGGGCAGAGCGCGTCTCGCAGTACCTGGTGCAGGCGGTCCGGCGGCATGCCCAGGGAGAGCCGCTGCCCGCGGGCGCTTCCATCACCGCGCTGCAGGTGCGGGGGCTCTCTCCCCACTACCTGGTGGTGGATCGCAGCGCGGAGGCGCGGGCCAGCACCCGGGTGCACTTGCTGTCTACCCGCTGGGGGCTGACGGGGCGCGAGGCCGAGGTGCTGGAGCACATCATCCAGGGCACGAGCAACAAGGCCATCGCGGCGCGGCTGGGCTGCGCGGAGCGGACGGTGGAGGTGCACGTCACCCACGTGCTGAGCAAGGCCCAGGTGGAGAGCCGCTCGGCGCTCATCGCGAAGTTCTTCCAGGCCTCATGAGCTCCTCGCCTCGAAGAGAGGAGCAGGCGGGCGGGGAGCCTCGGGCTTAGGATGCACGCGTGACTTCTCCTCGCATCCAGGCCGCGCTGGACCATGCCGCCGCGCGTGCGGCCGGTGCTCCTAGCTCCGCGCCAGCGGATTCCTCTGCTCCTGAGCGCCGACTGCGGGTCGCCATCGGTGATCCTCAGGCGGACCTGCCCCGGTTCCTGGCCATCCTGGACCACCATGGGGTGCTGACGGAGCGAGGGTGGCTGCACCCAGAGGTGCTGCTCGTGTCGGTGGGGGACCACTTCGACTGGGGCAAGGCCCACGAGCGGGATGCGGTAGCCCGGAGCGCCGTGCAGCTCGTCGCGTGGCTCGCCGCGCACCCAGCGGACCAGGTGGTGATCCTGGCAGGGAACCATGACCTCGGGCGCGTGGGAGAGCTGGCGGACTTCACCGATGCGACCTTCGCAGAGGCCCAGGTAGAGGCGGACCGCATCTACGCCGGGGATGACACTGACGAAGCACGGGAGCGCATCTTCCTCGAACGGTTCCCGCAGGTGCCCACCGTGGAGCTCGTCTCGCGCGACTTCAGTGGGTTCCGCGAAGACCAGCGCGCCTGGGTCACCCACCTGCTGCGTGAGCGGCGCCTGCGTGTAGCCTATGCGGCCGGGCCGGAGCTGCTCGTCCTGCACGCGGGGGTGACGCGGGAGGATCTGGAGGTCGCGGGCGTTGCCGAGGAGCACTCCGCGGAGGCCCGCGTGGTGGCGGACGCGCTCAATCGGGCGCTCGATGCCGCGGTGAACTCCTGGCAGGGAGGCCGGCTCATCGTCCCGCGGCTGCACCACCCAGGCAGCGCGGACTACGGCGAGGGCCGGGGCATCTTCTACCATCGCCCAAGCCTCCGCCCCGAGGAGGCCGAGCGCACCCGCGTCACGCCACGCCGCCGCTTCGATCCGCGGCGCCTGCCGGCCGGGTTGACGCAGGTGATAGGGCACACACGGGACAAGCGCAGCCGTGAGCTGCTGTGCCTGCCAGGGGAGGTGCGTGACGGAGTGCTGCGCCACCTGGTGACGGACGGTGAGCGCGTGACCTACGCGCACGGCACTCCCGCGAAGCTCGGCCCTCGCGAGGCCGCGCTCATCTTCACCGATGGAGGGATGGGCCATTCGCCGGTCGAGGCCTACGAGCTGTTGGACCTCGACACGCGCAGGGCCGCCCGGCCGCGATAGCCAGGACGACGGGTGGAGCCCGGGAGCACGAAGCTCCACCCGCCGCGCCTACTTCGTCTTCAGCTCCGCGAGCTTCTTCTCGAGGGCCTCGAGCTGGCGCTTGGACACCTGTGCCTCGGACAGCCCCTTGGCGTAGGCGAGCGCCTCCTCCAGCGTCTTCACGGCGGCGTCCTTCTCGCCACGCGCGGCCTGGATGGCCGATCGATCGGAGAGGACCCGCAACCGCCGGGCGCCCTGTACCTTCGTTAAGGCTCGATCGTTGGCGGCGAGCGCGTCATCCAGTTGCCCCAGCATCCGGTAGAGGACGGCCAGCCGGGCGGGAGGGTTGTAGTCGCCGGGCAAGTCCTTCTCGCTCTGCTCGAGAGCGGGGACAGCGCGCTGAGGATCCTCCAGCGCGATCGAAGCCGACATGCGGTGTGAGTCGAAGACGGTCCGCGCCTCGGGGTTGGGAGCCTTGGTGGCCTCGGCCTCGAGGAACGCGAGCCATTCCGCGGCCAGCGCCTTCATGCCGGCCTCGTCACCCAGCTCGCCGCGGCCCTCCACCATCGCCTCATAGAGGCCAGAGCGGTCATCCGCAGGCATGTCGATGGGCGGAGGCGCCATCACCTCCCGTCCCTTGGCATCGAGCGCGCTCAGCAGCTCCTTGCGCTGCGGATGCTCAGGAGGCATCGAGGCGGCGCAGCCAATGGCCAGGGTCGTCGCATTCGCCAGGGACGGAGAGCGAGGCAGGCGTGGCAGCTCCTGGACCGCCTTGCGCGCACACACCTCGTACTGCTTCGCGCCCCACAAGGCGACGAGCAGGGACTCCAGCGTGCGGCCCTGGCGGGACCAGTCGGCCGGCGCCTCGGCGAGCGCCTGGGCAAAGGCCTCGGCAGCCTCGGCCGGCTTGCCGGCTCCATAGAGCGCATCCCCCCGGGCCAGGGCCACCTCGGCGCCCCGAGCCTCACCTCGGTAGGCGCGCTCTCCATCCTCGAAGAGCTTCTCGAGCTGCGCCACGGTGGCGCTGCCCGCGAAGCGCACGAGGGCCTTCTCCTCCCTCGGATCGATGATGAAGAAGGTGGGCCAGTTCTCGACCGGGTACTTCTCCTGGAAGACAGCGCTCTGCGGAAGGTCAGTGTTGAGATCGAGCCAGACGAACCGTCCGGCGTGCCGCGCGAGGGCCTTGTCCGTGAAGACGTAGGCCCGCATCGAGCGGCAGGTGTGTCACCACGGGGCCCAGGTATCGACGAAGAGGGGCACCCCCTTCGCCTTGGCCTCCGCGAGCGCTCGGTCGTAGTCGTCCGCGATGAACGGCAGGGGGGGAGCTCCCTCATGAGCGGCGGCCGGCGCCTCGGGCGCGGAGGTGCGCGAGGCGGTGCAGGCCAGGAGCCCCACGACGAACAGGCTGGCAACGTGGGTTCGCATATGGGGGGCACCATAACGCCATCCGCCGGCTCTGTCCCTTATCGACACAGCCGTGAGGAAGGCCTGGGCGCGGGGCGCGGCGCGTGGTGTTGTCAGGGCCGCCGAGATGATTGCCCTGCCCGCGCTGCGCGCCGTCCTGGAGTCCGCCCTCGCCACCCTGCCCTCGCCCGAGCGGTTCCCTCGGGGCGAGGATGCGGATACCGCGCGCCGCCTCGCCGAGCGCCTGCGCAGAGATCTGCTGCCCCGGCTGGGCGGAGACGCACCGCTGTTGCTGGTGGCCATCGCGGGGCCCAACAACGTGGGCAAGTCCACCCTGTTCAACGCGCTGGTCGGCGCGCCCCTGTCCCCGGCGCGCCCGGAGGGGGGCCTGACGAAGCAGTGCCTCGCCGCGGCGCACCCGGAGACGTGGACGGGCGAGCTGAAGGAATTCCTCACTCGCCGCTACGACGTCATCCCCGTGCCTCCGGGAGCGGACGCTCCCGTGGACCAGCCAGGCCCTGCGGGGCGCCTCTACCTCACGCTGGCGGAGGCCGTACCCCGCGGGCTGCTGGTGATGGACACGCCGGACTTCGACAGCGTGTACCGCGACAACCGCGAGCGCGCCGAGGCACTGCTCGTCACGGTGGACGTGCTCGTCTTCGTGGTGAGCCGGCAGACGTACCAGAACGCCGCGCTGGTGGACTTCTTGCGCGCGGCGGTGGGGCGGGGCCGGCCCTACCTGCTCGTCTACAACGAGGCCACGCGCGAGGAGGTCGCTCGCGGACACGTGGAGAAGCTGGCCTCGGACGTAGGGCACCCGCCGCTGGCGCGCTACCTTGCGCCCCACCAGCCGGAAGTGGAGGCTGGGCAGCGCCCGCTGGCCACGCAGCCGCTGGACGGAGGTCCCTCCCTGGGTGCGCTCCTGGGAGAGGCCGAGCACGCCCGGGAGCTCAAGGCCCGAGCCCTGGCCGCCTCGCTGGCGGACGCGCGCGCGGAGTTGGAGGCGCTGGGGCGGGCAGCACGAGAGGCCTCCCACGAGCCGGAGCGGTTGCGCCAGAGGCTGCGCCACGAGCTGTTTGCGGTGGGTAAGAGCGCGGCGCTCAAAGGGGTGCCCGCGGATGTCCTGGTGGATGCATTCCGGGACGAGCTGGACGCGCGAAGCTCCTTCCACCGCTATGTGCGGCTGCCTTTCCGAGCGCTCGCCACGGCACTGACGTTCGTCTCGCGGAAGGTGCGCCAGTCCTTCACGGGCCCGCAGCCCGTCGCGGCGCCTGTGATCCATGCCACGGACGAGACGCTGCGTGACGGGGTGCGGCGGCTGGTGGACGTGCTCTCTCCAGAGGTGGCCGCCTGGCACGGAGACGCGGGGACGCGGGCCCAGTTGGCGGAGTCGTTCGGCCCGGCGACGCTGAAGCGCCTGGAGGAGCCTCTGGGCTTCGAGCCGCTCCACGCGCACGCGGCGGACCGGGAGGGCCTCTACACCTTCTGCCGGAGCCTCGTAGGCACGGAGCTGCAGGGCGGCATGCGCGAGGAGATGCTCCAGACGCTCACCACCCTGGTCTACTCCGTCCCCTCGGGGGCTGCGGCGGTGGTGACGGTGGCGACGGGCGGCGTGGGGCATGACGCCGTCATCTGGGCGGGCACCCTGCTGTCCACGCCGCTGTTGGAGCGCTTCGTGGATCTCCTGGGGGCGGACGTCCGTGCCCGAGTCACGCAGAAGTGGGCGGACGCCCACGGCGCCACCCTGGCCCGAGCGCTGGAGGAACGCTTCTTCCCCGAGGTGCTGTCGCACCTGGACACCGAGGCCACCGGCTGGGTCCGCGTGACCCAAGTCCTGGAGGACAGTGCCCGCAGGCTCGCGGAGTAGGAAGCCCGCAGGACACGCGAGCGCAGAGGCGGAGAAGGCCTGTGCAGCGCCTCTGGCCGAGTGCGAGATCATTCTTGTTAGGTAGGAAGTGACAGCAAGACCAGAGGGGTTATGACCTGACCGGTCACTTTCAAATCACTACCCCGGGTGTCCTTGGAGCCCAACGCTACAAGTCCTATGTATCCCTCCGACCATTCGCGGTGGGCACGGGACAATCATGGACAAGGAGCTAACCGAGACGCTCAAGAAGGTCGTCGGGCCAAACATCCGCAAGGCGCGCCAGCGCCAGGGGCTCTCGCAAGCACGGCTCGCCGAGATGGTCGAGATGTCGACCGAGGTGCTGGGGCGCATGGAGCGCAAGAAGGTGCTGCCCCGGTTGGAGCGGCTCGTGCTCCTGTGCAAGATCCTGGGTGTGACTCCGGACCAGATGCTCGGCTTCGCCTCGGGCACGAGCGCTCCCGCGGCTCCGAAGGTCTCCCGGGCCTATGAGGAGATGATGACGGTGATGCGTCACTTCTTCACGCAGATGGAGTCCCGTCTGTCGGAAGAGGAGCGCAGAGAGCTGATGCAGACGTTGTCCCATCTCCAGCGGCTCATCGCGCTCACGAAGAGGAAGAAGCCAGCCACGGGCCTCCCCCGCCGCACATCCAAGGCGCGGAGCCTCAGGCGGGGCTAGGCCCGATCTTCCCTCACAGGTAGGCAGGGCGCAAGGAACCTTCAAAGTTCTAACCTGAGTGGTCCTCTACCCATAAGGACCCTCGGTGTCCTTGCGAATCCAACTCATTACGTCTTACTTATGGGCCCAACTTCACAAGGCGGGCGAAGGTCATGAACGACGAGCGCGTGAAGGTTCTCAAGAAGACCCTGGGCGCGAACATCCGGAAGGCCCGGACACGGCAGGGCATCACGCAGGAGCAGATGGCTGAGCTGCTCGAGATGTCGCCCGAGGTGTACGGGCGCATGGAGCGCGGGCTCATCTTCCCGCGGGTGGAGCGGTTGTTGGACATCTGCGAGAAGCTCGGCGTGTCTTCGGATCAGCTGCTGGGGCTCTCTTCGCCGGACGTCTCCACGGCGGCCGCGGCCCGGCAGGACGAGTGGCTGACGGTGCTGCACCGCTTCACGCCGATGATGCCGCGGCTGACGCAGTTCCAGCGTCAGGCCGTGCGGCGGCACGTGACGGACTTCCAGCGGCTGCTCGTGAGCTTCCTGGAGCCGGAGCAGGCGCAGGAGGTGAAGCCCGAGCGGCCCGAGCGGCTTCCAACCTGATAGGTTACCTGCTATCTTGCCTACCTGACATATTCTGTGCCTCCAACCCATGACGTTGTATGCCATGCGCACAACCCATCATGTTGGGTTGCTCCCGGAGGTGAAGACGTATGGACGGCCTCGATAAGAGAAAGCTGGGTAGGAACATCCGTCAGGCCCGCTGTCGGCTGGGGCTCACGCAGGAACAGATGGCCGAGCGGATTGACATGGCGCCCGAGGTCTACGGGCGGCTGGAGCGTGGGCACCTGGTGCCCAGGCTCGAACGCTTCGTGGCCATCTGCCGGGTCCTGGGTGAGTCACCGGACCGGCTGATCTTCCCGCCAGTCGGGACAGAGGCGGAGGGGGAGGCTCCAGCCCCCCAGGGAGGGACTTCCATGGATACCCTCACGGTCGCCCTGGCCGCCAACGTGCGCGAGGCCCGGAAGGAGATCGGCTTGACCCAGGCGGAGATGGCGGCACGGGTCCGTCTGTCCGTCGACGCGTATGGACGCATCGAGCGGGGCGTGATGCTCCCCGACCTGGAAGCGTTCGTGGCCATCTGCCGCGTGCTCGGGGGGATGTCGGACCGTTTGTTGGGGCTGAAGCCTCGCCGACGGAAGAAACGGCGCTGAGAGGGGCTCCAGACCTGCCAGGGCGTCCGATGTGTTCGACCTGACAGGACGGAGGAGGTAGTATCCAGGTCTTGTGCTCTCGGGAGGCATCCTCCCGAGAGGATGAGAGCGGTGTACCCAACCTCTGCCGTCGGTCATCTCGCACTGTGGAAACGGGCCGCCTGGGTGGGGGCCCACCAACCCTGGCTACCTGAAGGATCTGCTTCGCCCAGAACGTTGATCGGTCCTGGGGGATAGCAGATGATGCAACCCCTTGTTCTCGCTACCGTTTCGATGCGCCCTGGCGCTGCCCTTGGTGTTGGTGTGCCTCGCGGGTCCCGCGTGGGCCGCCAAGTTGCCCGACGTCGTCGTCACTGGGGATCCAGTGGCGCCGGCGCCGGCGCAGCCCGGCACCGGTCTGTGCGTCGCCAACAGCGTCTCGGAAGACGTGGCTGCGGACTTCCCCCAGAGCACGTCGTCCTACATCGGGGGCATGAACGATTTCATGGAGCGGACGGCAGGCAACCGTATCACCTACGTCCTCCGCTCACCGTTCGACCTGTCCAACAACAACACAGGCGGCACCCAGGCGAGCCGCGGTGACTTCGTGGATGCGGTCCCTGAGTGCGCCAGCTACGGATGTAGCTTCTTCATCAACGATCCGTTTACGTCCTTTGGTTCGCGCTTCCGGGGATACCTGAACATCACCCCCGACATGCTGAATAGGCCTCTGCATTTCGGTCTCTACACCGACGATGCGGTGAGCCTCGTGATCTTCGACCGGAACAACGTCCAATATCAGGTCATCAACCGGCCACCACAACTCGGCGCTCCTACATGGCGCACAACCAACGGCGTCACCTTCCAGAAGTCAGGCCTCTATCCCGTGGAGGTCCTCTATGCGGAGGTCACCGAACACGCGGCACTGGAGTTCGCCATTCTCGATGGCACCTTCACGGATTTCGAGCGCGCGCCGAGTCAGTCCCCCATCGTCAAGCTGAACGAAGCTGGCTTCCTGCTCGTCCCGCCCGACAGGTTCTTCCAGACTGAGACCGGGCGCCCGTCCTTCCCGGACAACCCCTCCACCCCTCAGGATGAGCTCAGCCAGTGCCAGCAGTGCAACCGCGCCAACGCGAACGCTCCGGGCAACGGCGGCTGCGGCCTCAACTCGGGCTACTACTGCAATGGCGCCGCGCTGTGCGCCCCCTGTGACACCTCCCGCGTCTGTGGCCCGAGCTGCTCGCCCTGCGGCCAGAGCACTCCCAACTGCGTCAATGTCAACGGCACCTACGCCTGCGTCGAGTGCACCGATGACGCCCAGTGCGGTGGCCGTCGCTGTGACCTGACCACCAACACCTGCACCGGCTGCCTCGAGGATCGCGCCTGCGCCGCCGGCCAGGTCTGCGACAAGCTCAACTACACCTGCGTCGAGTGCAACCGCGACGAGGACTGCCCTCCCGACGAGGTCTGCGCCCCCGAGATCAAGCAGTGCCGCGAGTGCAACGAGGACTCCGAATGCGAGCGCGGCAAGAGCTGCGAGAACCACCAGTGCGTCACCTGCTCCACCAACGACAGCTGCGCCGGTAGCTCCTGCAACTGCTGCCCCTCCGGGACCCAGTGCGCCGCCCCAACCCCAGGCGCCACGCCCTCCTGCGTCGAGTGCACCACCGACAGCCAGTGCGCAGACGGCCAGAAGTGCGACTCCATCAACGGCCGCTGCTTCGACGCCATCCCCGAGTGCAACACCTCCGACCGCTGCGGCACCCAGTGCGTCAAGTGCCCCACCGAGCGCCCCTTCTGCCTCGATGGCCAGGTCTGCGTCTCCTGCCGCAATGACCTCGAGTGCGACAGCGGCCAGTTCTGCCTCAGCGGTGAGTGCACCTCCTGCACCACGGACCGTCACTGCGGCTCCCGCTGTGGCGCCTGTGACCAGGACAAGCCCTTCTGTCTCACCGATGGCACCACCGCAGGCAGCGCCTGTGTCGCCTGCCGCAACAACTCCGACTGCCCCGGAGGCGAGTGCAACCCCACCACCTTCACCTGCGTCACCACCACCTCGTGCGAAGAGAACTGCGCCGAGCAGGGCAAGGTCTGCAACGGCTCCGCCTGCGTCGAGTGCTTCGCCGATGCGCACTGCCCCTGCGGCGGCACCTGTGACGTCGACAACGGCATCTGCACCACCACCTGCGAAGACAGCGGTGACTGCCTGGGCGTCGAGTACTGCTCCACCACAACCCAGGAATGCGAACGGGGCCGCCGCAAGCCCGGCACCGCCCCTCAAGGGGGCTCGTTCTGCTGCGAGACGACAACCGCTGACCTCCCCTCCACTGGCACCGGCGCCTTCCTCGCCCTGCTGCTGGTGGGCTTCCTCTTCCTGTACTCCCGCCGGGCCTTATGAAGCGGTTGCTCCTGACGGCCCTCGCCCTGGCACTGGGCCTCGCCACCTCCGCCGCCGCTCAGGACGCTCGCTTCGACGTCCAGCTCTTCCGTCCGTCCGGCGCTCCCCAGGACCTGGTGATGGTCGGCCAGTCCCGGCCCCTCGCGCACCTGTCCGCCTCGGGTGGCTTCTTCTTCAACTTCTCGCTGGACCCGCTGGTGCTCGTGAACAAGGAGGGCGGCTCCTCCAACAAGATCCTCAGCATCGTCGGCAGCCGCCTCCAGCTCGACGCCATCGCCTCGGTCGGCATCCTCGACTGGGCCGAGGTGGGCGTCGACATGCCCCTGGTGCTCGCCCAGGCCGGGGACAACCTGGAGGCCATCGGCACCGAGGGCCCCATCCAAGGCTATGTGCTCGGCGATCTGCGCCTCACCGGCAAGGTCGCCATCCCCGGCCTGCGGCGCCGCGCCGAGGACTCGGGACTGGGCGCCGCGCTCACCCTGGGCCTCAGCCTCCCCACCGGAGAGCAGCAGGGCTTCGCCAGCGATGGTGAGTTCACCTACACGCCCGGCCTCGTGGTGGACTACCGCTTCTCCAACGGCATCCTGGTCTCCGCCGCGGGCGGGCTGTGGAACCGCCCGGACCACATCTTCAATGGCGTGCTCGTGGGCGACATGGCGCCCTTCGGTCTCGCGACCGAGATCCCCATCCTCCGCGGACGCGGCATCACCGCCGTCGGCATGGTCCACGGCGCCGTAGGCCTGGACAAGCTGCCGAGCCAGCCCCGCGACGTCCCTGCCGAGCTGCTCTTCGGTCTGCGCTGGTACAGCTCCACCGGCCTCACCTTTACCGTCGGCGGAGGCGGCGGGTGTGGGTGCTCGCTCCAGGCGCCCTCGCTGCGCTTCTTCAGCTCCATCGTCTGGGTGCCCGCAAAGACCTCCGAGTGGGAAGCGCTCGAGAAGTTCAAGAAGCCGCCCGAGCCTCCACCCCCGCCACCGCCCGATCTGGACGGGGACGGAGTCACCGACGACAAGGACGTCTGCCCCAAGGAGCCCGGCCTGTCCGACCGCGGCGGCTGCCCCATCCGCGACGCCGATGGCGATGGCGTGGAGGACAGCATCGACCGCTGCCCGGACGTCGCCCCCGGCCCTGGTGGCAAGAACGGCTGTCCGATGGCCCGCATCCAGGGCAACAAGATCCTCATCCTGGAGAACGTGAACTTCGCCACGGATCAGGACGTCATCCTCTCCGAGTCCTTCCCCGTCCTGGAGGAGGTGTCGCAGGTGCTCAAGACGCACCCGGAGATCCAGCGCATCCTCATCGAAGGCCACACCGACTCGCGAGCGGGCGAGGTCTACAACCTGGATCTGTCGAAGCGCCGCGCGGCCAGTGTGCGCACCTACCTGGAGGAGAGCGGCGTAGAGCCCGTGCGCCTGTGCTCGCAGGGCTTTGGCCAGAGCCGTCCTCTCGCGGAGAACGACAACGAGGAAGGCATGGCCCGCAACCGGCGCGTCGAGTTCACCCTCCTCCCGCCGCCCAGCGAGGGCGAGCCGCGCTGCCCGGGAGGCCCCGTGGAGAAGCCTGGCAAGAAGCGCAGCGGCGGCAAGCGCTCGGCTCCAGCAACGAAGGAGCCAGCGCCCAGGAAACCGTAAGGCCGGGCCTACATCCCGCCAGCATTGCCAGGCCTACAGCCCCACTGCGTCATGTCTTCGGTGATCGTCGTGCACAGCGCCCCCTCGCCACAGGAGTCGGGAGCCATCGGATCACACCGGCGGTAGCAGGTGCTGACAGTCCCTCCTCCCACGCCGCAGATCTCTTCCGCGGGGCAGCTGTCCGCGCGGAGCGGCTCGCAGACGCGCGCGCACCAGAAGACGCCGCGGCCTCGAGACAGACGCATGTTGCACTGCTCCCCCTCCACACAGGGTGTCTCCGGACATTCCCCCTGCACCTGCTCGAGGCACTGGTAGTCCTTGTCATGGAGACGCTTGCAGCGCTGCCCGGTGGGACACCCCTGTGCGCGACAGTCGGGAAAGCAGGCCGCCCCGTTGGGCCCTTCCTCGCAGGAAAGGCCCTCCGCACAGCTCGCCGCGTCGTCGAGCCGGCATGAGGCACTGCAGACGCCTCGGTGGCACACCAGGCCTTCCTGGCAGGCGCCCTCCTTGGAGATGAACAAGGTGTCACAGGGCTCCCCCAGACGGCGCTGCCCCTCGGCGACACAGCGGCGAATGAGGGAGCCGGTGACTCCCGTCGTGACGCGGCGGCAGACGAGGCCCGGGAAGCAGTGGCCGTCCTCCTCGCACTCGGACTCCATGCACTCGAGCCGGCGTGTCTCCCTGTTGACGACACACCCTCTACCCGCCGGGCAATCGCTGTCCGTCCGACAGGCACCACATTGGAAGAAGCCGCTTTCGTTGGAGCAGCGCAGCCCGGTGGCCGGAAGTCCATCCGCTCCGGTCTCCATGTGCGCTGGAGGCAGGCTCACGCCAGCGCTCGGGTGCAGTCCGGGAGTGGCGGTGGTGTCCTCCGGGACAACCCGGGGTTCGCCCACCGGGGAGTTGGCCGCGTTCACCACGAGCCTCGGAGGAGCCGTCATGGAGGCAGAGGCCTGGTGGGTGAGAGACTGGCGTGTGCGCACCTCCGAAGCCATCACGGGTGCGCTCTCCGACTCAGCCGCCGAGGGGGCCTCCAGCAGCTGCTCCTGGACCGGCTGGATCACCGTCCCAGCCACACCTGCGGCAGCTGCCAGCGCGACGATGACGAGTGCTGCGGCCCGTTCAAGAGGAGTGCTCTGCACCATGCACCTCGCAGGACGTGACGCCGGTTAGCAGCCCTTCACATCACAGCACAGGATGGCGCCACCATCCGGCGAGCACCCACAAGGGCGGCATTCCCAACACTCGGCCTGCCGCGCATAGGCCACTGTCCCTCCCAAGAATGTGCCGCTCACGGCGATGACCAACATCCAGCGAATGCCCCACCGCTTCGTCTTTTCCATGGAAATCCCCCCAGCGAGTGGCGGCGGGGTATAGGCCAAGGAAGCGGTGCAGCGCGATATGACCCGGGAAGTAGGGGGTCGTTGCATACCGCACAGGTCCGCACGCTCAACCTAGTGGGTTCTCAGTCCATCTCTCGGTGAGGACGGGCGGAGACGTGGGCGAGCTCCAGGCCCCAGCGCTACGGGGGGCACGTAGAGCCCCAGCCGCTCGCGCGTCCACCACGCTCCGGTGCTCTGCCGCGTGGCCGGGTCCGTCATCCGGTACTCGTACAGCACCGCGCGCACGTAGCGCGGCGGGTGCTCTGGAAAGGGATTCTCCGCGAAGAGAGCGAGCACGTCCGTCGAGCCCTCCAACAGCCCCACCAGCAGCGATACGAACCACCCCGGTGGCGAGCCCAGCGCGGCGAACCACATCTGCCAGTCCAAGCGCGGCTGGTGCGGCGCCACCTGCCTCGGTGCCCTGTCCAGCCGGGACACCTTGTAGCGGAACCCGTACTCGCGCCAGTGCTCCCCGTCGTCCGAGCCCTCGATGGCAATCTCGGGCCGGCGCACGGTCATCACACTGAAGAGTCCATAGGAATTCACGGAGCGGAGCGGGCGAGCCCACGGCTCCACGCGCTCCAGGAGTGCAGGTCTCCACCGTGAGAGCTCGAAGCGGCTCACCAGCTCGAGTGCTCCGAGCACGAGGATGGGCGCCGCGGCTGCGCTCGCCGCCAGCGTGCGCCACAGCGACTGGGAGCGGGCCGGCTCCGCGGGCACGAGGGGCAGCACTCGCGCGAGCGCCTCGTCATCCAGCAGCCAGAGCCCCAACACCAGCGACTGCAGATTGAAGAAGCCGTAGTTGCCGGTGGCGGCGATGGCCCCTTGCAGCAGACCGAAGAGCACGAAGGCGAGCTGCCGCAGTCTCCTGGGTGCGAAGACCAGGAACGGCACCACCGTCTCCATCACCAGCGTCGCGGCCGTGGAGGCCTTCTGCAGGCGCAGGGGCTGCTGGTGCGCGTACCACCCTCCTCGGGTGGGGAGCGGCGCGGTCTCGTAGTAGTGAGTGCACGCGGTGAGCTCGCGCCAGGTGCGATCGCCGGACTTGAGCTTGCTCACCCCAGAGCCCAGGTAGAGCCGGAAGACGAGCGCGCGGAAGAGCGCCACCTCTACCGCAGAGGGAGCCTCGCGGCCCGGCCCAGGCCGCAGCCCCGGAGGCGCCGTCAGCGTCGCGAGCAGCCCCATCTCCAGCAGCAGTGCGTCCCACTGGAAGGAGAGGAACTCCCGGCCCGCCGAGACATAGGAGAGGTACAGGCCCCAGAGCAGGCCTGTAGAGAGCCTCGGGGCCACGTTGAACATCAGCGCCAGTGAGAGCACCTGACCGGCCCGGCAGCCGCGCACCAACGCCTTGTCGGACGCACCCAGCCAGAACACAGAGGGGATGAGGCGAAAGCGCTCGGGCCCCATGTCCTGCAGCCGCTCCGACTCCATCAGCCCCCGCATCGGGCTGATGCCACGCGAGCCGTAGAGCCCCAGCACCTGCCTTCCCAAGGACGTGAACGCGATGAAGAAGGTGCCTCCCAGCAGTCGCAGGAACAACCAGCGCGCCAGGCGATACTCGGGAGGTCCCCGGTAGCGCCGTCCCAAGAGGAGCCCATCGACTCGAGCCGCCATGGATCGCTGGCTTGCGATGAGCCGATAGAGGCCCCCTGCCAGAGTCCGCACTCCTGGCAGCAGCCCGAGCCACGCAAGGGCCCTCGTCCTCCGCCGGGGCGAGAAGCGGAGCATGCGGAAGACGGCCTCCGCGCCCTGGGAGATCGCTCCAGAAGGCTCGATGAGCTGCATAGCTCGCCGGGCCGCTCCGCGCCGGATGCCCAGCACCCATCGAGGCAAGAGCCTGGCCGGTAGGAAGAGAACTCGGCCTTGGGTACGAGCCTGCCACCTCGCCACCCATCGCCTGCAGAAGCCACAGTCCCCGTCATAGAGCACGAGCGGCCGCATGGTCGGGCTCCAACGCATGTCACTCTCCTGGTTGCCCAACGGAGAAGATGGGAACCCCCAGCGCTGGTGCCTCTCACATCTCCATGCCTGCTCGTCCGCTGGGCGGGGGACCCGGCAGGCTCGAACTTTGCTCCCATGGACGGTGCCTAGCTTTGGTCGCATGAGCGAGCCGAAAGCGAGAGCGAAGAACCTCGAGGAAGTGGTCCCGGGCGTCTACAACTGGCATGTCCGGGATGACCGGATCGGGGGCGCACGCAGCGATGCCTATGCCGTGGTCGACCGGGATGGCGCCGTCGTCCTCATCGATCCCCTTCCCATCGACGAGAAGCTCCTGCGCCCGCTCGGCAGCATCACGGCCATTGTCCTCACCGCAGGGAACCATCAGCGCTCGGCCTGGCACTTCCGCAAGCTCTTCAACGTCCCCGTGTGGGCCCCCGAGAATGCGCATGGGCTCGAAGAGGAACCGGACAACTTCTACACCAGCGGCGACTCCCTCTCCGCCGGACTGACCGCATTCCACACGCCCGGCCCCGCCGAGGCCATGTACACGCTGTGGCTGCAGCAGCACCCGAGAGGCATCGTCTTCATCTCGGATCTGCTCACCCACGAGGGCCGGGGCCGCCCGCAGTTCGTCCCGAGTGAATACCAGGATGATCCGCGACGCACCCGTGTGAGCGTGCAGCGGGTGCTCGATCACCTGCCCGTGGACACGATCTGCTTCGCCCACGGCGAGCCCATCGTCGGCGCAGGCAAGGCCGCGCTCAAGCTCGCGCTCGAGCTGGACGACGAACACCCCTCCGCCCCTGCGCCGTGACGTGGAGCCCTCCAGGGGCGCTAGGCTCCGGGTCCATGAAGAGATCCAGCTCCTACTACTCGGACGTGAACCTTCCGCCGGCGACCAAGGATGACCTCGTTGTCCGGCCCGACCTCCTCCGAACCACCTTCCAGGTGCAGATCGTGGGGACCTTCGCCTCCCAGGAGGCGCTGTCCCGCCTGCAGCAGGAGTGCGAGCGGCTGCGAAGGCAGCTCCGCGAGGCCACGGGCGCCGAGGCGACGCTGAAGCCTACGGGCGTCCTGCTCGCGAGCTCCCCCTCGAAGAAGCTGCGGATTCCCGAGGATGATGACGACGCGCGCACGGGGGTGGAGGGTACGCTGGAGCTGCCCCTGCCCACGTCCATGGACTTCTGGGCCCGCAGCGCGCGAATGGCGGCGCTCCAGCGCGCCTGCCACGACCTCGCGGCGGATGAGCGCAAGGAGCGAGGGCGTCCGGCCTTCGGCTTCGGGAGTGCTTCGGCGCTCATCGCCGAGCCTGAGCATCACCGGGGGGAGCTGCTCCGCCGCTTCGTCTCCCGGGTGCAGGAGTTCAGCGCCGCCGCCAGCGCCCAGGGAGCCCCCCTGCGCGTGGTGGACTGCACCGCGCCTGGCCCCGTCATCCAGGCTCCCATCTCCCTCGAGGCAGTGTCCCTCTCTCTGCAGTTCACCTACCGCCTCGACGTGCCCGACTGAGCTGCGCTCACACCGCCGGTCCGCTCCCCTCTTGTAGCGGTCCCTCGTGCACCAGGATGCGCCCCGCCTCCGCTCCAGGCGGGACGAGGTGCAGCACCTCGCCCTCCTGAGCGCGGCGCAGGAGCGTGGCCAGCGCGGCCGTGTCCGCCACGAGCACCCGGAGCGTCGGGGGCAGGACGAGCTTGCGCTCCATGGCGGCGACCTGGCGCACCTCGTCCACGAGCTCCGTCTCATAGAGGAAGCTGCGATCCGCGTACTCGTGATCGCCTGGCACGCTCCCCACCAGCCGGAGCGGTCCCAGGCGAGTGTGGACCCGTAGGCTCGGGTTGTTCCACTGCGCCACGCCTCGCATGCGCCGCGCGCGCAGCATCCTCAGCGTCAGCATCTTCACCCACGAGCCCGCCCGGATGCCGTGCACGAAGCTCAGCAGCGACACACCGATGACGAGGCCCGGCACCACCGAGGGCGCCGCGTAGTAGGCCGCGCCAATGGCCAGCGCCTCATCCGAGAGCCCCAGCCGCTGGCGCGCCTCGTCCTCGAGCATCCTCGCCGGACAGCGCAGCAGGCCAATGGCTCCTGGGAGCAGGTAGAGATCCGACAGCACCCAGTTCGGCACTCCAATGGAGCCGAACGCCAGCTGGTTCAGCTCCCGGTACTGCCGCACCACCTCTGCGTGGTGCTCGGCCGGGAGGAACTTCACGGGGACTCCCACCGGCTTCAGGTCCAGCGCCTCCTCGTTGGCGGAGGCTCCCAGCGCCGCGAGCGACAGCTCCGGGTGACGCGCGAAGAAGCTGGCTGCCAGGACATGCATCTCAGCCTTCTGCCTCCATTCGCGCCGCCACGGCCGCCAGGCGGTTCTCCTCCGGGATCTGGATGGAACCCGGCTCCAGGCGCGCATGAGACACCAGACAGCGGCAGGCGCCTCCACCCTTCTCGCACAGCTCGCCCAGCCCGAAGGTCGTCACTCGCATCCCCAGGGCCTCCACGAGTGCACGCACCCGCTCCGGCACTACGCTGGGAGCCAGCAGCTCCTTCCCGAGCGGCAGTCCATTGGTGGCGTAGTTGCGGATCTCTTCCTTCGTCACCGGCAACAGCCGCTCGCGTCCGAAGCGCCGCTCCAGCAGCGCATACGACGGCGCTGGGATGACCTCTGGGCACACCACCATCCGGTCCACCGCCGGCAAGGGCAGCACGGCCATGTTGCCGTGAAATGCGGGCGCGAGGAGTTCCACCCGCATCACCTCACCTGGGAAGTAGCGCGCGACAGCCTCCATTCCATCCCGGTCCGTGCGAACCCCATAGAAGAGGAGCGTCACTCCATCGAAGGTAGCCACGTCGCCCTGGGCCTCCCAGATCCCCGCTCCCGGATCCACCACCTCGAAGCCCATCCGCCGAGCCAGCGGCGCCCAGTGCTCACGCTCACCGCGGCGGTGGGGGCTGATCAAGCGAGGCAACAGGAAGAGCGGAGGGGCGCCCGTTCGCGCCAGCACGTGACCGCTCTCGGCGGCATAGGGCATGCCGGTGAGCTCATCCGTCGGCGAAGGCAACGCCACCACCACCCCGCCACGTGACTCCAGGGCTCGCGCAAAGGCCAGCCACTCGCGCCGGGCCGCGCGCGCATCCACCGGCGGCGCGTCCTTGCTGCGGAAGTTGGACCGGCTGCGCAGCCTCCACCCCAGTCCCGGCGGTGACATCAGGAAGAGATCGATCATCACCCTTGCCCCTGCGACATGACGTCCTGCTCACCCCTGGAAGACCACTCCAAGCATCTACCACAACCCCATGCCTGACTTCAGGCCGTCCTCCTCAGGCCCAGGGCGGCGGTGAACACCGTCCGGCGGCGCCGGGTCTTTTCGCTGACGAGCTGACCGCCGCCCTGGGCTTGCTGGCGGATGCGCCCGGCGCAGGGCGACGATACTCCGCCCAGGAGATCCCCGGCCCATCATCGCCATCTGGAGTGCCGTCCGCGGAAAAGGCCTCCACTCCGCGGCCCCTGAGTTCGCGTGGTCGTTGAATGTGGCAGTGCATGCTGAACGACCCTCGTTGCATTGAGCGCTGGCCTCTCGCGCGCGTCTCGGTGAGGCTGGGGGCGCGTGGACGAGACGAAACTGCCTGACCCCGAGGATCTTCAGCCCCTGCTCGCCGCCGCTCTGACGCTGCCGGCACTGAAGCCGCACGCCGCGCGCCTCGAGCGGCTGCGCCAGGACTACGCCCGAGGCGTCGCCCAGAAGGATGCGCCCCTCACCGTTGCCCTCGTAGGCGCCACCGGCGCGGGCAAGTCCACCCTGCTCAACGCACTGGCAGGACAGCAGCTGGCTCGCGAGGGAGAGAACCGCCCCACCAGCACCGCCTCCACCGTCTTCGCTCCCGTCGGCGCGGACCTCGACGCCCTCTCCCGCGTGGGCGCCACGGTGGTGCGCTACACCGCCAGCCCTCATGGGCTCTGGGGAGGGCAGATCTTCATCGACACGCCGGACCTCAACAGCGTCGCCACCACCCACCGCGAGGTGGCTCGCGCCGCGCTGGAGCTGGCGGATGTGGCCCTCGTCGTCATGCACCGCGGGAGCGTCGCCGAGGCCACCCAGGTCGAGTTCCTCGCCGAGTTCACCCGTCGCCGCTCCCTCGTCTTCCTCATCAACTTCGCGGATGAGCTCTCCGCCGACTCTCGCGAGGCCCTGAAGGCCCAGGCCCGCAAGCTCGCCTCGGAGCAGCTCGGCCTGCCTCAGGACTCCATCCCCACCTTTGCTGTCAGCGCCCGGGCCGCGCGCGAGGGCAAGGATCCCTCCGGTGAGTTCGGCTCCTTCCTCTTCCACCTCCGCGAGCTGGCCACTCAGGCCGTGGCTGCTCGCGTGCGCCGCGGCAACGCGCTGGGCGCTCTGGAGGAGCTGGCCAGACGCGTCGAGGCCGCACTTCAGGAGACCGAGGGACTGCTCGCTCGCACCCGTACAGCCCTGGAAGCAGGCGTCAGCCGCGCCAGCGAGGGGCTTCGCAAGGACTTCGACTCACGCCTCGGGCTGGCTCATGGCCACCTTGCCTCGGAGGTACGCAGGCAGGCAGCAGGCCGCTTCTGGGGACCCGCGGCGTGGGGGCTCCGTCTCTCGATGTGGGGCGCGGGCGGCATGGGCGCGGCCACACTCCTGGCTCGGCGCAGCCTCCCCGTAGGACTGGCGGTGGCAGCCGCCTCTACCGCGCTGGACGTGGTGAGGGACAAGACCCGCGCTCGCGCCGCCGAGGTCGCCGTGGTCGAGCCCTTCGAGGATGACCTGGCCGTGGAGTCCGCCGCGCGCGCCGCGCTCACCGAGGCCCGCGCCGTCGCCCATGCGAGCGGCCTGCCTCCCGAGACACTTGGCGTGCCTGACACGGACACGCTCCTCGCGGAGCTCCAGTCCGTGCGCGCGAGCACCTGGCGCTATACCGCCACCACGGCGATCGCGGAGGGGGTATCGGGCTGGTGGCGCGTGGCGCGCTGGCTGGTGCTCCCGCTCATCAACCTGCCCCTCTTCGTCCTGCTAGGGCACGTGGGCTACCGCGTGGTCCGCGCCTACCTCGAGGGCCCGCTGTTGACCGTGGAGTACTTCGTCAACGCGGGCGCCCTCTTCGTGCTGCTCGCGGGCGCGGGGGCGCTGCTGGCCTCAGCGAGTCTCGCGGGCGCTGGCGGAGCCGCTCACCGGGCGGGCCGGACGCGCTTTACGGAGGCCCTCGCCACCCTGAGCGGGAGGCTCGGAGAAGCCGTCGAGGACAGTCTTCGCTCCGGGCGGGATGCCGCTCGGCGCCTTCTGAGCCTCATCCGCGGCAGCTGAGAGCGACACCACCGCCTCGCCCGTCCGCGACAGCTCCTGTGCCGCCACCATGCTGTTCTGCGAGTCGCGGCACAGCGGCGCGGCCACGCGCGTGTCGCGCACCGGATCGCCGTAGCCGACAATCCGCGCCGGAACGGAGGGGTTGTTCCACCCACGCCCCGTCTCCTTCGCCACCTTGAAGTGCAGGTGCGGGCCACAAGACCAACCCGTGGCGCCGGAGAAGCCCACGAGCTGGCCCTGCTTCACGCGCTCGCCAGGCTTCACCACCACCGCGCTGAAGTGGAGGTACTGCGTCTCCAGCCCATCGCCGTGGGAGATGACGACGTAGTTGGCCTTGGGCGCGAACTTCTCGTCACAACCGCCCTCGGTGCTGTCGCCGCGCGAGAGGCGCACGACACCGTCCCGAGCAGCGACGATGGGCGTGCCCTCGGGCATGCGGAAATCCCAGGCATACGTGTCGTTGTACTTGTGACTACCCGTGTCATGGCCCTGGCTCACTGGATGGATGCGGCCACAGGCAAACGGGACGCCCACTTCGGGCATGTCCTTGAGGGTGTTGGGGGAGACCACTGGAACCGAAGCAAGAACCAGGAGGGTGGGAATGATCATGGTGAGGGTCGCCTCTCAACGGAGAGACCCGCTCAGACTATTCCGTGACGAATTTCACCTCTTGGCCCGCCCGGCGCCTGGCCCGCGCGCAGAGCCCCTGCCCTCTTGCTCGCTTACACCTGACTGACTGGTCACTCTTTAAATGGTGAGGTAGAAAGACGGTCATGCCTCAGCGAAAGGCCCGCCCGGCGACGGCCGCTCGTCCCCGCCGCACGCAGCAGCAGCGACGCGAAGAGACGCGCCGCCGGCTGCTCGATGCCACCATCACGGTGCTGATGGAGCAGGGCTATGCCCGGCTGACGACCGTGGAGGTGGCGAAGCGGGCCGGCACCTCCCAGGGCGCCATCTTCACGCACTTCGACACCAAGGCCGATCTGCTGTGCGCCTCCGTCGAGCACCTCTTCCCCCGCCTCATCCAGGACTACCTCGCCGGCCTGGGGAGCCTGCCGAGCGGGCGGGACCGGATCAGCGCGGCCATCCAAGGGCTGTGGATCATCTTCCAGCGCCCGGAGCTCCAGGCGGCCATCGAGCTCTACGTGGCGGCTCGCACGGACCCCGAGCTGCAAGCCGCGCTGGCAGCGATGGAAGGTCCCCACCGCGACAACCTGGTGCGCGTGGCGCGTGAGCTGTTCCCCGAGGCCGCCGCGCACAAAGAGTTCGAGGCCGTCATCGAGCTGGTCATCGACGCGGTGCAGGGAGGCGCCATCGCCCGGGTGGCGCGGCCCGATCACCCCGCCATCCACCGCATGCTCAAGGTCCTCACCCGCTTCGTCCACCGCAGCTTCTCCCGAGGCCGAAACCGCCCGCTCAAGCGGGCCTAGCGAGGTCCACCATGGATACAGCCCACATTCCCGACCTCATCACCCCGGCCATCCCCTTCTTCGTCCTCTCGCTCATCATCGAAGGGTTCGTGGTGAAGCGGCTGAAGGACGAGGGCCGCGATGTCGCCGGCCACACCGTCAAGGACACCACCGCCAGCCTCTCCATGGGGCTCGGCAACCTCGTCATCGGCCTCGTCTGGAAGGGCATCGCCTTCGCCTTCTACGTGGCGCTCTACGAGCTCACGCCGCTCCGGATGGGCACGGGCGCGCTGGCCTGGGTGCTGATCTTCTTCGGCGATGACCTCTGCTACTACTGGTTCCACCGCGTCCATCACGAGTGCCGGTTCTTCTGGGCCGGGCACGTGGTCCACCACTCGAGCCAGCACTACAACCTCTCCACGGCGCTGCGGCAGCCCTGGACGACGCCCATCACAGGCGCTCCCTTCTGGGCCCCCCTGGCGCTGCTCGGGTTCCACCCGGCGATGATCGTCGCCATGCAGTCCATCAGCCTCCTCTACCAGTACTGGATCCACACCGAGGCCATTGGCAAGCTCGGCCCCCTGGAGTGGGTGCTCAACACGCCCTCGCACCACCGCGTCCACCACGCGTCCAACCCGCAGTACCTCGACAGGAACCACGGCGGCATCCTCATCATCTGGGACCGGCTCTTCGGCACCTTCGAGCCCGAGCAGGAGCGCCCCCTCTACGGGCTGACGACGAACATCCGCACCTTCAACCCCCTGCGCATCGTCGCCCATGAGTTCGCTGCCATCCTGAGGGACCTGCGACGCCCCGAGCCGCTGCGCCTCCGGCTCGCCCGCGTCTTCCGCAACCCCGCGTGGAAGCCTCCCGGAGAGAGCGCCTCGGCCTCTGGAGGAAAGGCCTCGCCCTCCTCGACGCTCCCGGCTTGAACGAGCCCCCTCCCTGGCTCGGGAAGAGGCAGACTTCCTTCCCTGTTGGCGCGCCGCGCTGTGATGGCGCACGGGAGGCACCTGCACATGATGTCGCAAGCCGGGAGGGGTTCGTGGGGCTGGCTCGGGTTGATCCTCGGGCTCGTGGGGTGCGCGACCGCGCAGACCGCACAGCCGGTGCCTGCGGCCTCGACGCCCACCACGGAGGCACCGGGGGTGGCCTTCGTCGGCGTCTCCGTCCTCCCGCTGGACTCCGAGCGGGTGCTCGAGGACCAGACGGTGGTGGTGCGCGGCGAACGCATCGAGGCCGTGGGCCCCGCTGCCTCCACCCCTGTGCCCCCGGGTGCGGCACGGATCGATGGCAAGGGCCGCTACCTCATGCCGGGTCTGGTGGACATGCACATCCACCTGCTCCCCGGTGAGGGAGCCCCCTCGGACCTCGCCGGACAGCAGCTCAGCCTTCTGCTCGCCAATGGCATCACCACCGCTCGCGCCCTGGTCGCCCCTCCGAGCGCGCTGGCCCTCCGGGACCGCGTGGCGCGGGGAGAGGTGCTCGGCCCCCTGCTCCGAGTGGCGGGGCCCTCCTTCCACGGAAAGTCCGTGCAGAGCCCGGAGCAGGCCCGGCTCAAAGTCCGCGAGCAGAAGGCCGCGGGGTACGATCTGCTCAAGACCCATGGCGGTCTCGGCCGAGAGACGTATGACGCCATGGTGGCCGAGGCGAAGGCCCAGGGCCTGCGCGTCAGCGGCCATGTCACGCAGGACGTGGGCCTCACGCACGCGCTCGAGTCGGGCCAGCAGATCGAGCACCTCGACGGCTACCTCGCTGCGCTCCTGCCGCCCGAGGACACCACGAAGGTGGAGCAGGTGGAGTTCGGAGAGGCGCTCGCCCGAATGAGCCCGGCCCGCATCTCCACGCTCGCCGAGGCCACGAAGCAGGCCGGCATCTTCAACGCTCCCACCCTGGCCCTCTTCGAGATCGTCGCCAGCGATGGTGCGGTCCCCGAGCTGCGCTCCTCCCGGGAGCTGCGCTACGTCCCCTCCACCGCCGTAGACAAGTGGACGAAGGAGCTGCTCACGGGCCCGCTGGCAGAGGCCTCCGTGCCCGGCAAGCACCGCTTCCTCGAGCTGCGCCGCCAGGTGCTCCAAGGGCTGCACGCCGCGGGGGCCCCCCTGCTGGTGGGCTCGGACTCACCCCAGCTCTTCATGGTGCCCGGCTTCGCGCTCCACCAGGAGATGGAGGCGATGGCCGCCGCGGGCCTGCCTCCGCTCACCGTACTCCAGGCTGCCACTCGCAACGCGGCGGCGTACTTCGGGGAGAGCGACCAGTGGGGCTCGGTGGCGCCTGGCCAGCGCGCGGACCTGCTCCTGCTCAACGCCAACCCGCTGCAGGACGTGAAGCTCACCCGTGCCCTCGTGGGCGTCCTGGTGCGTGGCCAGTGGCTCCCTCGGAGCGAGCTGGACGCGAAGCTGGAGCAGGTGGCCACGGCCGCAAAGGCGCCCCAGCGCTGACACGCAAGCCCCTCACCGACATTGTGTTCAATGTCGTGCGATGTACACGCTCGGAGGAGCCCGGGCATTCTCATGGCTTCCCCCCATGGAGGCGAGGCGCTAGGACACCGGGGGAAACCCAGGCCGTGGGGGAGCAATGAGCCAACGTGAGCTGTGGGAGCGGTACAAGAAATACCTGTGCGTGTGCCCATCCTTGGGCTTCACGCTCGATGTCTCGCGGATGAATTTCGCCCCCGCCTTCCTGGACCAGATGCGCGAGCCCATGCGGTTGGCCTTCGTCGCCATGGAGGCCCTGGAGAAGGGCGCCATCGCCAACCCGGACGAGAACCGCCGGGTAGGCCACTACTGGCTGCGCGCTCCGGAGATGGCGCCCGAGGCGGGGATCGGCCGCGCCATCCGAGACACGCTCGCGGACGTGCACTGGTTCGCGGAGGAGGTCCACGCCGGCCGCATCGCCCCGCAGACGGCGGAGCGCTTCACCCAGCTCCTGGTCATCGGCATTGGCGGCTCGGCGCTGGGCCCCCAGCTCGTGTCGGACGCGCTGGGCGGCGCCACGGACGCGATGCGCATCTTCTTCTTCGACAATACGGATCCGGATGGAATGGACCGAGTCCTGGCGCAGATCGGCGACAAGCTGCCGGAGACGCTCACCCTCGTCGTCAGCAAGTCCGGCGGCACCAAGGAGACGCGCAACGGCATGCTGGAGGCCGAGCGCGCGTACCTGGCTCGCAGCCTCACCTTCGGCGCGCACGCCGTAGCCATCACGGGTGAGAACAGCGAGCTGGACCAGTACGCGAAGAAGAACAGCTGGCTGCGCACCTTCCCCATGTGGGACTGGGTCGGCGGGCGCACCTCGGTGATGTCCACGGTGGGCCTGCTGCCCGCGCGCCTGCAGGGGCTCGACATCGACGCGATGCTGTCGGGTGCGCGGGACATGGACCGGGAGACGCGCCAGCGGGACGAGCTCCGCAACCCGGCGGCGCTGCTGGCGTTGATGTGGTACCACGCCACCGACGCGCGCGGAGCCAAGGACATGGTCATCCTGCCGTACAAGGACCGCCTGCTGCTGATGTCCCGGTACCTCCAGCAGCTCGTGATGGAGTCGCTGGGCAAGGAGAGGGCCCTGGACGGCAAGGCCGTGCACCAGGGCATCGCCGTCTACGGCAACAAGGGCTCCACGGATCAGCACGCCTACGTGCAGCAGCTCCGCGAGGGCGTCCACAACTTCTTCGTCACCTTCGTCGAGGTGCTCAAGGATCGCCAGGGTCCCTCTCTGGCCGTGGAGGAGAACGCCACCAGCGGGGACTACCTGCTGGGCTTCCTGCTGGGCACGCGGCGGGCGCTCTTCGAGAAGGGCCGCGAGTCCATCACCCTCACCGTGCCGGACGTGAGCGCGCGCACGCTGGGCGCCCTCATCGCGCTGTACGAGCGCGCCGTCGGGTTCTACGCCTCCCTGGTGAACATCAACGCCTACCACCAGCCCGGCGTCGAGGCTGGGAAGAAGGCGGCCGGCATGGTGCTGGAGCTCCAGCGCAAGCTGCTCGCCCACCTGCACGGAAAGAAGGGAACAGCGGGCACGGCGGAGCAGCTGGCCGCCGCCGTGGGAGCCGCGGACGAGGCGGAGACGGTGTTCAAGGTACTGGAGCACCTGGCCGCCAACCCGGACCACGGGGTGACACGCACCGAGGGTGCCACACCCCTCGAGGCGCGCTTCAGCGTGCCGTAGGGCCGCCAGGCTTCAGGAGCCGAGTTCCTGGAGCAACGCCCGGGCCCGCACCAGGTCCGGAGCGTCGAAGCCCTCGGTGAAGCCCGCGGAGAGGGGCGCGAGAAGCGTTCGCGCCTCCGCGCGCTGGCCTTGCCGGAGCAGGAGCCGGCTCAGTGGGACGGCCGCCCGCAGCTCCACCATCCTCGCGCTCCGCTCCCGGGCCAGGGAGAGCGCCTCCCGGAGGAGGGCTTCGCCCTGAGCGGAGTCCGGCTCTCTCTCCAGCAGGAGGGCTCCCTGGCGATACAGCACGTGCAGGAGCGGGAAGACTTCACCCAAGAGCCGGGCCCGGCGCTGCGCCTCGCCCAGCCGCTCGAGCGCGGCCTCAGGCCTCCCCAGCCAGGCCTCCACCTCCGCCACCATGGAGGCGTAGAGGGCCCAGTACAGGGTGTTGCCCTGCTCATCCAGCAAGCTGAGGCTCCGCTTCATCGCCTCCAGGTCCCTCGTCGCCAGACCGCGCAGCAGCTGCGCATACGCTCCCTGGGACACGAGCCGCTGGCGGGTCGTCAGCTCCAGGAGCTGCGCTGAGAGTGCATCGAGCCGGGCGTGCTCTTCCCGCAGGTGGTGCAGCACGAGGGCGAAGAGGCTGGCCACGGCCAGCGTGCTCGCATGGTTCAGGCCACGAGCTCTGTCGATCGCGGACTCCATCACCCTGGCGGCTTCATCCGGGAGGCCCAGATGCCACTGCGCCAGCCCCAAGCCCATCATCGCGTGGACGCGCGGCTCGATCCCATACATCGAGATGGACCTGGGAGTGGGGACCTCGGGCAGCGACAAGGCCCGGGTGGTGTGCTCGCGCGCCTGCGTGAACCCCCCCTCGACAAGGTGACACTCTCCCAGCATCGCGAGCGCCACGAGCTGGTGGCTGGCGTCCTGCTTCAGCCCTTCCATGGAGACGAGCCGCTCTGCCAGCCCCCGCGCCTGAGCATGCTGGCCGCGCACGTGGTGGTAGTTCGCCAGCGCCCACAAGGTGGGGACGGCGTGCGGGCTGTCCCCCTGCCGATCGATCAGCGCCTGGCTCCGCTCCACCCGAGCCTTGACCGCCGCGTCCGACCAGCCCCGGGTGGACATCAGCGCCGGGGTGATGATGCCGTTGAGCTCCAGCTCGAGCCGCGCGCGCTCTCTCTCGTCTGGGAGGGTCTCGAGCCAGCCGAGCGCCTCGGTGGCGTGGCCGAGCGCTTCATGGTCCGCCGAGCGCAGCAGCGCCGCCAATGCCGCCTTGTGGGCATAGCCGAGCGCCTCACGCCTCTGCTCCGCGGCGGCGTGGTGGCGGGCGAGCAGATCCGGGCGCTGCTGGACGAGCTCCGGGAAGCGCAGCTCCAGCGCCACCGCGATGCGGCCATGCACCTGGCGGCGGAGCGGCTTGATCATGGACTCGTAGGCCGTGTCCCGGATGAGCGCATGCTTGAAGGCATAGACGGGGCCGTGCGCCGCGTGCCGGCGGTGGATGAGGTCCGCATCGATGAGCGTGCTCAGGTCCTTCTTCAGCGCCTCCTCATCGGAGACGGAGCTGGCCACGAGCACCTCGTAGCTGAACTCGCGCCCCAGCGCCGCGGCGAGCTGCGCGGTGGCCTTGGCCGTTCCGAGCCGGTCCAGCCGTGCCATCAGCGAGTCCCTCAGGGTGCTGGGGATCGCCAGGGAGCCAGGCGCTCTGCCTCGGACCTCTCCTCTCTGGGTGAGGGACTCCACCACCATGCGGGTCAGCTCTTCGACGAAGAGCGGCACCCCGTCCGTGCGACCCACCACCTGCTCCATCACCTCGCCAGGCAGAGGCGCCTCCCGGGTGAGCCGCTTCACCATCTCCTCCACCTGGTGACGCTCCAGCCGGCCCAGCTGCACCTGGAGCACGTGGGCCACAGACCAGGGTGGAGAGAACTCGGGGCGTGCGGTGAGCACCGCGCACAGAGGCGTGCTGGCGGCGTCCTTCACCAGCAGGGTCAACAGCTCCAGGGTCGTTGGATCGGCCCAGTGCAGATCCTCCACGACCAGGAGCACGGGCTGCTGCTGGGCCATCTCGAAGAGCAGCGCGAGCAGCACATGCAGGGTCTGCTCCTTCTGGCGCTGCGGGGACATGGCCTGCAGGGGATAGAGGCCCGAGGTGCCCTTGAGAGCGAGCAGCGAGGCGAACAGCGGCAGATGCTCGGCAAGGTTGAAGCCGTGCCGCGAGAGCAAGGCCTCGAGCGCGGCCGTGGCCTGCTCCGCTGTCGAGTCGCGGCCCAGCCCCAGCATCCGCTCCAGCATGTCCACCCACGGCCGCAGCGTGCTGTGGCGCCACTCGGGAGAGCAGCGGCACTCCAGGAAGGTGTGCGGCGTCTGGCGCGCCTGCTGCGTCAGCTCCTGCACCAGCCGGGACTTGCCGATGCCGGGCTCGCCCGTGATCAGGATGCCCTGCCCCATGCCCACCTGCACCTGCTTCCAGCGCTGCTGCAGCAGCTCCAGCTCCAGCGCCCGGCCAAACAACGGCCCAGCGGGTGTCCCCTCCAGCCCGGTGGTGGTGGAGCGCTGCCGGCCGGTGAGGCGGAACACCGAAGCGGAGCGCATGCCGGCCGCGATGCGGTGCACTCCCGAGGGTTCCAAGACGAAGGACTCTCGGAGCAGCTGCGCGCTCACCGCGCTGACGAGGATCTCCCCTGGCTGGGCGAGCGACTCCAGCCGCTCCGCCATCCCGGGCGTGCTCCCCACCAGCACTGGCAGTACCGCGAGACCCTGCCCGCGCAGCTCGTGGCTGACGGCGAGTCCGGTGTGGATGCCGATCTGGAGCTCCAGCTGGATCCTCTGGGTGCGAGCCAGCTCCGCGCCGCGCTGCTCCACCTGCGTCAACAGCTCCAGCGCCAGGTGAGCGGCGCGCTGGGCGTCGTCCTCCCGCGCCCGCGGATAGCCGAAGTAGAGCAGCACCCGCTCTCCCAGCACACCGCCCAGCCAGGCTTCCCGCTGGCGTGCCAGCTCGATGCAGGCCTCCTGCTGCGTCCACAGCAGCCCGTCCAGCTCTTCGACATCCGCGGTGGCAGCGCCCTCCCCCACCAGCTTCAGGCTGCAGCAGACGGCGGTGACCTGCCGGCGCTCACCGACGGCTGGGAGCGGGGGCGTGTCCAACACGGTGGAGAGCCCCCCGGCCTCCGCGGTGGGCCACCCTTGGGTCGCGCAGGACTCCAGCTCCAGCAGCAGGCCTTGCGCGGTGACAGCACGCACCTGGGGATCCTTCTCCGTGGCGCGCCGCAGCAGCCGACCGAGGCGATGGCCCGCAAGCCACTCGGGGAGGGCGACGGGTTCCGGGCCCAGCTGCTTGAAGATGAGCTCCTGCAGACGGTTGCCCTCCACCACGCGCTTGCCCGTGAGGCACTCCACGAAGATGAGCCCCCATGCGTAGAGATCCGTGCGCGCCGTCACCGGCTCGCCGCGGAGCTGCTCGGGCGCGGCATAGGCAGGAGTTCCCAGCGTGTCGCGCGTCCGGGTGATGCGCGACAGCTCCTCCCGCCGGTCCTCATCGGAGAGCGTGCCGAGCCCGAAGTCGAGCACCAGGGCGTTGCGCCGCACCCCCGTGCTGGTGAGCATGATGTTCTGTGGCTTGAGGTCCCGGTGGACGATGCCAAGCTTGTGCGCGCACCCCAGCGCGTCCAGCACCTGGAGCATCAGGTGCGCGGCCTCCCAAGGCGGCAGGGCCCCCTCTGTGGCCAGCACATCACCAAGAGTCCGGCCCGGCACATACTCAAAAACTGTATAGAGCGTGCCTTCGTCGGTCCGCCCGGAGTCGATCAGCCGGACGATGTGCGGGTGATAGAGCCGGGCGCACAGCCGCATCTCCCGTTGGAAGCGGGCGACGAGCCCTTCATCGCTCGTATGCAGGTGGCGGAGGACCTTGACCGCCACCTCCTGGCCCGTGGCCCGCTGGCGTGCACGGTAGACCTCGCTAAAGCCACCCTCTCCCAGCTTGGAGAGGATTTCGTAGCGATCCTGGAACACCGTGCCAGCGACGATCGAATCCAAAGCCTGAGACCTGGGGTGAAACCCTGAAGAGAGAGATCACTGCTTAGCCCAGATCTTCCAAGCCGCCGAGCCCCTTGGAGTCTGGGGTTACGGGGACCTGTGGAAATCCCTCATGGAAATGTCTGGGTTTGAGCCCCTCAGCCTCGGGGCGACCGGGACTGGAAGACTCGCAACAACAGAACGAGGGAGGGCACCACGGTCACCAGTCCCACGACAAGCGCCACCACCAACGCGCGCTGAACGCCAGGGCTGGCCGCCGCGGACTGAAGCGTGATGTCCGGCACCACCAGGTAGGGGTACTGCGACGCAGCCCAGCCGAGCACGATGAACCCCGCCTGCACCGCCGCCGTCACGCGGGCCTGGCGGAATCTGCGCCGCCACAGCAGGACGAACGTCGCCACCGCCGCCACCGCCGTGACTCCGTGCAGCGCCAGCGCGAAGGGCGCGTGGAGGAGCCCTCCCCAGATGCGGGGCGCTCCCTCTCGCGCGAGCAGCAGCACCCCGAGCCCCGCGATGAACACCGCCCCGCCTGCCCCCAGCGCCCGCTGCCGAAAGTCCTCGCGCAGCGGCTCCGTGTCCGCCTCCGCCGTGAGGTACACCGCCGCGAGGAAGGCAAAGAGACACAGCGCCAGCACTCCCACTGCCAGGGCAAACGGCGTCAGCCAGGAGGCAAAGAAGCCGCTGACCACCGCGCGCCCCTCCACACGGATCTGTCCGCTCACCACGGCGCCCACGCACATGCCGAGCAGCAGGGGGGAGATGACACTGGCCACGCTGAAGACGAGCCCCCAGCGCTCCTGCACCTTGTCCCCCCGCGCGTCGTATGTGCGGAAGGTGAACGCCGTGCCGCGGAAGACGATGCCCAGCAGCAGCAGTGTCAGCGGGACATGCAGCGCGACGGTGAGCGCTGCGAAGGCTCGGGGGAAGCAGCTGAAGAGCAGCACCATGCCCACGATGAGCCAGACATGGTTCACCTCCCACACGGGGCCCAGGGCCCGAGCAATGAGCGCCCGCTGCTCCGCCTTGCGAGGACCTGAGGCGAGCAGATCCCACACGCCCCCGCCGAAGTCCGCTCCGCCAAAGAGCGAGTAGAGGACGAACGTCCCCGCCACCGCGACCCCCAGCAGGAGCTCAGTGGGCATCGTCCCTCTCCCGTCCAGGCAGGGTCCCGGCCACCTGCCGCGCGAGGAGGAAGGCCACCACCACACCCAGGAAGAGGTACACGAGCGTGAAGGTCCAGAAGGGAGCGGCCAGGTGCGGCACCGGCGTCACCGCCTCCGCGGTGCGCATCACCCCGTGGATGATCCAGGGCTGACGCCCCCACTCGGTGACGAGCCAGCCTGCCTCCATCGCCAACACCCCCAGCGGCGAGGCCAGCAGCCAGGCCCGCATCATCCGCCGGCTCGCGGGCCACTCGCGCCGTCGCCAGCGCAGCACCAGCGTCACCACGGACAGCAGCGCCATCGCGCTCCCGGCCCCTACCATGAGCTGGAAGGCCACGTGCACCTTCGCCACGGGTGGCCAGTCCTCCCGAGGGAACTCATTCAGGCCCTTCACCTCCGCGTCTGGATCTCCAAAGGCCAGGATGGACAAGCCCTTGGGAAGCTCCAGCCCTCCCAACCGCAGGGGTGCGCCGCGCTCCGTCTCGAAGTGACCCTCCATCGCGGCCAGCTTCACCGGCTGCGCCTCCGCCGCATGCTTCGCCAGGAAGTCTCCCACCAGCGGCTGCAAGAGCGCGGTGAGGCACGCCAGCGGCAGCGCCACGGCCAGCGCCTTGCGGTGGAACGTCGAGCCCGGGTGCCTGAGCAGCACGAAGGCGTGGATGCCTGCCATCGCGAACGCGCTCGCCTGGTAGCATGACAGCAGCACGTGGGCCGTCTGGTACTTCCAGCCCGGGCTGAACATGGCCACCAGCGGCTCGATGTTCGTCGGGCCCGCTGGCGTCGGGGTGAAGCCAGACGGATCGTTCATGAAGACATTGACCAGCGTGACGAAGAAGGCGCTCGCCGCGCCGCTCACGGCCACCATCACCCCGGAGAACAGGTGCAGGCCCGGAGACGTCCGCTCCCTCCCGTACAGGTAGATGCCCAGGAAGATCGCCTCGGTGAAGAAGGCCACGCCCTCCAGGCTGAAGGGCAGTCCAATGACTTCGCCGTACTGGCCCATGAACTCGGGCCACAGCAGCCCCAGCTCGAACGAGAGCACCGTGCCGCTCACCGCCCCCACCGCGAAGAGGATGGCGGTCCCCTTCGCCAGCTTCTGGCTGAGCAGCCGGTAGTCCGCGTCGCCCGTGCGCCGGGCCTTCAAGTCGCTGATCACCATCAGCACCGGCAGCGCCACGCCCGCAGCCGCGAAGACGATGTGAAAGGCCAGCGACAGCCCCATCTGGGCCCGCGCATAGAGCAGATCGGTCACAGAGAATCAATCTGCGTTATGCGCGATCTTTAGGCAATTAAAATTACTTCTAGCCTTTCGCAGGCTGGGTGCGCAGCCTGGGCACGAGCGCCTGGACGGAGTTCTTCGCGATGTTGGACGCCAGGGCCGTCCCGAAGATCATGATGAGCTTGCGGCCCAGCTCAATGGGCAGCGGCCGCTGCTCTGCGGAGGAGGCCACGCGGTCCGGGTGGGCCCACGCGCGCCGGATGGCCTTCAGGCGCTGCTTCGTCAGGATCTGCTCCCGGTGGCGCGCGCGCCACATCGCCACGCCCACGCCGATACCGGTCAGCACGGCGGCGGTGATGGCCGCAGCGATGATCAGGTCCTGGTGCCGCGAGACCTGGAAGCGCACGTCCAGCGCTCTGTCCCGCCGCCGGTCCAGCTCCTCCAGCGTCAGGAGCAGCTCATCGCGGATGCGGTCCGCCGTGCGCTCCACCTGCTCACGATCGTCCAGGCCCTTGGTGATGCGCTTCTGCTCGTCGGCCTTCGGGTCGCGCCGCTCGATCTTCTGCTGACCTTCGTTCTTGTGCTCGAGATGGCCCCACTCGTTCATTGCAGTGTCTCCCGTGCCATGTCGAAGTCGGCCTTGAGCCGCTCCTGGGTGTGCGGCAGGGGCTTCTTCGGCAGCCGCTTCACGCCGAACCAGGCCAGCCCGCCGGCAATGAGCAGGATGGCCACTCCCACCAGCAACACGCCCAGCCAGGCGGTCAGCGGCAGCGCCAGTCCCAGCGCGACGAAGAGGGCAGCCAGGCCGCACAGAGCCAGCGTGAAGCCCGCCCCCAGCAAGATGCCGCTGGTACGCGCGGCCTTGACCTCCTCGCGCAGCTCCTTCTTGGCATGCAGCAGCTCGGCCTTCACCAACAGCTTCGTCTCGGCGAGGGCATGTCGCACGAGCTCAGCGGTGCTCAAAGACTCCAGTTGGCTTCGCTCCAGGCGTTCCGATTCGAGATCCACGTCTCCGCCTCCGGACTCGAGAGGCTCGGTCGTGCGTCCCTGCACGCACCGTGTGCCCCTGCTCTGGCACAAGGTGGGCAGGACTCCCCACGGGGTGAAGTCCCTGCGGCGAAGGGAACACCCGGCCGCCTGCCTGCCCTACGGCTGGCGCGGCGCCTGGAAGAGCAGCCGGCTGGTGGCGAGGGACCGCATATTCGAACGGGACTGTAACATGCCCAAGTGAGGTGTGAGCAGGCGCTTTCCGCTCTATTCTCAGCCCCCATGAGCGACCCAAGGCGTCTTCTGCCGGCGATGCTGGTTGCCGGACTGCTGGCCCTGGGAGTGCTGCCGCTTCCGGCTCACGCCCAGGGAAAATTTGAGCGCCACCTCACCGCGGCCGTGAGGCTCTATCAGAGCCTGGAGTACGAGCGAGCCCTCACGCAGATCGAGCTCGCCCGGAAGCTGCCGCACAGCTCGGAGCAGGAGGTGGAGCTGTCCCTCTATGAAGGCATCATCCTCGCCGAGTCTGGCAAGCAGGAGTCGAGCGCCGCCGCCTTCAAGTCGGCGCTCCTCGTGCAGCCCGAGGCGGTGCTGCCCGTGAAGGTCTCTCCCAAGGTGAAGAGCCTCTTCGAGTCCGTCCGGGAGCAGGTCCAGCGAGAGCTGGCCGCCCTGGCGCCCAAGCCCGAGCCCCCCAAGGTCGAACCGGCGCCCCCACCGCCGCCTGCTCCCACCGTTGTGGCCCCGCCCGCGGCCGTCGCGAGCCAGAGCTCCTTGCGGACAAGCCTCCGCAGCGCCGCACCAATCATGGCCATTGCGGGAGGCAGCCTCGTCGTGGCGGGGGGCATCTCCTGGGCCATCTCCCGGGGCGAGTTGAATCGGCTGCGCAGCGATGACATCGCCCTCAACAGCCGGGAAGCCGTGAACCAGACCGTGTCGAAGGGGCGCACCTGGCAGACGGCGGGTGTCACCCTGCTGGGAGTGGGGACCGCCGGGCTGATCACCGCGGCGGGAGGCTTCCTCCTGGGAACGTCCGCGGAGCCCGTGGCGGTGGGCCTGGGGACGGATGGAACATCCGCTTTCGTGTTCGGGAGGTGGCCATGACGACGGTAAGCAAGCTCTGGAGCGTCCGGTTCGCAGCAGGGCTCGTTCTCGCCAGCGTCCTGGGGTGCGCTGACTTCGACACGGAAGGAGATGCCTACTGCCAGCGGAACCCGGCCCGCTGCAACCCGGACAAGACGCCCCCCACCATCGCCGCGAGCGAACAGTCCGCCGCCAGCGTCCTGGGTCCCCAGGCCGTCACCTTCAACGTCACGGCGCAGGACGCGGAGACCCAGAAGCTCCACTTCGTCTGGACGGCGAGCGGCGGCACCCTCGGGGAGCCGGCCCACACCGACACCACGAGCCAGGTGTCCTGGACGGCTCCGCATTGCACGCCTTCCGGCACGCCCATCACGCTCAAGGTGACGGTGACGGATGATGGCGGGTTCTCGGCTGAGAAGTCCTTTACCGTCTCCGTCAACGCCTGCCCGTCTCCGACGATCGCCGCGGGCGGTGGCCACTCGCTGGCCCTGCGCGCCAATGGAACGATCCTGGCGTGGGGCCTCAATGTGTACGGCCTGCTGGGGACGGGCTCCTCGGCCGTGCTCTCTGCCACCCCCGTGCCCGTGACGGCGCTGACGGCCGTGTCCACGCTAGCGATCGGCCAGTACCACTCGCTGGCGGTGCGCGCGGATGGCTCCGTCTGGGCCTGGGGCCTCAACAATGGCGGCCTGCTCGGCGTGGGAGCAGACACCGAGTCCGTCGCCACCCCGACACCTGTGACGGGACTGACGGCCGTGACGGCCGTAGCCGCGGGCGGCAACCACTCGCTGGCCCTGAAGAGCGATGGCACCGTCTGGGCCTGGGGCGAGAACGGCCAGAGCCAGCTCGGAGATGGGACGACCGTCGACCGCACCACTCCCGTGCAGGTGTCCAGCCTGTCCGACGTCATCGCCATCTCCGCGGGCAGGAATCACTCCCTGGCCGTGCGCAGAGATGGCACCGTCTGGGGCTGGGGTACCAACCGGAGCGGCCAGCTGGGAACGGGGACGACCGCCACTCACGCTACCCCCATCCAGGTGCTCAACCTCTCCAATGTGACCGCGGTCTCCGCGGGTGGCGAGCACTCCCTGGCCGTGCGCAGCGATGGCACCGCCTGGGCCTGGGGCGCCAACTATAACGGCCAGCTCGGAGATGGGACGACGGTCGACCGCACCGTTCCCGTACAGCTCGTCGGCCTGAGCAATGTCACCGCGCTCGCCGCGAGCTCTGGCCACTCCCTGGCCCGACGCAGCGATGGCTCCGTCTGGAGTTGGGGAGACAACGAGAACGGCCAGCTCGGGGATGGGACGACCACCAGCCGCCCCCAGCCACTGCAGGTAAGCGGGCTGTCCAACGTGACCGTGATCGCCGCCGGCAACAGCCACTCCCTGGCCCTTCATGGCGATGGCACCGTGCATGCCTGGGGTGGGACGACCTTGGGGCAGCTGGGAGACGGCAGCTCCAGCATCCGCGTCTCGGCCGTGCAGGCAGCCGTGCCGTCCAACATCCTCTCCATCGCCGCAGGCAGCTACCACTCCCTGGCCGCGCGCAATGATGGCACCGTCTGGACCTGGGGCCAGAACAGCTCCGGCCAGCTTGGAGACGGGACGATGCTCCAGCGCAACGCGCCCGCTCAGGTGCCCGGGTTGAGCAATATCGTGTCCGTTGCTGGCGGCAACTCCCACTCTCTGGCCATGCTCAGCACAGGCACGGTGCGCGCGTGGGGACAGAACTTCGCAGGCCAGCTGGGGGATGGCACGACCACCGACAAGGCCACGAGCGTTTCGGTGAGCGGACTGACGGGAGCCTCCTCCCTCTACGCTCTCGCCGCTGGCTCTGCACACTCGCTGGCCCTGAAGGATGGCACCGTCTGGGCCTGGGGCTACAACATCTATGGCCAGCTCGGGGACGGGACGACCATGAACCGCCTCACCCCCGTGCAGGTGCCCGGCCTGACGGGAATCATCGCCATCGCCGTTGGCCAGTACCACTCGCTGGCCCTGAAGGACGATGGCACCGTCTGGGCCTGGGGCTATAACGCCTACGGCCAGCTCGGGGACGGGACGACCATGAACCGCAGTGCTCCCGTGCAGGTGTCCGGGCTCTCCAATGTCGGCCCCGATGTCGTCGCCTCCAATGCCTCCCCCATTGCCTGCGGGGCCTACCACTGCGTGGCCCGCAGGAAGGATGGCACCGTCTGGACCTGGGGTGACAACAATGACGGTCAGCTCGGGAACGGGACGACCATCGATCGCCTCACGCCCGTGCAGGCCACGGGGCTGACCGGCGCGATCTCCGTGGCCGCTGGCCGGTCCAGCACCCTGGCCATCGGCACGGGTGGCATCATCTGGGTCTGGGGTGACAACAGCTCCGGTCAGCTCGGAGATGGGACGATTGAGAGCCGCACCGCTCCGGTGCAGCTGTCTGGCCTCTCCAACTTCACGGCCCTGGCCGCGGGTGACTACCACGTGCTGGCCCTGCGCAACGACGCCACCGTCTGGGTCTGGGGCTTCGGTGAGTATGGGCAGCTCGGAGACAACACGCCCCCGGCCCGCCTGACGCCCGTGCAGACCCCCTTGCCCTGAGGCTCCTGCCGCGAGGTGCTGGCTCAGCGCTTGCGGTGCAGCGCGAGCGCCGTGGCCAGCGTCTCGCGCACCTGCCGCGCCTGGAAGAGCCGGTTCGCCGTGTCCACCAGGTTGTCCAGGTACAGCACCTGCTTGCGCAGCCGCGGCGGCAGCGCCCGCGTGCCCAGGTGCGCGCCCAGCAACGCCCCTGTCACCGCCGCCGCCACGTCCACCTCGCCTCCGCACCGCAGCACCAGCGCCACCGCCTCGCGGAAGTCGTGCGGCACCTTCAGCGCCGCGTAGAGAGAGGTGAGCAGCACCGGCACCACGTGCGCCGGCAGCCCATCCACGCCCTGCAGCTCCGCCCGGGGCACTCCCACCTTGCGCAGCGCCGTCAGCGCCCTCGCCGTGTCCCACGTGAGCAGCCGCGGCAGGTGGCGCAGCTCCTCCGCGAGCACCTTGTCGTGCTCGGCCGCGGAGAGCGCCAGCTTCTCGCAGAAGGCCGCCGCCGTCAGCGGCTCCTCCTCCATGCCCAGTGACACCGCCTGCGCGAAGGCCGCCGCCGCCGCCGAGCACGTCGGATCCTTGTGCGTGACGATGGTGAGCACCCCCGCGTCGTGCGGCAGGCGCTTGTGGCCGCTGGTCTCGAAGAGGCCCACCACCATGGCCCGGCTGAGCACCGAGGGACACTTCACTCCCAGTGGTGCGCCCGCACTCATCCACGGTGCGCCACCGGCCAGCCGCTGCAGCGACTCCGAGAGCCCTCGCGGCGGCTGGAGGATGACGCCCTCCTGCCACAGCCACGCGAAGTGCGCCGCCGCGCTGCGCCCATCCACCTTGCCCTCGCGGATGACGCTCTCGCTGGCGGCCAGCATCAGCTGCGTGTCGTCGGAGAACTGTCCCTTGGCGAACTTGCCGCGCGGACGCGGGGCGAAGTCGTCCGCCAGGTGCGTGAGCCGCGTGAGGCTCGCCGGGGGAATGCCTCGGAGCGGGAAGCCGAGGGCATCCCCGATGGCAAGGCCCAGGAATGCCGCATGGAACCTGTCCTGGCGCTCAGCGGGAGTCAGCGGCATCGGAGGCGCGCAGATTAGCCGAGCGTCCGGCCAGGACCAGAGCAGAAATCGGCCGAGCGGCTCAGTCCCGTCCCAGATTCACCACTGCCTGCAAGCGCGCGACCACGGCCTCTGCTCCCTCGTGCAGGTGTGTCCCATCCCACAGGAAGGGCTCATGGACTGCGCGCAGCGGCGACGGGGAGGAAGAAGTCCGTCAGGTCCTTGCGCGAGCGCTTCGTCAAGTCCACCAGGGTGTACTTGTCGAGCACCGAGAGGAAGGCGTCGCGCGCCTCGGAGAGCACACCCTTGAGGCCACACGCAGGTGCGATGGGGCAGGTGTTCTTCTCCCGATCGAAGCACTCCACCAGGTGGAAGTCCGGCTCGGTGACTCGGAACACCTGACCCAGGGAGATCTCCGAGGGCGCGCGTGCCAGCATGACTCCGCCCGAGCGCCCGGGGCGCACCTCGATGAAGCCATGGCGACCCAGCGCCTGCATCACGCGCACGAGGTGGTTCTTGGAGATGCCATAGGCCTCGCTCACCTCCTGCGTGGAGACGAGACGCTCCGGGTGCGCGGCCAGGTACAGCAGGACTCGCAGCGAGTAGTCAGCGTGAAGCGTCAGATGCACGAGTCGTCGCTCCCGCTCCTTCTGGCCGGCTGGCGCTCGGCAGGAAGGCATCCGCGTGGATGTCCTTCAGCGAGAGCCCCGCCAGGAAGAGCTTCTTCCGGAGGGATAGCACCAGGTCCGGATTCCCGCAGAGGAATGCGCGCCAGCCGACGGGCTTCGGACACACTTCGCGGATGAGCGCGTCGAGCGCGCCCACGTGGATCCCCTCGCCCAAGCGGCCCTCCAGCACGCTCGGCCGGTAGTGCAGGTTCGAGTGGCGCGCGGCCAGCTCGCGCAGCTCCTCCACCAGGTAGAGCCCCCGCGGATCCCGGGCGCCGTGGAAGAGCCAGAGCGGGCCGGTGTGCCCGGCCTCCAGCGCGTCCCGGACGATGCCGTAGAGCGGGGCCAGCCCCGTTCCCGTGCCCGCAAGCAACAGCGGCTGCTCCGGGCGGCCTGGGACATAGAAGCACTCGCCCGCCGGGCCCTGGACTCGCACCGCGTCCCCGGGCCGGGCCTCCGCGTGGAGCCAGCCGCTCATCGCCCCGCCCGGAAGCAGGCGCACGTGCAGCTCGAGCACTCCCTCACGGGGAAGGCTCGCCACCGAGTAACTGCGGGCCAGCCCGTCCGCACGCAGCAGGGTGAGGTACTGGCCCGTCCGATACTCGAAGGGCATCTCCGGCCGCAGCCGGACCCGCAGCACATCCTGGCTCAAGCGCTCCAGCGACTCGAGGCGCGCGGGCACGCGCAGCTCGTCCGCGTCGCCCGCGAGCTCGAGCTCGGCACCCGGCTCCGGCCGGCACGAGCACGCCAGGAAGTAGTTGCGCGCCTTGAGCGTCTCCTTGAGCCCCGCCTGGGCCTTCTCCGGCACCGCGCCGCGCGCCGCACGCATGAGGCAGGACTGGCACACCCCCGCCTTGCACGCATGCGGCACGGGGATGCCCTGCCGCAGCAGTCCGTCCAAGACAGACTCCTCCGGCTCCAACGGGTACCACTGCGCCTGGTAGCTCACCCGGGACATGGGCCGCTCCTGCCTACCGGTTCAGGATGTCCGCGCGCATGCTCTCCGCCGCCTGGAGCACCTGCTGGATGAGGGGCTTGGCGACTCCCAGCTCCTCCAGTGTGCCGCCCAGGTGCTCTGCCACCGCGTTGAAGTGCGTGTCGTTCAGCCCGCTCTTCACCAGGTGCGCATGGCCCTTACGCATGTCCAGCCCGGTGTAGCTGTTGGGTCCACCGCAGACCATGGTGAGGAACGCCTTCTGCTTCGCGGACTGGCGCTCCATGTCCACTCCATCGAAGAAGCGGCTGATGCGGTCATCCGAGAGCACTCTCCGGTAGAAGAGCTCCACCGCCGCGTCCATCGCCTTCGCTCCGCCGATCTGCTCGAACAAGGTGCTCATGCGCGCCTCCTGGCCCCATGGGGCTTAAAAGATGCATTTAAGATGCATCTTTCAGGGCGCGGCGTCAAATACCCGAAAGTCAGAGTCGAGCGAGGGTGTCGAGTCAGGGGAGGGAGTGGCTCGGGTGAGCCCGGGCCGTCCGAGTGCGGCGGCTAGGGCGTGCGGATGCCGGCGGCGGCCATCCGCGCCGTCTCGCGACGCACCGAGGCCTGCTCGACTTCATACCGGGCGTCCTCGGGCTTGAGGTCCTTCAGGCGCTGCTGCGCATCCATCATCCGCCGGCGAGCAGCCTCCACGTCGATGCCGGACACGGGCTCGGCGCCATCTGCCAGCACCAGCACCTTGTCATTGCCCACCTCGACGAAGCCGCCCGCCACGAAGAAGGACTCGCGGCGGCCGCCGTCGATCAGCGTGAGCGCCCCCGGCTCCATCAGCGACAGGAAGGGCGTGTGGCCCGGCCGCACGCCGAAGAGGCCATGGCCACCCGGGACGATGGCCTCGTCCGCCTGCACGGAGAGGATGCGCTTCTCAGGGGTGACAATCTCCACGCTCAGCTTGGCCATGTGTTCCTCGGGGACTGCTGCTTCAGAATGAGAGCCGGTAGGTCTTCCTCCCCACCGCCTCGAACTCCACCTTCGCGTCGTCCGTCAGGCGCGGGCCCTTGCCGGGAATCCCCAGCGTCCCCTCCAGCCACTTGAAGTGGCCCTTCATCTGCCGCACCTCGCCCAGCTCCTTCGAGCCCAGCAGGAAGTCTTGCAGGCGCCTCTCCTGCAACCTCTGCCCGTTGCGGTCGTACAGCTCCGCCACCACCGTGTTGGCCCAGGCCGGCACCCGGACCTTCTTCTTCCCCCGCTTCTCCACCCCCGGCCTGCTGCCCTTCTCCGCCAAGGGGCGCAACAGCCAGAAGCGCTCCCCGTCATTGGAGGCGAAGTAGATGTCGTCCACCGTGCCGATACACCCGGAGAACTGCCAGGAGGCCTTGCTCTCCGTGAGCATCTCCACCCGACACTTCCCTGGCCCCTCCTCCACCAGACGCACGATGAACTGCCCGTTGGCGCTGACGTGGGACTTGCTCTTGCGCTCCTGGGCCGCCCCCGGGAGCGCCAGCAACAAGGCCAGGGTAAGGAGGGTGCGGCACATGGTGCACCTCCGGGACGGGCGGGACGGCCTTACGCGGCCGCCATCTTCCGGGCGTTGTCGAGCACCTCTTCAATGCCGCCCGCCATGTAGAAGGCAGCCTCGGGGATCTCATCGTGCTTGCCCTCGGCGACCTCCTTGAAGCCCTGGATGGTGTCCTGCAGCTTCACGTACTTGCCTGGCTTGCCGGTGAAGACCTCGGCCACGAAGAAGGGCTGCGACAGGAAGCGCTGGATCTTCCGCGCCCGCGCCACCGTGAGCTTGTCCTCCTCGGAGAGCTCGTCCATGCCGAGGATGGCGATGATGTCCTGCAGCTCCTTGTAGCGCTGGAGGATGCCCTGGACCTTGCGCGCCACCGCGTAGTGCTCCTGGCCCACGACGTTCGGATCCAGGATGCGGCTGGTGGAGTCGAGCGGATCCACCGCGGGGTAGATGCCCAGCTCGGAGATGGCGCGGTTGAGCACCGTCGTCGCGTCCAGGTGGGCGAACGTGGTGGCGGGCGCCGGGTCCGTCAGGTCGTCGGCGGGCACGTAGATGGCCTGCACCGAGGTGATGGAGCCCTTGTTGGTGGAGGTGATGCGCTCCTGCAGCGCGCCCATCTCCGTGGACAGCGTGGGCTGGTAACCCACCGCGCTGGGGATGCGGCCCAGGAGCGCGGACACCTCGGAGCCGGCCTGCGTGAAGCGGAAGATGTTGTCCGCGAAGAGGAGCACGTCGCGCCCCTCCACGTCCCGGAAGTACTCCGCGATGGTGAGCGCCGTGAGGGCCACGCGAGCGCGGGCGCCGGGCGGCTCGTTCATCTGCCCGTACACCAGCACGCACTGGCTGTCCTCCAGCTTGTCCATGTTGATGACCTTGGAGTCCCTCATCTCGTGATACAGGTCGTTGCCCTCGCGCGTGCGCTCGCCCACGCCGGCGAACACCGAGAAGCCGCCGCGCTCCTTGGCGACGTTGCGGATGAGCTCCTGCAGGAGCACCGTCTTGCCCACGCCGGCGCCGCCGAACAGGCCGATCTTCCCACCACGGGTGTAGGGCGCCAGCAGGTCAATGACCTTGATGCCCGTCTCGAAGGCCTGGACGCGCACGTCCTGGTCCACGAAGAGCGGGGCCGGCCGGTGGATGGGCCAGGATTCCGTGGCCTTCACGGGGCCGATCTCGTCCACCGGATCGCCGGTGACGTTGAGGATGCGGCCCAGGGTGGCCTTGCCCACCGGCACCTGGATGGGGGCGCCCGTGTTCCTCACCGAGGTGCCGCGCGCCAGGCCCTCGGTGGAGTCCATGGCGATGCAGCGCACCATGTTCTCGCCCAGGTGCTGCGCAACCTCGACGGTGAGGTTGTCCGCCAGCGAGCTGATCGTGGCGTTGGTGACCTTGAGGGCGGTGTACACCTCGGGGAGCCCGCCGGGCGGGAACTCCACGTCGACCACGGGTCCCAGAACCTGGGTGATCTTGCCTACCGTCGCAGCTTGAGCGCTCATGAGTTCGTCTGCCTCTTGCGGAGGCCGGCTGGGGAGCCGCCTCGCGTCGAAATCGGCCCGAGGGTGGGAGGGCGCGCCCCCTTTACCGGGGGGCCCCGCCCGGGTCAAGCCTCGTGGCGGCCGGGTCGCTTCGCTACTTGAGGGCCTCGGCGCCGGAGACGATCTCCATGAGCTCCTTGGTGATGACGGCCTGGCGCGTGCGGTTGTAGGTGAGCGACAGGCTGGAGATCATGTCCGTGGCGTTGCTGGTGGCGTTCTCCATGGCGGCCATGCGGGCGCTGTGCTCGCTGGCCACGCTCTCCAGCAGGGCGCGGTACAGCTTGATGGAGACGGCCTGCGGCACCAGCCGATCCAGCACCTCCTGGCGGCCCGGCTCGTACTTGAAGTCCACCATCGCCAGGCTCGAGGCCGGGCGGGCGGCCAGCGTGCCCGGGGTGGCCGCGGCGGGCTCGGCCGCGGTGGGCCCGAAGGTCTGCAGCGGCAGCATCTGCGAGACGACGACCTTCTGGGTCATCGCGGAGACGAACTCGTTGTAGATGATGTAGACGACGTCCACTTCGCCATTGAGGAAGCTGGCGGTGAGCTCCTCGGCGACGCCCTTGGCGGAGAGGTAGTTCAGCTTCTGGTAGAGGTAGCCGAAGTCCTTGCGGATGTTCTGGCGGCGGTTGCGGAAGAAGTCGTGGCCCTTGCGGCCCACCGTGGAGAACTGGATGCGCTCCAGGGCGCCGTTCTCGTAGAGGAAGCGGCTGGCGCGGCGGATGACGTTCGAGTTGAAGCCACCGGCCAGGCCGCGATCCGAGGTGAGCAGCACCAGCTCCGCGCGCTTGATGGGGCGGGCCGTCAGCAGCGGGTGCGCCACCTCCTGCTCCGCGGAGCGGGCCGCCAGATCGGAGATGATCTGGTCCAGCATCTGCGCGTAGGGGCGGGCCGCGATGATGGCGTCCTGGGCCTTGCGCAGCTTGGCGGCGGACATCATCTTCATCGCCTTGGTGATCTGCCGCGTGTTCTTCACCGAGCGGATGCGCTTGCGGATGTCGCGAAGAGACGCCATGGGGCCTGTTGCTCCTGTCGGGTCGCGGGCCTGAGCCAGCCTTTCCAGGCAAGCAGGCACCGAGCGGCGCCCCC
>NZ_DASPHO010000138.1:0-15701 GCF_035629615.1 Hyalangium sp. | reverse complement strand
GCGGTTGGTCTCGAAGATCTCGACGCCCTCGGCGGCCAGCTGCTCGTCGGTGGCGAGGATGTTCTCCCGCTTCGCGCCGCGGCCGAGCGTCAGGATGGGCGGGTGCTCCAGCAGCAGCAGCGAGTCGCCGATGAGCTCCTGCCGCCGCGCATCCGCGAAGCGCTGCATGAGCGTAAGCCCGTCTTCGTACTCCACGCGGCCCAGCCTGTAGACCGTGAGCGTGCTCACACCGTCCCCTTCCGACGGCGCCGGGCTGGCTTCGCTGCTGCTCTCGGCGCCTTCCCCTTCTTGGCCCCTGGCTTCGGCCCTGCCGCCATGAGGCTCCATGAGCCCACCAGCACCCGGGCGAGCAGCGCGTTCAGCTCATGCCCGGCGCGAGGCGAACTCGCGGCCTCCGCGGCGATGGCGGCGAGCACCTCCTCCGTCACGGAGAGTTCCGAGGCCCGGGGCACCAACAGCCGCCGGGCAACCTCCATGAGCTCGTCCCGCGTGGGCACCTGGAGCGCGATCGCGAGCTGGATCTGCTCGAGCAGGGACACCGGAACCGCGCCGAGCACGCCCTCGCTCAGGGCGTGGGTGCCGAGGATCGGCAGGCGGCCCTCAGCCCCCTGCAGGACGAGCTTGGGAGCGCCCAAGGTCCCCCGCGCGCTCATCAACACCGTCCGCTCCGGGTGCCGCGCGAGGAAGGAGCCCAGCCGCTCCTGGGCCTCGAGCGGGAGCCGGTCCACATCCTCCACGAGCACCACCGGGCCCCCTGCCCCCTGCTCCAGCGCTTCGAGCGTCATGATGGTGCCGCGCTCCTGACTCGCGAGCTCCCGGAACCAGACGGTCTTCCCTGTCCCCTCGGGGCCGATCACGAGCACGCGTCTTGCCCCCGCCTTCAGGGCTCGCTCCAGCAGCGCGCGGGCGTCCTGCTGGCCCACGAGCTCGGCCATCTCGGCGTGCACGTCCTTTCGCCGCACGGGCCGAGGGTGCGTGGCAGCAGGGCCCTCCAGGCCGAGCAGCCCGCCGGACTCCCCGACGCACGCGGCGCAGATGAAGGAGCCGGTGGGGCCTGCAACCAGCTCGCCCACCTCTACCCGGGGGAGGCAACAGAACGAGCACCAGGCATCGAGCGCGGGATCCGCCCGAGTGGGCCCTCGCTCGATCAAGGCTCGCTCCTTCGCCGCGGGCGCCCCTCTCTCGGGCGATTCCGCTTCCTCGTCGGACCGCGCGACCTGCTCCTGGTACGAGCGGAACTCGTCGGGGGACACCATCGGCACAGGGAGTGCCTCCTCGGAGGCAGGCGCGGCAGAGCCGTCCCCCACATCCGCCACCAGCGCCGTCACCCCCTTGTCGACGATGGCCTTCATCTCCAGCACCACGTCAGCGCGTCGCGGCTTGACGGGGAGACGGCCCTCGGGTGTCTCTCCGGCTTGTGGCTCCGTCTCCTGGAGCGGCCACGCGCGCAGAGCCCCCTCCTCTTCCTGAGCATGTCGGAGGGCCCAGTCGAACGCCCGGCGACTTGCCTCCTGGAGCTCCACGGGCACGCCTGCCTCTGGAGAGGACTCGGTGTCCGGGAGCCGCTCGAGCCGGCGGAGCTCTTCGGCGACATCCTCCCGGCTCGGGTCCAGGCTCCGGGCGTGGCGCAGGACCTGGAGGGCGCGGGCCGAGTTGCCTGCACGCCGGTAGAGCTCGGCGGCCTTGCGCAGCTCAGCGACGGCGTTGGGCTTGTCTCCCCTCAGCTCCGCGGCCTGGGCGGCGCGGATGTGGTCTCGAGGACTCGACATGGGCGCAGCGTAACCTCCTCACGCCCCGGCCGCTCTGCCGAGGGGCCACGTACGCCTAGGCCATGGTCAGGAACAGCATTTCTGGCTGCTCGAGGTACGTGATCACCTCGTACACGAACTCGGCGGCCACCGAGCCATCGATGACGCGGTGATCGCACGACAGCGAGAGGTTCATCATCTCGCGCACGACGATCTGGTCATCCTTGACGACGGGCCGCTTGCGCAGCCGATGGACGCCGAGGATGCCCACCTCGGGGTGGTTGATGATGGGGGTGGCGAACAGGCCCCCGCTCTGGCCGAGCGAGGTGATCGTGAAGGTGCCACCCGTCAGCTCTTCGATCTTCAGCTTGCGCTCGCGGGCGGCGGCGCCCAGGCGGGCGATCTCATGAGCCAGATCGCGCAGCGTGAGCCGGTCCGCGTTGCGCACCACCGCGACGGTGAGCCCATCCGGAGTCTGGGCCGCGATGCCTATGTTGTACTCGCCGCGGACGACCAGCTCCTGGGTGGCCTCGTCGAAATTGGAGTTGAGGTGGGGGTACTTCTTCAGCGCGGCGATCACCGCCTTCACGATGAACGGGAGGAAGGTGAGCTTGGTGTCGTCCCCGAGGGCCTTCAGCTGCGAGTTGAGGCGCTTGCGCAGCGACACCAGATCGGTCCCGTCCACCTCCTCCACGAAGGCGAAGTGCGGCATGGTGAACTTCGACCGCACCATCTTCTCCGCGATCTTCTTGCGCAGGCCGCGGAGCGGAACGCGCTCGTCCGCCCGGCCGGCCGCCACCGGTGGAGCCGGAGGGGGCGCCGAGGGCCGGGCCTGAGCGCGCGTATTTCCCTCCAGGGCCGCCACGACATCCACCTTCGTCACGCGACCCTGCGGCCCGGAGCCCGCAATGTCCGCGAGGTTCAGGCCGTGCTCGCGAGCCATGCGCCGGGTGAGGGGCGTGGCCAGCACCTTGGCCGCGGGGACACCGTGGGTGTCCACGGCACCGTTCCCATTCTTTGCGGCAACAGGCTCGGCCTGCGCCGCCTGGGACGAGGGAGCCGCATGGCCGCCATGGCCCTCGGCCTGAGCAGCAACAGCGCCGTCGACCTCGAGAGAGACGAGGATCTGGTGGACCTTGGCCATGTCGCCCTCCTTGCCGTGCGTCTTGAGGACGCGGCCGGCCTTGGGGCTGGGCACGGTGACGGTGGCCTTGTCGGTCATCACCTCGGCGAGCACCTGGTCCTCCTTGACCGGGTCGCCTTCCTTCACGTGCCACTTGACGAGCTCGCCCTCCATCACGCCTTCGCCGAGGTCGGGGAGCTTGAATTCGAAGAGAGCCATGGGGGTGGAGGTCCGTCCTTCGGGAAGTGACGCGGGACTTCGAGGTGGGACTAACCGTTGCGCTCCGGGCGCTCGCGCTCCATGAGGCCCTTTATGAAAAACTCGGCGGCGCGGTAGCTCGAGCGCACCAGCGGGCCGCTGGCCACGTAGAGGAAGCCGTAGGACTCGGCGAGCTTCTTGTACTGCTCGAACTGCGCCGGGGTGACGAAGCGCTCCACGCGCAGGTGGTACTGCGAGGGCTGGAGGTACTGGCCCAGCGTGAGCACGTCCACACCCACCGCGCGCAGATCCTGGAAGATCTGCTCCAGCTCCGCATCCGTCTCGCCCAGGCCCACCATGACAGAGCTCTTGGTGTAGAGGCCCTCAGGGCGCTTCTTGAGGTACTCGAGCACGCGCAGCGACTGACGGTAGCCGGCGCGGCGATCTCGCACCGTGGGGGTGAGGCGCTCCACCGTCTCCACGTTGTGGGCCACCACGTGCGGGCGGGCCTCGGCGACGGTGTCGAGGTCCTTCTCCACGCCCTTGAAGTCGGGGATAAGCACCTCGACGATCGTCTTCGGCGACTCGCGGCGCAGTTCGCGGATGGCCGAGGCAAAGTGGCTGGCGCCGCCATCCGGCCGGTCGTCGCGGTTGACGGAGGTGACCACGATGTACTCGAGGTCCATCTCCTTGACGGCCTGGGCCAGGTGGATGGGCTCCATGGGATCCAGGGGCGGCGGCGCGCCGACCTTGACGTGGCAGAAGCGACAGGCGCGGGTGCAGACCTCGCCCATGAGCATCACCGTGGCGGTGCCACCGCCCCAGCACTCGGCGATGTTGGGGCAGCGGGCCTCCTCGCAGACGGTGGACAGCTTCGTCTTGCGGACGATGGACTTGACCCGCTCGTAGCCCTCTCCGTGGGGCAGGCGCACCTTCAACCACTCGGGCTTGCGAGTGCTCTCGGAGACCTGGGGAAGAGGGAACCGATCGGGAGTCGCCATGGGTCGCGGGCCTTGTAGGGTTGGGTCAAAAGCAGGGTCAAGCAGGAAGCCTTTAACGCGGGGCGTCAGCCGCGACAAAGGCTTCTGGAACGTCCTGTTTTGCTTAACGGCTGGGCGGCCTCGTGGCACTGCGGCGCCCGTGGGAAGTGCCCAGGTTGAGTGCATGGGGCGCATCCACCTGGGCACCAGCGGGTATGTGTACAAGCACTGGAAGGGCCTCTTCTACCCGCCCAAGCTGCCGAGCAATCGCTGGCTCCCCTACTACGCCCGCGTGTTCTCCACCGTGGAGCTGAACGCCACCTTCTACCGGCTCCCTACGCCCGAGGCCGTGGACTCGTGGCGCGAGCAGGTGCCGGACGGGTTCATCTTCGCCTGCAAGGGCAGCCGCTTCCTCACGCACATGAAGCGGCTGACAGACGTGGGGTTGGGGCTGGAGCGCTTCTTCACGGTCATCCATCGGCTGGGGCCCAAGCTGGGCCCCGTGCTCTGGCAGCTGCCGCCGCACATGAAGTACCCGGATCCGGAGCGGCTGGACACCTTCCTATGCCACCTGCCCCACGACGTGCAGCACGCCTTCGAGTTCCGCGACCCGGCCTGGTACCACCCCGAGGTGCTGGAGGTGCTGGACGCGTGGGGCGCTGCCGTGTGCGAGCACGATCTCTGCCCCCAGCCTCCGCCCTTCGTGACGGGAGGCTGGCGCTACCTGCGCTTCCACGGCACCTCGTCCCGGTACTCGGGGCGCTATGGCCGCAAGGCCCTGCGCACCGTGGCCAGAGATCTGGATGGCTGGAGGCGCGAGGGCTTCGACTCCTGGGTCTACTTCAACAACGATCTCCAAGGGCATGCGCTGCTGGACGCGTTCGAGCTCTCGGACCTGCTCGGCGAGCCCGTGCACCTGCCCCCCGAGAGAAGCGGGGCTCAGATGTGGATCGGGTGACCCAGCGCCGCTTCCGCGCCCTCCTTCATGATCTCCGAGAGGGTCGGGTGCGCGTGCATCGTGTGCGCCAGCTCCTCGGTGGTGATCTCCAGCCGGAGCGCCACACACGCCTCCGCCAGCAGCTCCGTGGCATGAGGGCCCACGAGGTGCACGCCCAGCACCTCGTCGTACTTCTTGTCCGAGACCACCTTGATCATGCCACTGGCCTCATTGGAGATGGACGCCTTGGTGACGGCGCTGAACGGGAAGATGCCCGTCTTAACGTCGTAGCCGCGCTCCTTGGCCTTCTTCTCCGTCAGCCCCACCGAGGCCACCTCGGGGTAGCAGTACGTGGCGGAGGGCACCAGATCGTAGTTGATCGCCTGCGGGTTCTTCCCGGCGATGTGCTCCACCGCCAGGATGCACTCCGAGCTCGCCACGTGCGCCAGCATCGCCGTGGGGATCACGTCGCCAACGGCGTACACGTTCGGCTCCGAGGTCCGCATCATCTGATCCACCTTGATGAAGCCGCGATCCGTCTGGATGCTCGTCTGCTTCAGGCCGATGTCCTCGGTCACCGGCGCGCGGCCCACCGCCGACAGCAGCAGCTCCGCCTCGATCGTCTTCGTCTCGGTGCCCACCGTCATCGTCACCTTCACGCCGGTGGCGGTGTGCTCCACCTTCTCCACCTTGGCGCCGGTGTGCATGTCGATCTTCCGCTTCCGGAAGTGCTTCTCCAGCTCCTTCGAGGCGTCCACATCCTCGATCGGCAGCAGGTTCGGCATGTACTCGACGATGGCCACCTGGCTGCCCACGTGGTTGAAGACGGAGGCGAACTCACAGCCCACCGCGCCCGCGCCGATCACGATCAGGCTCTTGGGGATCCGGTCGATCAGCAGGATCGAGTCGCTGTTCAGCACCTTCTTGTGGTCCACCTGGACCGTCGGAAGGGACTTGGGCACCGAGCCGGTGGCGATGATGATGTTCTTGGTGTCCAGCGTCTGCTTGGAGCCATCCTCGCCGGTCACCTCCACCTTGCCCTTGCCGGCGATGCGGCCATGGCCCTTGAGGACCGTGACCTTGTTCTTCTTCATCAGGAAGTCGATGCCGTTGGCTCCCTTGGTGACCACGTCCTGCTTGTGCTTCTGGGCGTTGGCCCAGTTCATGGTCGGGCTGGCCACGTCGATCCCGAACTTGGCCGCCTCGTGGATGTGGTGGAACAGCTCCGCCGTCCACAGCAGGGACTTGGTGGGGATGCAGCCACGGTGGAGGCAGGTGCCGCCCAGCCGCTTGTCCTTCTCGATGATGGCCGTCTTCAGGCCGAGCTGGGCCGCTCGGATGGCACCCACGTAGCCGCCAGGTCCAGAACCGATGATCACCACATCGAACATCTCAGCCACGAACGCCTCCGTTCAGGTAGAACCCGCGAAGGGCTGATAACCTCCGCTCACGGTGGGAATCAAGGAGTTTGCATTGCGCCGCTTCTCTCTTCGAACCCTTATCCTCATGGCATTGGCTCTGATCGTCTTCGTGCGCATGTGGATCGTCACCCACAAACCGAAGGAGCCAGAGGCCGGAACGACGCCGCCCCCCTCTTCGGGAATGCAGGTGGATGTGGCCTCGCCCTCCGAGGCTGCGAGGGCGCCCTCCCCTGCCGCGTCGCAGGACTGCAAGACGCTCGAGCGGGCACTGGATGTCGTCATTCGCACCCCGGGAGACAGTGCGGCGCTCGCCGAGGCCCAGCGCACGGTGGAGGCCTGCGGTGAGCCCCCTGTCCGGGCCTGCGAGCTGGGCATGGCGCTGGATGCCCGGGCGCCGCTGACACAGGAGGCCTCGCCCGCGCGAGAGCTGCTGAAGGCCCTGTGCCAGCGCTGCCCTGCTGCGGTCAACACCTGCGCCGAGCTCGTCAGCCGCACGCTGGTGGGTGGCCTGCCCGGGCGACGACTGGAGCTCGCGGAGGTGCGCTGGAACCTGGAGAACGCGGGTCCCGGTACGGCGGCGGCGTGCGCGGTGTTGGTGCGCGAGGCGCTCGTCCCCGCGGCGGTGACAGGCGGCAAGGTGGACCCGGAACACCCGGCCCTGGTCACGGAGCTGGCGCCCCTCTGCGCCAAGGGCGGGCACCTGCCTCCCCTGATCGTGAATGCCGTGCTGCTCCAGCAGGGAATGAAGGCGGGCAACCTCGCCGCACTGGCCAAGGGCCCGGTCGCGACCACGTCCCCGGATGGAGGGATGCCGCCTCCGGACGCGGGAGTCACCCCAGACAGGGTCGGTCCGCCCATGGCACCTGCGCAGGTGACGGGCGCAGAGGCCGGGCGCCACGCGTTCGATGGGAATGAAAAGACAGGGGTGGATCTGGGCAACGGGGTCACCGAGCGCTGGGAGGCCGATGGGGCGCTGCGCGCACAGTTCGAGCCGCCGCTGAAGCAGCTCACCGTGGTGCGCATCAAGGCGAAGGGGCCGGGCTCGCTGCGCGCCATCGTCCGCACTCCGAAGGATCTGGGCCTGAAGGACCCGGAGCGCGGCACGTTCTTCGTGAACCCCACCGTGTGCCAGTTCAAGGGGACGGGTCAGTGGGAGGCCTGCACGGTGCTGGCGCCGTTGCTGGACGTGGAGGCGCTCAGCGTCTTCCCCAGCGAACCGAAGATCTCCCTCTACGAGCTGGAGGCCCGCGGTCCCTAGGCGCGCGGGAGCCCGGAGACTTGCAGCGGGAGCCGCAGCCGCGCCCGGCACCCGGCTCCTTCTGTCCGGTTCTCCAGGCGCAGGGTGCCCCCGTGCGCTTCGGCGATCTGCCGGCTGAGCACCAGCCCGATTCCACTGCCCTGCGGCTTCGTGGTGAAGAAGGGCACGAACAGGTTGCCCGTGTCCGCCAGCCCCGGGCCCTCGTCCTCCACCCAGAGCTCCACCGCGTCCGCCGCTGGCCTCGTCCAGGACACCCACACGCGGCCCTGACGCTCCTTCGCCGCGTCCACCGCATTGCGCACCAGGTTGATCAGCAGCTGCTCGAGCTGATCCCCGTCCCCCTTCATCGTCAGCACCGGGCCCGGCCTTACCTCCACCGGCAGCCGCGTCTCCAGCGCCACCACCCGCCGCACCCAGGACTCCAGCTCCAGCGGCGCCAGCTTCGGCGGCGGCAGGCGCGCCAGCTTCGCGTAGGCCGACAGGAACCGCGCCAGCGACTCGCTGCGCCGCTCGATGATCCCCAGCCCCGACTTCGCGTCCTCCTCCCAGTCCGGCGGCCGAGGCCCTTGCACCAGCGCATCCCTCAGCGCCCCCGCGATGGACTGGATCGGCGTCAGCGAGTTGTTGATCTCGTGGCTCAGCACCCTCACCATCCGCCGCCACGCCTCGCGCTCCTCCTCGCGCAGCGCCAGCCGCAGATCCGCCACCACCACCAGCTGGTGCGGCAGCCCTCCCTGCCGGAATGCCCCTCGCCGCAGCTCGTACGGCCCGCCCTCCACCGCGAAGGTGCGCGTGAGGCGCCGCGGCACCGGGCCTTCCAGCAGATCCGCCAGCCCCAGCGACCGGGCGCCCTTGTTCACCACGTGCGCTCGCGGCAGGCCCAGGAGCCGCTCCCCCGCGCGGTTGACCAGCTTCAGCGTCCCCGCCTCATCGAAGGTCAGCACCGCGACGTCAATCTCCTCCATCACCTGCGTCAGCAGCGCCCCCGCCTCCATCGCCCCCAGCCGCTGCTCGCGCAGCGTGTCCCCGAGCGCGTTGACCTCCAGCAGCACCTCACCGAGCGGATCATCCCCGCGCGCCCCGCGCCCACGCACTGAGTAGTCCCCCTCGCGCAGCGCGGCCAGCAGGTTGGCCACCGTCTGCAGCGGCCGGGAGATCCGCTCCCGCACGGCGATCGCCGCGCCCAGGTGCACCGCCAGCACCGCGACGGAGAGCGTCCACTGCACCTTCGAGCTCACCTCCCCCGTCCACAGGAGCACCAGCGAGGTGACTGAGCCCGGCAGCCCTGCCAGCAGCGCCAGCAGGAAGACGCGGAGATCGTGCGGCAGCGATCTCCGGGGACGTTTCACCGCGCTCCCTTGATGCCGTAGTACTGCATGCGGCGGTACAGCGCGCTGCGGGACAGCCCGAGCGCCTTGGCCGCGTCACTCACGTTGCCCTCGTACCGCGTCAGGGCCCGCTCGATGAGATAGCGCTCCACCTCCTCCAGCGTCATCTCCTCCAGGCGGGACGAGCCCTCCCGGCTGGTGCGCCGCAGCAGCAGATCCTCCGGCGTCACCTCGTCCCCGCTGGCCATGAGCAGCGCGCGCTCCACGGTGTGCTCCAGCTCGCGCACATTGCCTGGCCACGCATAGGACATCAGGGCCTCCAGCGCGCCCTGCGACAGGCGCATCGCCGCGCGACCATAGCGCCGGCCCTGCTCGGCCAGGAAGTGCGAGGCCAGCAGCGGGATGTCCTCGCGCCGATCCCTCAGCGGAGGCAGCTGCACCTCCACCGTGTTGAGGCGGTAGAGCAGATCCTCGCGGAAGCGCCCCTCGGCCACGGCCTTGGACAGATCCGCGTTCGTCGCCGAGATGACGCGCACCGACACCCGGCGCACCTTGGAGGAGCCCACCGGGTGCAGCTCGCCCGTCTGCAGCACGCGCAGGAGCTTCGCCTGCTGCGTGAGCGGCATGTTGCCGATCTCGTCCAGGAAGAGAATGCCGCCGTCCGCCAGCTCGAAGCAGCCGATGCGATCCGTCTTCGCGTCCGTGAAGGCTCCCTTCACATGACCGAACAGCTCGCTCTCGAAGACGCCCTCGGAGAGCCCGCCCGAGTTGACCGCGACGAAGGAGCTGTCCGGGCGCCCCGAGGCCTCGTGGAGCCAGCGCGCCACCACCTCCTTGCCCGTGCCGTGCTCGCCGGTGATGAGGACGTTGGCCCCCGAGGGCGCCACGCGCTCCACCAGCCGCCGCACGGCCTGCATGGCGCGGGACTCGGCCAGGAAGGAGGGGCGCTCGCCGCCCTTGCGCAGGTGGGTGTTCTCCTCCTCCAGCCTCCGGGAGCGCCGCAGCGCCCGCCGCAGCTCCAGCTGCGTGCGCACCAGGCTCAACAGCCGCGTGTTGTCCCACGGCTTCTGCACGTAGTCCCGAGCGCCTCCGCGAATGGCCTCCACGGCCCCCTCCACGCTGCCCCAGGCCGTCATCACCACCACCGGCAGCGCCGCGTCGAGCTGGCGCACGCGGGCGAGCAGATCCAGCCCCTCGCGCCCGGAGGTGGTGTCGCGCGCGTAGTTGAGGTCCATCAGCAGCACGTCCACGTCCTCGGCCTCGAGCATGGCCATCACGCCCGCCGGGGACTGGGCCGTCAGCACGACATACCCGTCGCGCTTGAGCAGCAGGCGCAGCGCCTCCAGCACGTCGACCTGATCGTCAGCAACGAGGACGCGCGGCCGCGAGTCGGGCTCGGGCCTTGGGGCACTGTCAGGGATTGCGGGAGCGGTTTCGGACACGGCGGCACCCAAGGGAGGAAGAACTCTGCCAGAAGCCCTCTCGAAGAGGGGCAATACAATCGATACACGTCATGGGCTTCTCCGGGATGGCTCGGAGGGCAGGCAGGGGCTCATCCTCGCCTCAGGACGTCGGCCGGATCCGCGCTGGCAGCCCGGTGCGCAGGGAGCCAGCTCGCCGCGGCCGCGACCGCCAGCAGCAGGGCCGGCACTCCCAGGAAGACGGTGGCATCGAGGCGCTCCACACCAAAGAGCAGCCCCTCCAGCACGCGGCGCGTGGCGAATGCCCCCGCCAGCCCCACCGCCAGGCCTATCCCCACCCGCGCCAGCGACTGGCTCATCACCAGCCGCAGCACGTCCTCGCGCCGGGCTCCCAGCGCCATGCGGATGCCCATCTCCCGCGAGCGCTGCGCCACCGCGTAGGACATCACCCCGTAGATGCCCACCGCGGCGAGCACCAGGGCGAGCACGCCAAACCCTCCCAGCAGCATCGCCTGGAACCGGGGCTGGCCCAGGCCCGCGGCGAGCATGGCCTCCAGGGTGTTGCTCTGGGCGAGCGCGACGCCTGAGTCCACCGCGCGCAGCTCCTCACGGACCACGCCGGCGAGGTTCCAGGCCTCGTGCCCGGCTGCCGCACGCACCACCAGGTACCCCCCGGGAAAGGGATCCTGCGCATACGGCAGATAGACCGTGGGCTCCATGCCGCTCTGGAGGCCCGAGTAGGCCACATCCCCCACCACGCCCACGACCGTGCGCCACTCCTGCTGGTCGTCCACCCGGACCATCGACACGCGCCGGCCCACGGCGTCCTGTCCGGGGAAGTGGAGGCGCGCGAAGGACTGGCTCACCAGCATCACCTGCTCCGCGCTCGGCTGATCGGACTCCGAGAATCCGCGTCCCGCCAGCAGGGGGACCCGGAGCGTCTCCAGGAACCGGGGCGTAGCGGGGATATAGAGGACAGAGGGGAGCTCCTCTTCTTCAGGCCTCCCTTCCACGAGGAAGCTCGTGCGCCGCTGATCGCCGCTGGGCGGGAGGCTCAGGCTCACTCCCGCGACCTCCACCTCCGGGCGCGTGGAGAGCCGGCTCAGCAGCTCCCGGTTGAAGGCCCTCATGCGCTCGGGCTCGCTGTAGCGGCTCGAAGGGAGAGACAGCTTCGCCACGAAGACGCCCTCCGGGTGGATGCCGGGATCCACCTGGTGCAGGTGCCAGAAGCTCTTCAGCATCAGCCCGGCCGCCGTGACGAGCACCAACGCCAGCGCGACCTCCGCGATCACGAGCACGCCATGGGTCCTCCCGCGCGAGCCCTCCGCGCCCCCACGTCCCAGCGCGGACTCCGGGGTCAACCGGCTGCGCTGGAGCGCGGGCGCCAGGCCCACCCCCACCCCCGTCACCAGGGCCACGCCGAGCGCGAACAGGAGCACCCGCCCGTCCACCGACACCTCCTGGCCGCGAGGCAGCGCGCTCACCCCCATGGCCAGCAGCGCGTCCGTGCCCCACATGGCCAGCAGGACCCCTCCCACGGCGCCCAGCAGCGACAGCAGCACGCTCTCGGTGAGCAGCTGCTGCAGGATCCGCCCACGGCTGGCCCCCAGCGCCACGCGGATGCCGAACTCGCGCTCGCGCACGGCCGAGCGCGCGAGCTGCAGGTGCGCCACGTTGGCCATGGCGATCAGCAACACCAGCGCCACCGCCCCAAGCAGCACCAGGAGCAGGACCTGCACGTTGCCCACGAGCTGCTCCTGGTAGCCCAGCGCGCCGATCCGCAGATCCCCCTGCGTGTCCGGGAACTCCTTGGCGAGCTGACCGGCGATGGAGCCCAGCTCGGAACGTGCCGCGGCCAGGGTAACCCCGGGAGCCAGCCGCCCCGCCATGATGAAAGCATTGTATCCGCGCGACTGGCGTGCGGGAGAGCTGGCCGAGCCGGACAGGCTCGTGAAGCTCACCCAGAGCTGGGTATTGGCGTGCGGCACCTGGAAGGACGGTGGCATGACGCCCAGCACCGTGTAGGGCTGGCCGCCGAGCGTCAGGGTCCGTCCCACCAGGTCCTGCCGCGCTCCGAGCTGCTGCCACAGCGAGTGGCTGATGACGACGTTCGGCTCGGTCCGCTCCTCCGGAGAGAACCAGCGTCCGAAGAGCGGCATGACGCCGAAGGTCTCGAAGAAAGCCCCCTCAACCACCAGGCCTCGTACCTGCTCCGGGTCCCCTTCTCCCGTGAGGTTGAAGAGGTTGTTGGAGTACGCGGTGAGGCTCTGGAAGAGCGTGCTCCGACGGGAGACCTCGTCGAAGGTGAAGAGGCTGTAGCGGTTGGCGTGACGCTGCGCCTGGTTCTCGCCGAGGATGACCACCGAGTCCGGCTCGGGGAAGGGCAGCGGCCGCAGCAGCACCGCATGCACCACGCTGAAGAGGGCGGTCGTGGCACCAATCCCCAGCGCCAGTGCCAGGACGGCGGCCAGCGTGAAGCCGGGCGCCTGACGCATCAGGCGGACGGCGTAGCGGACATCCTGCAGGAGCGTGGACATCGGTGCCTCCAGAGAGGGCTCAGCGGGGTTCCTGGATCCAGCCATCCGCCAGCTGGATGACGCGATGGCCGTAGGCGGCGTTCGCCTCGGAGTGAGTCACCTGCACCACGGTGGTGCCCGCGCGATTGAGGGCCTGGAACATCTCCATGATCTGCTTGGCCTGCGTCGAGTGCAGGTTGCCGGTGGGCTCGTCCGCCAGCAGCATCTTGGGGCTCGCGATGAGGGCCCTCGCGATGCCCACGATCTGCTGCTGCCCGCCGGAGAGCTGGTTCGGGTACAGGTCCTTCTTCCCCACGAGCTGGAAGCGATCCAGCATGTCCGCCACCAGCGCCTCGCGCTCGGAGCGCTTGAGGTTGCGGTAGGAGAGCGGCACCTCCAGGTTCTCCGCCACGGTGAGCCCGTCCAGCAGGTGGTACTGCTGAAAGACGAAGCCGACGGTGCTCTTGGCCAGCTCCGCCCGATCCTTCGGCTTCATCCCGTGCACGGCCCGGCCATCCAGGAGGTACTCGCCCGTCCACTCGGCATCCAGCATCCCCAGGATGGACAGCAGCGTGGACTTGCCCGCGCCGGAGGGCCCCATCAGCGTGACGAACTCTCCGGCCTGCACCTCCAGCTGGATGCGGCGCAGCACCCAGGTCCGGCCACCCGCGATGGGGTAGGACTTCTCGACGTTGCGCAGGGAGATGAGGGGTTGGGACATTGAGGTTTCACTCCGAGCGAAGGGTGAGGGCGGGATCCACCTTCGCGGCGCGGCGCGCGGGCAGCCAGCTCGCCACCAGCGCCACGCCCGCCAGCAGCACCGCCACCCCGGCGAACGTCAGCGGGTCATGCGCCTTCACCCCGTACAGGAGCGCGCTCAGCAGCCGCCCGAGCCCCAGCGCCAGGACGAGCCCGAGCCCCACCCCCAGCAGCGTCATGCGCATCCCCTGCCCCACCATCAACCCAAGCACGTCCGCCTGCCGCGCGCCCAGCGCCATGCGGATGCCCAGCTCGCGGGTGCGCTGCGTGACGGTGTAGGCGATGACGCCGTAGATGCCGAGCGACGCGAGCACCACGGCCACGCCCGCGAAGAGCCCCAGCAGCAGCATGGAGAAGCGGCGCTGGCTCACCGAGCTGTCCACCACCGCCTCCATGGGGGCCACGTCATAGAGCGGGAGATCCCGATCCACCGCGTGCAGCTCGGCCTGCAGCGAGGCCAGCAGCGACGTGGGGCTCTGGCGGGTGCGCACCACGAGGTACGTCCCCAGGGGGTTGCGCTGCGTCACCGAGTAGTAGGAGACGGGGCGCGCGGGCAGATCCAGCCCCCACTCCCGCACGTCCTTCACGATGCCGACCACCGTGGCCCACGGCCTGTTCGGATCCCTGCCGCCAAGCCGCACGCGCTGGCCGATCGGCTCCTCGCCGGGGAAGATGACGCGGGCCATCGTCTCGTTGATCACGACCGCGTGGGGCGCGTCGAAGCCATCCGAGTCCGAGAGCATCCTCCCGCGGAGCAGCGGGATCCGGAGGGCCTTGTGGTAGTCCGCGCTCACCGCCCGGTACTCCACCGCCGGGCGCGGCGGATCGCTTGGCGACATCGTCTTGCCCTCAATGTCGAAGCTCCAGTCCGAGCGGCCGGTGAGCGGCAGCAGATTGGCCAGGCCCGCGGCCTCCACGCCGGGCACCGCCTGCACCCGCGCCAGGAAGTCCCGCATTAGCGCGGCGCGCTTGGAGGGCTCGCCGTAGCGCTCCGAGGGCAGCGACAGCCGTGCCGTGAGGACGCCCTGGGGCTCGAAGCCCGCATCCACCCCCTGCAGCGCCATGAAGCTGCGCAGGAAGAGCCCGGCGCCCACGAGCAACACCAGCGCGAGCGCCACCTGGGAGACCACCAGCACGGAGCGCACCCGCCCCGAGCCCCTCCCTCCCGTGCCGCGCGCCCCCTCTCGCATGGCGCCGTGGAGATCCGCGCGGCTGGCCTGGAGCGCAGGCACCAGACCGAACAGCAGCCCCGTCAGCACCGAGACCCCTGCGGTGAACAGCACCACCCGGCCGTCCAGGCGCACCTCGGCGGCCCTGGGCAGCCCTTCTCCCACCAGGGCCAGCAGTGCATCCATGCCCCACATCGCCAGCAGCAGGCCCAGGGCTCCCCCTGCGAGCGAGAGGACGAGGCTCTCCGTCAGGAGCTGCGTCACCAGGCGCCTGCGGTCCGCCCCGAGCGCCGCGCGGATGGAGATCTCCCGGCTGCGCGCCGCCGCTCGGGCCAGCAGCAGGTTCGCCACGTTGGTGCAGGCGATCAGCAGCACGAAGCCCACCGCGCCCAGCAGCACCCACAGCGTGGAGCGCACCCCACCCACCGTCTGCTCCTCCATGGACACCACGGAGATCGCCCACCCACTGCTCTTGCTGTAGTTGTTCGGGTTCGCCTGGGTCAGCTCCGCCGCCACGCGATCCATGTCCCGCTGCGCGGCCTCCGTCGTCACGCCCGGCTTCACGCGGGCCAGGACGTCCAGGAAGCGGCTCCCCCGGGCGCCCGGGTTGAGCTGCTCCGGCGTGGGGGCGAAGGGCACGTAGAGATCCGTACCCTGGGGGTACTCGAAGCCAGCCGGCAGCACGCCCACCACCGTGAAGGGCTGCCCGTCGAGCGTCAGCGTCGTTCCCAGGATGTTCGGGTCCGCCCCGAAGCGCCCGCGCCAGAGCCGGTGCGTGAGGACCACCACCTGATCCCGGCCCTGGGTCTCCTCCTCCTCGGAGAAGTTGCGGCCCATCATCGG
>NZ_DASPHO010000137.1:0-29394 GCF_035629615.1 Hyalangium sp. | reverse complement strand
CTTGCGGACGAAGCGCCGGACTCTGAGCTCGTACTGAGGGCGCCCATCCTGGCCGCGATCACGGAAGACCTCCACGAGGTTGAAGCCGTTGTTCTCCGCGATCTCCTAGCTGCCCAGGGAAGGGGCCGCGGCGATGCGCAGCGTTCGCTCCCCGGAGTGCTTGTGCCAGCGCTCCTCGGCAAACCAGCTGGAGTGCGCATGCCCGCAGAGCACCAGGGAGAAGCCCTTCTCCATGAGCACTTGCTTTACGGCCCCCATGTCAAGCAGACAGGTGGACGTGGAGCCGCTGTCAGCACTTGGAACGAACCTGTCATACAAGCAGACAGGTTGGCACAGGATGCGCCCGGCAGGCGACTCCCGGCGAGCTTGGGTTCCCGGTTTTGCCCAGGACCGCGGCTCCGCCGGCACGCAAGGAGCCTCGGGTGGGCTCTCTACCAGCTCCGGCTTCCTCCCAGCGCGTCCTCACCGCGAGCATCCTTGGGCCCTTGGGCTTGGCGCTGGGGTTGGGGAAGCACTCCCTTCTGTGCCTGCCTCCCTCTGCTCAACACGCTCTGCGCGTTCTTCAGGGGGCAGGACCGCTATTGCCGGAGGAAGCGGGCTTCTTGTTGTCGTGGGTCAGGGCGGGGTGGAGCCGGGCAGCTCGTTCGAGTTCGGACGCCAGCCAGTTCCTATAAGGATGCGTGCGGGTGAAGGTGGGGCTCTCGCCGAAACCTCGGCTCGAAATACCCACCAGGACAGCCCCGTTCGTGTCCTCGCGCAGACAGGGACCTCCGCTGTCTCCTGTGTAGAGGTCACGTCCCGGTTGCTCGAAGAGAGCTCTGTCATCGCCCGGAGACATGATCTTCTTGATCTTATATCGGTTGAAGCGGCGCTGACCGGAGACGCCACCCAGGATCTTGTCGTAGGTGTAGCCAGCCAGCAGGAAGGATTCGCCGGCTTGAACATCCACATCCGCCAGAGGGGTAGGAGGAAATGCATCCTCCACGGGTGAGTTCAAGAGGATGATCGCCAGATCGGCGCTGACGGCCTCGACGCGTCCTCGCTCGTCCAGGAGCAGCCTGAACTCAGGATGAGGCCGAACCTCGATTCCTTCGTAGGTCTGGCTCGCGTACCCCGGCATGCGTTCGGTGTCTTGGGTGGGTGGATTAAAGGTGACGGTCTCCACGGTGGGATGGGTCGTGCAGGCAGAGCCGTCAAGGATGCTCCTGCCCTCAGTTCCGGGTGTGGTGGTCTCCTGCTTCGTGCAGACACAGTGCCCAGCGGTCAGCACCACTTGAGGACCGATCAGGACCCCACTGCATTGGCCGTCTACTCCCGCTTTCGTGGGGCCCGAGTCTCCACAAGGACGGTGGACGCATAGCGATTCCGCACGTCCAGCGTCCCTGCCAGCCTGGACCCGAGTGCCTTGAAGGGGAGAGGCTCTTCGGCTGGAAGGGTGCCAGCATCGACGGTGCTGGCCTCAGGCTTGGGTGGTTCTGCCGGGCGGTTCTTGCAGCCGCCCAGCACAAGCGCCACCACGATGCTTTGGAGGATCAATGCTCGCGATGCCATGGCGCGGGAGTGTCGTAGCAGAGAGGGGGCGAGAGAGGGCCGGTGTTCCTTGAGGGCCCGGGGGCAGGGAGGCATGCGCCCAGAGGGTGAGGTTGACGAGCCGGGGGCCTTTCCGTTACTCATGTCAGCGTGCGTCTCACCTCCGTGCATCATCACCATGCGCATCATCGGCTCGGCCCTGACGGGACCGTTCGCCGCGCGCATGCCTGGATGACTGTCTGAGACGACTCATCCGCCTGGCCCTGCCGCAGTGACCGAGAGCCCGTCCCCCAGGACGGGCTTTTTTCGTTTCCGCGTTCTCTCCACAAACCCACTGGAAGCCTCCCGATGCTCAAGATCGCCCTCCCCAACAAAGGCCGCCTCTCCGAAGAGGTTCGTGAGCTGTTCAACGACGCCGGTCTCGAGGTCCGTATCCGTGGTGAGCGTGCCCTCACCGCCTCCCTCGGCGGCGAGTTCGAGGCCATCTTCGTCCGCGCCCAGGACATCCCCGAGTTCGTCGCCGACGGCGCCGCGCAGGCCGGTGTCACCGGCTGGGATCTCGTCAATGAGGCCGGCCGCGAGCTGGACCTGCTCATGGATCTGGAGTTCGGCAAGTGCCGGCTCGTGGTCGCCGCCCGTGAAGAGAGCGGCATCACCTCCGCGGACGGCGTCAAGGACGGCATGCGCGTGGCCTCCTGCTTCCCCCGCCTCACCCAGGAGTTCTTCTCGAAGCGCGGACAGAAGGTCACCGTGGTGCCCGTATCTGGCGCCGCCGAGATCGCTCCCCACCTGGGCATCGCCGACATCGTCGTGGACCTGACCTCTACCGGCTCCACGCTCAAGATGAACGGCCTTCGCGAGGTCGCCACCGTTCTGGAGTCGAGCGCCCGGCTCGTGGCCAGCAAGCGCAACGATGCGGAGACCGCCCGCAATCTGGAGGAGCTGAAGCAGGCGCTGGGCTCTGTGCTCGCTGCCCGTGGCAAGCGCTACCTCATGACCAACGTGCCCCGGAAGGCCCTCCCCAAGGTCCGTGACGTGCTCCCGGGCCTCAATGGCCCCACCGTGGTGGACATCATGAACGGCGGGGACTACGTGGCCGTGCACGCCGTCGTCCCCGCGAAGACCATCTACCGGACGATTAACGCCCTCAAGGCCCTGGGCTGTGAGGGCATCCTCGTCACCCGCATCGAGAGGTTGATGCCGTGAGCCCTGGAGCCCTCAAGTACCGCGGCTCGCTTTCCGCCCTGTCCCCCGAGGACAAGCGCCGCCTCTTGGATCGCTCGGGTCAGTCGGACGCCCAGGTCGCCACTCGCGTCCGGGACATCGTCGCCCGTGTCCGCCGGGAGGGAGACCGGGCCCTCCTGGAGCTGGCGCGCGAGCTCGACCGCGCGAGCCTTACCTCGCTCGAGGTGCCGCGGGCCCGCTGGGAGGCAGCGCTCGCCTCGCTGGACCCGAAGGTGCGCCACGCCCTGGAGCGCGCCGCCCGCAACATCGCCAAGGCCCACGAAGCCCAGAGGCCTCACGCCACCGAGGTGGAGACAGAGCCCGGCATCGTCGTCGGCCGGCGTCCCGATCCCCTCGGCCGCGTGGGTGTGTACGCGCCCGGTGGCCGGGCCGTGTACCCCAGCAGCGTGCTCATGGGCGTCGTGCCAGCGAAGGTGGCCGGGGTAGGGGAGGTCATCGTCTGCTCGCCTCCGGGGCCAGAGGGACTGCCCTCGGCCGGAGTGCTCGCGGCGGCGGCGCTGGCGGGCGCGGATCGGGTCTTCGCCCTGGGCGGCGCCGGTGCGGTGGCCGCCATGGCCTATGGCACCCAGAGCGTGCCACGCGTGGATCGCATCGTCGGGCCGGGAAACGCCTATGTCGCCGCAGCCAAGCTCCAGGTGGTGGACGCGGTGGCCATTGACGCGCCCGCCGGGCCGAGCGAGATCCTCGTCGTCGCGGATGGCTCGGCGGATCCGGAGGCCGTGGCGCGGGAGATGCTGGCCCAGGCCGAGCACGACCCGGAGGCCTGCTGCGTGGCGCTGGCGGTGGGCTCAGCGCTCGCCGACGCCGTGGCAGCCGCCGTGGAGCGCGCTGCGGCCCGAGCCCAGCGGCGAGAGATCGTCACCACCGCCCTGCGCGATCGCGGCGCCGTGCTGAGCGTGGGCTCGCTGGAGGAGGCCTGGCCCTTCGTCTCCGAGTTCGCGCCCGAGCACCTGCTCATTGCCACGGTGGATCCTCAGGAGAACCTGGATCGTGTGCGCAACTGCGGCACGGTCTTCCTCGGGGAGCGCGCCTCCGTTGCTTTTGGGGACTACATGACAGGCGCCAACCACGTGCTCCCCACCGCCGGACTGGGCCACGCGTACTCGGGGCTGTCCGTGCTCGACTTCTACCGGTGGACCACGTACCAGCGCGTGGATCGGGACGCGGCGGCACGGCTCGCGGAGGACGTAGGCGTGTTGGCGGACAGTGAGGGGCTCTTTGCCCATGCCGAGGCTGCCCGCGCCTGGAGGAAGCCATGATTCCCCGCCGTTCCTCCTACGAGGGCATCTCGCTCTACTCGCCTCCGGCCGTGCAGTGCCGAGTGGATCTCAGCGACAACACCAACCTCTTCGGCATCCCCCCGGCCGCGGAGCGGGCCCTGCGCGAGTTCACCGCCTCCACCATCACGCGCTACCCCGTCAGCTACGCCCCGGAGCTCAAGAAGGCGCTCTCCTCCTATACCGGCTTCGAGCCCTCCTGGATTACCACGGGCTGCGGCTCGGACGATCTGATCGACTGCGCCCTGCGCGCCTTCCTGGAGCCGGGCGAGCGCATCGCCGTCCCAGAGCCCTCCTTCTCGATGATGTCCTACTTCGCGAAGGTGAACGGCCTCCAGTTCATCCCGGTGCCGCTCCGGCCGGACTTCGAGCCCGATGTCGACGGGCTGCTCGCCACGGGGGCTCGGCTCATCTACGTCTGCTCGCCCAACAATCCCACGGGCACGGGGATCTCTCTCGCTGCGCTCGAGCGGCTGGTGGACGCAGCCCCAGGCCTCGTCCTCCTGGATGCGGCCTATATCGAGTTCGCCGACGTCAGCCTTGTGGAGCTGGCACGCTCGCGGCCCAACGTGATCGTGACGCGAACGCTCTCCAAGGCGTTCGGCCTCGCGGGCATGAGAGTGGGCTATGCGCTCGGCCGCCCCGAGCTCGTGAACGAGATCGAGAAGGCACGCGGGCCCTACAAGCACACGGGCCTCGCCGAGCGCATGGCCATCGCCGCGCTCACGGAAGGCCTTTCCTGGGTGAAGGCTCGGATCGAGGACGCGAAGGAGAGCCGGACACGGCTGGTGGCGGAGCTGAAGGCGCAGGGGCTCGCTCCACTGCCCTCCGAGGCCAACTTCGTCCTCGTCCCGCTCCCCGGCGCGCTCCAGGTGGCCGCCCGCATGCGCGAGCTGGACGTGAACGTGCGGGCGTTCCAGGGGCTGACCGGGGTAGGGGATGCGCTCCGGCTTGGCTGTGGACCCTGGCCCATGATGGAGGCGGCGCTCCAGGCGCTGCGGGAGGCACGGCGGTGAGAGTCACCTTGTTCGACTACGGAGCGGGCAACATCCACTCACTGGCCAAGGCGCTCGCCACGGCAGCCCATGCCGAGGTCCGCGTGCAGACGGATCCCGTGAAGGCGCTCGACACGGACGTGCTCGTCCTGCCCGGTGTGGGCGCGTTCGGCGCGGCAGCAGCCCGGCTGGAGCCTGGCCGTGAGCAGATGCGCCAGGCCCTCGAGCGTGGACTCCCGTGCCTCGGCATCTGCCTGGGCATGCAGCTCCTCTTCGAGGGCAGCGAGGAAGGCGAGGGCCGCGGGCTCGGCCTCTTCAAAGGGCGGGTGACGCGGCTGCGCGCGAAGCACGTGCCGCACATCGGCTGGAACTCCGTGGAGGAGGACACGGCGGTGCAGGGAGCCAGGCTGGACACCGTCTACTACGCGCACAGCTTCGTCTGCCGCGCCGAGGAGCCCGGAGAGGTGGTGGGTTGGACTTCCCACGAGGAGGATCGCTTCCCGGCCTCGGTACGGCGAGGCAAGGTGCTCGGCGTGCAGTTCCACCCCGAGAAGAGCTCCGCATCCGGCGTGCGCTTCGTGCAGGCATTCCTCCAGGAGGTCGCGCCGTGATCGCCATCCCAGCCATCGATCTGCGCGAGGGAGCGTGCGTGCAGCTCGTGGGCGGCTCGTACGACGCCGAGCGCGTGCGAGTGAACGATCCGCTCGACGCGCTGAAGAAGTGGCGCGGCTTCGGCTTCAAGACCTTCCACGTGGTGGATCTGGACGCGGCGCTGAGCAAGGGCTCCAACTTGGAGGCCATCACCCGGTTGCTGGGCCACGAGCCGGGCCTCACCTTCACCGTGGGCGGTGGCGTACGCGACACGGCTCGGGCTGAGGCGGTGCTCGCCAGTGGGGCCTCCTCCGTCGTCGTGGGCACGAGGGCCATCGAAGACACCGCATGGCTGTCCGACGTGGCCCGCCGCTTCCCCGGCCGGTTGGTGGTGGCTGCGGATGTGAAGGGCCGCGAGGTGGTGACGCGAGGCTGGACGGCCGGGAGCTCACGAGACGTCGCCGACGTGCTCGCGGCGCTGGCGCCGTTGCCGCTGGGAGGCCTGCTCGTCACCGCCGTCCACAAGGAGGGGCAGATGGGCGGAGTGGATCTGCCGCTGATGCAGGAGGTGGTGCGGGGCAGCAGGCACCGTGTGTACGCCTCGGGGGGGGTGACGACCCTGGAGGATCTCCGGGCTCTGGCGGATGCCGGGGCCCATGGCGCCGTCATCGGCATGGCGCTCTATACCGGGAAGCTCGACGCGGCCGCGGTCGCACGGGAGTTCGCATGACTGTCGTGACTCGAGAGACGAAGGAGACCCAGATCCGCGTGGAGCTGACGCGCGGTCAGGGCGTGGCCAAGGTGGACACCGGCCTGAAGTTCTTCGACCACATGCTGGCCACCTTCGCGAAGTACGCGGGGCTGGACCTGAACCTGCACGCGCGCGGCGATCTCCGGCACCACCTCATGGAGGACGTGGCCATCGCCGTGGGGACCGCCGTGTACCAGGTCATCCCGCCCACCGCCGCCCGCTACGGCGAGCGCACCCTCCCCATGGATGACGCGCTGGTGCAGGCGGCCATCGACACCTGCGGGCGCTTCTACTACCGCGGTCCGCTGCGCAATAAGCTCTACGATCACTGGATGCGCTCCTTCTGCGAGCACGCGAAGGTGACCCTCCATATCCGCGTCCTGCGCGGCAAGGACAGCCACCACCTCACCGAGGCCGCCTTCAAGGCCGTGGGGCTGGCGCTGCGAGACGCCCTGGTGGACTCGGGCACGGTGTTCAGCACCAAGGGCTCGGTCGCCCTGGAGGTGAAGTGATGCTCACGCGGCGGCTGATCGTCTGCCTGGACATGAAGGGCGGCCGGGTGGTGAAGGGCGTCCAGTTCGAGGGCCTGCGCGACGTGGGCGATCCCGTGTCGCTGGCCCTGCGCTACGAGGCCGAGGGCGCGGACGAGATCACCTTCCTGGACATCTCCGCCAGCGCCGAGGAGCGCGAGACGCTCTGGGACGTGGTCCAGCGCACCGCCGAGCGCCTCTTCATCCCCCTCACCGTGGGCGGCGGCGTGCGCACCGTGGACGACGTGGGGCGGGCGCTCCGGGCCGGTGCGGACAAGGTGAGCATCAACTCAGCGGCGGTGACGAACCCGGAGCTGCTCACGGCCTGCGCGGACCGCTTCGGTGCCCAGTGCGTGGTGGCCAGCATCGACGCCCGGCGCGAGGCGGACCGCTGGCGCGTCTACACCCGCGGCGGCCGCACGCCCACGGAGCTGGAGGCCGTCGCCTGGGCTCGCGAGTGTGTGAAACGTGGCGCGGGGGAGATCCTCCTCACGAGCATCGATCGCGATGGGGCCCGTTCGGGGTATGACCTGGAGCTGACGCGGGCCGTCGCCGAGGCGGTGGACGTCCCGGTCATCGCCTCGGGTGGGGCGGGGAACGCGGAGCATGTCCGGGCCGCGCTCATGGAGGGCCAGGCGGACGCGGCGCTGGTGGCGGGAATCCTCCATGACGGCCTCACCACCGTCGGGGCGATCAAGACGCTGCTCCAGGGGAGCGGCCTGAGGATCAGGAGCGTCGCATGACGACGGAAGCGCAGGGGTTGATGCAGGCCGCCGCCGAGGTGGCTCGGAAGTCCGGTGACGTGGCGCTCGAGTTCTTCCGCAAGGGCGTCACCGTGGACATCAAGGGAGATGGCACGCCCGTCACCGTCGCGGACCGCACCTCCGAGCAGACCGCGCGCGAGTGGATCGAGGCGCGCTTTCCCCAGGACGGCATCCTCGGAGAGGAGTTCGGCGAGACGCGGGTCGGGGCGAAGCGCCGGTGGATCCTGGATCCCATCGACGGGACGAAGACGTTCATCCGCGGCGTGCCGCTGTGGGGCACACTGGTGGCGGTGGCTGAGGGTGAGCGCATCCTCGCCGGAGCCGCCTACTTCCCGGCCGTGGGCGAGCTGCTCGTGGCCTCTCCGGGCGCTGGCTGCTTCTGGAATGACAAGCCCACGAAGGTCTCCTCCGTGTCGCAGCTCTCCCAGGCGGTGGTGCTCTCCACGGACGAGCGCTTCCTGCAGTACCCGGAGCGGGGCAATGCCTGGCGTGCGCTCGCGGCGAAGGCATCCATGGATCGCACCTGGGGCGACTGTTACGGCTACCTCCTGGTGGCCACGGGCCGCGCCGAGGTGATGGTGGACGAGCTCCTCTCCCCCTGGGATGCGGCGGCGCTCCAGCCCATCATCGACGAGGCGGGTGGGGTGTTCACCGACTGGACGGGCGCGCGCACCTCGTTCGGCGGCAATGGCATCGCGACCAACGGAGCGCTCTCCGCGCAGGTGCGTGAGCTGCTCGGCGCGACGAAGAGGACGTGATGCTGGACCTCTCCAAGCTGGACTTCTCCAAGGGCAACGGGCTGGTGACGGTGGTGACGCAGGACGCGCGCTCCGGCGATCTGCTCATGGTGGCGCACGCGGACCGCGAGGCGCTGGAGCGCACGCTGGCCACCGGCGAGATGCACTACCGCTCGCGCACCCGCGGCCTGTGGCACAAGGGCGCCACCAGCGGCAACGTGCAGCGCGTGGTGTCCCTCGCGGCGGACTGTGATGGGGACGCGGTGCTGGCGCGCGTGGAGAAGGCCGGCCCCGCCTGTCACACCGGGCAGGAGACGTGCTTCGGGCCCGGCCGGCTGGATGCGCTGGTGGCGCTGGACGCGACGATCTCCGAGCGTGCCGCCCAGGCACCGGACCCGGGCCAGAAGCCCAGCTACACCCGGCGGCTCCTGGACGATCGCAACCTGCGCCTCAAGAAGATCGGCGAGGAGGCCGCGGAGCTGGTCACCGCCTGCGCCGACGGCGACAAGGCCCGAGCCGTGGAGGAGGCGGCGGACGTGCTCTACCACCTGCTCGTGGCCGTGCGCCCCCTGGGCATCACCCTGGATGACGTGAAGCAGGTCCTCGCCCGCCGCGCCGCACCGCCCCCACGCTGAGGAAGGAGATTGCAACTATATTGGAAATTTAAACCCCCGACCCCTTGAGCAGGGCTCTGGCCACTTGGACCGTCCAGATGACCGATGGAGCAAGAGGTGGGATAGGGATATCCCCTAGTTCCTCTTTTTCTCAGGTTTTGGAGGCGCAGTGGGGCAGCCGGCGCATCATCGCGAGAGCGGGCAGGCTGCGGTCGAGACGGCCATTGTCCTGCCGTTGATGGTGTTCATGCTGCTGGGCGTGCTGCAGATGACGCTCGCCTATCAGGCCCGCCTGGTCAACGAGTACGCGGCGTTCAAGGTGGCGCGCTCTGCCAGTGTGTACCGCCTGGACTGTGAGCGCATGGTGCGCGCGGGGTTGATGGCGCTGGTCCCCACCGTCAGCCGCGCGGGCCTGGGCAGCTACCAGCAGCGCTTCCTGTCCGCGGCGCGAATGCTGCTCAACAGCAACACGCCCCCCAACGCCGGGGTTGCCATCCCCCTGGTCCGCGTCCACTACCGGGTGTCTGGCTACTCGGGCCGGCCGTTCGATCAGCAGCTCCTGCCCACGGAAGAGCCGATGAAGGTCCACGTCCGGCTCTCCTACTATTGGGAGTACCAGATCCCCTTCGCCAACTGGATCATCACCCGGGTGTGGCTGGCCTCGCACACGGGGCAGGCCTGGGCGACCGGGGCCGATCCCATCACCCCCGTGCGGCGCACCGCAGGGGCGGTGAAGGCCGCCAACGAGACCTCCAGCGAGATCTCCCTGGACGTGGGCATCGTGCGGCAGGCCATCGGACGGAACTACTTTACGACTCCGCTGGTCTCCACCTGGTCCATGCGGATGATGAGCGATCCCCTCCCAGGGGCTCAACTGACGGGGGAGTGCCGATGAACCCTTCTTCCGCTCCCACTCCTACCGTGGCCCGCCCTTCCGTGCGCGGGCAGGCGCTGATCCTCACCGTGCTGGTGATGCTGTTCGTCACGGTGGCGGTGTTCCTCACCTTCTCCATCGGGACGCGGACCCGCCGCAAGATCCAGCTGCAGGCCGTGGCGGACTCCACCGCCTACAGCCTCGCGGTGGCCGAGGCGCGCGCCTTCAACTACTACGCGTGGAGCAACCGCGCCATCGTCGCGCACAACATCAGCATCCTCTCGGTGCACGCTCACACGAGCTACATCACCTTCATGGAGGATCTGCTCGCCGCCGCCGCGAACAACTACCAGATCATGGCGGAGCGCGCCTCCGGGCCGAAGCGGGTGGTCCTGGGGAAGATCGCGAACCTCTACCTCAACAGCGACTTCAGCCTCGAGAACCACCCCTGCACCTGGGTGTGGGATGACACGCCGGCGCCGGGCGATTGGAAGTGCCGGGTGGATCTGGACTGTGTCGGAACGGATGCCTGCACCATTGATGACAACCGTATCCGCGGCGCCCGGTTCTTCCACCGCCAGTGGCACGCCAAGGGCAACAGCAACACCTGCTACATGCTGGTCAATGGCAGCCGTGACCACTTCCGCAAGGTGGAGCTGCTGCGCGCCCACCAGCTCGGTGTCGAGTCCCAGCTCCGGCTGATGATGACGGGGGACGCGGACGACATCATGTCGGCGGCGGACTACTCCGTGTTGAACGCGTCCACCCGGCGCGACACGATGTATGACGATCTCAAGCAGAAGGTTCTCGATGTGGACAGGAGGTCGCTGTCCCAGCATCTGGCGTCGCTCTCGGACCGGCGGCTCACGGCCCAGAAGAGCGCGGGGGATCGCTCGCTCTGGTACTACTCCAAGTCGGTGGATGACGGGCTGCGGGGCAACACCCACAAGGAGTACGACGAGATCCTCGCCGGCACGCGCTTCCCAGCCTTCATCACCCAGCGCGGCTTCAAGAAGGACAGGAACTTCGAGCGGCTCGAGAAGAAGGCCCGGGAGTTCGCGGCCGCGGCGGGCTTTGGCAACCCCGTCAACGTCGTGCTGAACCGGGGCACGGCCCGGATGCTGAAGGTGAGCGCGCTCGCGGATGATCCCGGCCAGTTCAACGATCAGCCTGGCCCGCTCCTGGACTACTGGCCCCCTGTGTACAGCAACATGCCCGCGCCTCCGCCGGGCAAGGTCTGGCCGGACTACGTGGTGCCGAAGTCCGGCCGGGAGCTGGCGGAGAAGGTGCACCGCACCGGCCACGACTCGACGGGCTTCGGAGAGGGCGACGGGATCGCGGCCGAGGATCACGGTTGGGTGGAGAGCCGCTTCGCGGGCCTGCGCGAGCGCACGGTGATCGCCGAGGGGCGCAACTCGGTGTGGGGAGATCCGCACGACTGGCGCGCCGACCCCTCCCACGATCTGCCGGGCGACAACACCACGCACAGCAACCACATCTTCCACGCGGACCTGATGACGGTGCCGGGGCACGGCTCGGGGTTCGGCAAGTGCGATGACATCGGCTGCGACCAGCAGCAGCGCGGCGTGTACCGCGGGCACATGCGCTTCCGGGTCAACAGCAATCCCAACGATCTGTGGAACATGCCGCGGACCATGTCGTTCATCACCCGCTCGGTGAAGGACCCGGAGCGCTGGCCGTGGGACTTCCACTTCGAGGCGGAGATCCCCAGGAAGATCCAGTTCACGACGATGAACTCCCCGGGGGACACGCAGGCCGGGAACACCATGGGGGCCTACTCCGGCGCGCTCGTCTACTTCCACAAGCCGACCGGCGAGGAGTACCTGGAGCCACCCAACTTCTGGAACCCCTTCTGGCGGGCCAAGCTGCACCCGGTGAGGCCCGAGGACGCCGAGCGCATGACCGAGTTCGCCCACACCCCCTCCTATCTCATGCTCCTCCAGCTCGATAGCTGGCGCGCGGTGAACTACTGATGCTCTCCTCTCGAGCCCTACGGCAGGTGCGCCGGGAGCGTGGCGCCGCGACGGTGGAAGTGGCGCTGTCCATGCTCCTGCTGATCCCCACGGCGCTCTACGCCATCTACGCAGGAGAGGCCTTCCTCGCGGGCACGCGCGCCCAGGAGGCGGAGATCTCCGCGACGTGGGACATCACCGGCTTCCTGCTGCACGACTACGACAACGGGCAGGACTACGAGGCCGGCCCGGATGGGGATCCTTCCCTCTACGTGGACGTTACCCAGAGGGCGGCGAACCGCATCGAGGCCTCCCTGAGCGGAATGGACAGCTACCGCGGCGGTGGCAACGGGCAGCAGATGGTGATCAGCCGGCAGCGGCTGGACAACGTCGACTGCAGGCCCATGGACGCGCGCTACATCCTGAACCGGGCGCTGCTCACCTATCAGGCGATCCCCTATCAGACGCGTGAGTACCTGCACCGAGGCGGCTACGTGGTGTGCAGCGCCCGGGTGAGGTTCTCCCCCCAGCTCATGCCCCGGGACATGCGCGGTGGCTACACGAGCAAGGTGAACCTGCTCTCGGATGCGCTCGCCAATGGCTTCTCCGTGTGTGGCAACGGCAGCACGCTCTGGGGCTGCGCGGGAGAGCACGTGCCGGGCATCATCACCCTTACCAACGACTGGGGCCTGGAGGATGGCCGCAGCAACCCGGTGGGCACGGACAACAACCCCAAGTACTACAAGGTGGGCGAGAAGGTCTTCAACCTCAAGTGGGAAAGGGCCGGGGAGAACGACATCGCCGGAGGCATTGGCTCCCAGCAGGTGACAGAGGCGATGCGGTTCATGCTGGACGAGGTGAAGGGGGACTGGGGCCGGACCTCGGAGTACAAGCTGGCCTTCTACAATGACATGAGCCGGGAGCGGGACTACCCCGACAACGATCACGGCGGCCAGGCGCAGGCCCATGTGAGCCCGTGGGACGACGGCGAGGGCTCCTTCACCAGCGATCGGCACGTCTACAGCACCGCCCGCAGCCAGAGCTATTACCTCGGGCACAGGTCCCCCAACTTCCTCGACTCCCCGAAGAATCCGTGAGCTCGGTTCGCAAGAGACCCCGCCCGCTCGTGCTGGCCGGAGCCGTGGCCGTCAGCGTGCTCCTGGGCAGTGTGCTCGGCCGCGCGTATCAGGCGCGCGAGGAGGCCGAGCCCGTGGCGCCAGCCTCTCCGGACGTGGAGCTGCTCGCCGAGGCGCTCGAGCTGGATCGCGAGCCTGCGCCCTCACCGCGTCCCCCGGAGGCGGATGCGGCGCGCCGGGCCCAGCTGGCCGAGGGGCTCACGAAGGTGAAGCGCACGGGGCAGGGCGCCTTGAGACAGCGGCTGCCGCTGCCGCAGAAGGCGGGGGCGCTCATCTCCATTGGCGACCAGCTGGATGCCCACGGCGTGCCCATGAACCTGGCCGCCTTCGAGACGGAGCTGAGCGCGCGGGAAGTGCTCCTCTTCTATGCTCGGCACTTCGAGCGGGAGGGCTGGCCCTACTCGGACGTGCCCACCGCCAAGGAACTGGTGCCCTATCCCCGGATCAGCGCCACCCTCGTGGAGGAGGAGCTGCAGCTCACGGTGATGGTGATGCCGCACGGGGAAGGCGAGGGCAACACGGTAGTCCTCGGGCAAGCCGACATGCAGGCGGTCCGGGAGGGCACCTCTCGCGAGGACACCGGCGATCTGCCCCTCTATCCCGGCACCCGGCCCGTGGCCATCATGGCTCGGGATGAGGGGAGCGCTACCCTCACGGTGAGCTTCGACACCGGAGATGCCCCCACCGTCGTGGAGGACTTCTATCGAAAGGCCCTGGCGCAGCGCGGCTACACCGAGAAGGCCGACGCGCAGGACTCGGCCACGGATGGGACGGGCCCGCGGACGCTGCGCTTTGCCAGCCGCCAGGGCCGCGCCTGGAACCTTGCCCTCTCCGTCCAGGGGAAGGGCACCGCCGTCACGGCTCATGGCACCCGGGCCGCGGAGGAGGCAACGCGATGAAGCTGCGCGCTCACCGGATGAAGCTGCGCACCCGCCCCACCGCCGCTGCTCGCGGCCAGGCGATGAGCGAGTACATCTCCATCGCCACCATTTTGATGATCGGAGCCCTGGGCGCCTTTGTCGCCTGGCCCTTCACCGAGGCGTTGTTCCTCTCACTGCAGACGTACATCGACCTGTACTTCTACGCGCTCAACCTCGCCATCGGCTGAGCGAGCGCGCAGCCCCCGAAGCTGGCACCCTGGAGGCCGCCGGCCGCATCATCGAGCACCTGAAGGCCCAGGGCTACCGGTTCGCCACCGTCTCCGAGCTGCTCGCGCTGGGGCAGGTCGCCCCGGTAAGGGACCCGCAGGGTCTTCCCCCCGCTGGCACCGGAAACCCGGCCGATATGCCCTCCGCCGCCGGACGTTGAGGCCTTAGCGGGCCCGAGTTCAGACCGGCTGGACCGCCAACAGGGGGCCGGCACGGGTGCCCGTGACGGAGGATTGCCCGATGTCCGAGCTGTCGGAAGAGGTGCGTGTGCAGGTGGCCCGGTTGCGTCATCTCCTGATCGACGTAGGCCGCCAGGGCATCTTCTCCAGCCCGCTCGCGGCCCCACCCGAGGGGGGGCTCGAGCCGCTCCACTTCGAGACGCTCTGGTGGCTTCGGGCAGAGGGCTTCCTGACGATCAATGCGCTGGCGGAGCGGCTGGGGGGAGTGGCGATGCCGCGCATGTCCCGCCTGATCGATCGGTTGGAGGAGGCGGGGTGGGTCCAGCGGGTGAAGGTCATCCGTGAGGATCGCCGGCACGTGAGCGTGCGGCTCACCGATCCGGGGCGGGCGCAGGCCGAGCAGGTGGATGGGGTCGTCCAGGAGCGGATGGCCCGGCTGCTGCTTCCCCTGGGGGGGGAGGATCGCAGCGCGCTCATGGACATCCTCGAGCGTTGGGTTGAAGCAGTCGGGCGGGCGACCCAACAGGTTGACTCGGAGTCCCTGGCCCTGTCAGCTTCTGATAGCTAAGCGTCTGGGCGTGAGTCTTGGGGCCCCAGGGTCCCGAAGCTCTACGGCCGCGCCACCGGGGCGGGTGGACCTTGGAGCGCTCGCTCCGGTGGCGTGGGCCGTTTTTTGGGAACGGAGTGAGAAGGCCCGTTCCACAAGCTGGCCCGCAAGGCCCGTGAGGCGTCCACTTCCGGACGGCACAGGCGTGGCCGGGCTGGGCACGTGGGTTGCTCAGGCACTCTGGGCGTGAACCGAGGATTCCTACTGGGGGTCGTGCTGGGTGTGCTCCTCTGCGGACAAGCGGCCGAGGCTGCGCGCCGAGGGGCGCAGGGGGCTCGAACGGAGATCGGGCGGAGGGCGGCGTCGCGCGCCGCGCTGTGGGTGGGGTTGCCGTCGCTGTCGCGGGTGAGCCGCGAGGTGAATGACGACTGCTCGGGGCTGACCCACCTCGCTTACTGGAGGCCGGGGCTGAGCCTGATGCCGGAGGCCCCGCAGCCGGGCGAGAACGGGGTGGCGGCCATCTACCGCAAGGCGCAGGCCCTGGGGGTGTTGCGTCAGCAGCCTCGGCCTGGGGATCTGGTCTTCTTCCAGGAGACGTACGACCGCAACCGGGATGGGCGGCGCAATGACGGGCTGACGCACATCGGCGTGGTGGAGCGAGTCTCAGGGGATGGGCGGGTGACGTTCGTGCACCGCGCGGGGGGCGGCGTGAAGCGCTCGAGGTTCCATCTCTACCAGCGCGACGTGCGGCGGGACGGGAAGGGCAGGGTGCTCAACGACTGGCTGCGGCGCGCGGACAGGAAGGGGCGGGCGCAGCTGGCCGGCGAGCTCGTGGTGGGCTTCGCGGCGGTGGACGAGCGGTGGGTGGTGCCACAGCCTGCCCGCACGGCACGCCGCGCTCCCGTGCGGCGCTGAGCACGGGGGTATAGAGTGGAGCGCATGCCCGCTCGCAGGCAGCGCGTCGCAAGAGCCACCCTCATCCTCGTGCTCCTGGGCGCGACGCTGGGCTCCGCGCTCGATGCGATCCACTCGCACTTCGGTGCCATCAGCTACACGAGCCCCCTCGTGGCCAAGGCGGCCTGGTGGGTCCCGCTGCTCTTCGCGGGCGCGTATGGGACGGGCATCGGGCGGCCGCTGCTCGCGCGGGATGAGCCTCCGCTCCCCTTGTGGAAGGTAGCCCTGGGCATGGGGCTCTTCATCGGGGCCTACTGGCTCACCGTGGTTCCCTGGTCCTGGCCCGTGCGGTGCGCCGTCTTGAGTGCGATCTTCGTAGCCGCCTGGGCAATCTGCGACCGGACGTGGCTCGGGTTGCTCATTGCTGCGCTGGCCGCCGTCTTCGGGCCCGTCGTCGAGATCACGCTCGTGCAGGCGGGAGTCTTCGTCCACCACGAGGCGCTCGTGCTCGGGATCCCAGCGTGGCTGCCCTTTCTCTACCTGACGGCATCCGTGGGGCTCGGGAGCCTCGCCCGGTGGCTCACAATTGACACCACTCCAAGTTCTCCTATCGGGTGACACTTCATGGAAGCGAGCAAGCAGGGCACTCCTGTGGCCGAAGGCTCCGAAGCGCAGCCGCCCTTCCTCCTGGAGGAGGAGAAGCGACTGTCGCGCTCCCTCCTCTGGGAGCTCCAGCGGCGGTACTACGACGGGGCGGGGATCGACGCCTGGAGCACCGCGACGGTTCCCCACCACGTGACCAACAATCCGTCGCTCGCCCAGGCTTATGCGGAGATCTTCATCGGGTATCTGCGCGACTGCCGGAGCGGGAGCACGGCGCTCGACCCGAGCGAGCCGGTGACGATCATGGAGCTCGGCGCAGGGAGCGGACGGTTCGCCTATCTGTTCTTGAAGGCGCTCACGGAGATGCTCCAGCAGTCCCCCATGGGGGACGTGAAGTTCCGGTACGTGATGACGGACTTCACCGAGACCAACCTGCGGTTCTGGCGGGGGCACCCGTCCCTGAGGCCCTTCGTGGAGAGGGGCGTGCTCGACTTCGCGCTGTTCGACGCGGAGGTAGATGAGGAAATACGGCTCATCGAAGCGGGGGTGACGATCCGGGCAGGGAGCCTGAAGAATCCCCTCGGGGTGATCGCGAATTATGTGTTCGATGGGATCCGGCAGGACGCGTTTTCGTTCCGGGGCGGCGAGCTCTACGAGTGCTTGATTTCGCTGTCGACCGCCCAGCCAGTGGCGGATCTCGAGGATCCGGCGCTGATCAAGAGCGTCAGCGTGAGCTACACCCACAAGGCGGCGCCGGCGGCGTATTACGAGGAGCAGGAGTTCAACGAGATCCTGCGCAATTATGCGCAGAGCCTGGAGCAGGTCACGATCCTGTTTCCGCACGCCGCCATCCATTGCATCCGGCGGCTCGCGGCGCTCTCCGGCGGCAGGCTCCTCGTGCTCTCAGCGGACTACGGGGAGACGCAGAAGGCGGCGCAGGAGAGGCGAGAGCCTTGGATGTCGACCCACGGGAGCTTCTCGATGGCGGTCAATTACCATGCGATCGCCGAGTATGTGCTCCACCGGAACGGAGCCGTCCTGAAGACAGCACACCGGCACGCCTACCTCGCTGTCGCGGCCTTCCTGCTCGGGGGGCCTGCGGCGCGGCATCCTGAGACGAGGCTCGCGTACGAGCTGGCGGTGGGGCGGGGGGGGCCGGACGACCTCTTCTCGCTGTGGAGCGGGCTCCAGGGTGGAGTCGAGAAGCTCGGGATCGAGCCCGTCCTGTCGCTGATTCGGTTGAGCCGCTGGGATCCGCGGATTCTCCAGGGGGTGCTGCCGGCGCTGTGGAACCAGGAGGAGGGAACGTCGGCGGCGATGCGCGAGGAGGTCCTGAGGATGGTGATGCGGGTATGGGAGCATTATTACCCGATAGGGGAGAAGCGGGATCTGGCCTTCGAGCTCGCGATGCTCGTGTACGCGTATGGCGGGTATACGGAGGCGCTCGGGCTGTTTCAGGACTCGCTCAGGTCGTACGGGAGTGACGCCAGGGCGTGGTGGAACATGGGATTGTGCCACTTCGGCCTCGAGCAACCGGAGGAGGCGCTGCGGTGCTTCGGAGAAGCGGCGCGGCTGGATCCGGGGTTCAGGCCTCGAGGGGCGCTTCAAGCCAAGGAGGGGTGAGGCGGCGGGAATCGCCTGCCGCCCGAGGCTAGAAGCTGATGACGATCGATTCCGCCGAACGCTCAGCGCGGCCGTGGTGCACCACCTCGATGTTGTTGCCGTCGGGATCGAAGGCGAAGGCAGCGTAGTAACCGGGGTGGTAGGGGCGCACGCCGGGGGCGCCGTTGTCCTTCCCACCCGCAGCCAGCGCCGCCGCGTGAAAGCGGTCGACCATCGGGCGATCCTTGGCCTGGAAGGCCAGGTGGGTGGGGCCGGTGAGCACGCCGCGGGCCGCCGGGGAGGTCACCCCCGACACGAACAGCTCGTCGGCCCAGAAGAACCCCTCGCCCTCCCCGCCGAGAGGTATCCCCAGTGTCTCGAAGATCGCTGTGTAGAAACGCTTGCTGGCACCCACGTCCTTCACTACCAGCTGCACGTGGTCGATGAGCCGTCCCCGGTAAAGCGTGTTCGTTTCCATGGTGGGTCTAAAATGGCGACGATCGGCAGGCTGGGCAAGCTTTCCCGAGCGGGTCCAGGGAAACCGTGGGCGCGGGGTGGTGATGGCGAACTCTAAACGGGCACGAAGCCGGAAATGGCCGTGGCGGCCGAGGAGCTCGTCTCGCCCAAGCCCTCACGGCGCCCCCACGCGGAGGTGGCCTCGCTGCCGCTAGCCGGGTGAGGGGCGGGCCTGGCCTCCGGGCCGAGGCGCCGCATCAGTAGTAGCAAAGGCGCCACGACTCGATCCAGCCACCATGCGAGCCGTTGTGGGGATGGAAGTAGTAGTCCGTTGCGCTCGTGCATGAAGCAACGGTCTCGAACCAGCCGTGCCAGCCCTGGGGATAATAGGCCTGAACGCTCCCTCCGCAGGTGGAAGGATTCCAGTAGCGCACCGGAGCGTTCCCGCCTGCGCAGATGACCACATTGTATCGATAGGCCGACTGGGTGACCGTCCCCTCGGGCTCGGAGGGCGCTACTTCCTCCGCGACGACGTTCTCCTCCGCGACGACGTTCTCCTCCGCGCCAACCTCGACCCCGCCGCAACCAACGGAGAACACCAGGCTGCCAACAGCAACGAGAGAAATCAGGGGCCTGCTCATCATGCTCTTCTCCTCATGAGGTAATTCTAACTAAGATGTTAATGTTGCTTTTGCATGTTTTCCTGGAATGGACCATAGGCCTTTTGGGGCGCGGCTTCAAGTCAGCGGAGCATGGATCTCCGGGGTGCTCGCCCTGCTGTTGTCCGCGTGCGGCGGCGCCCATGCGCGTTGCCTCGCCGCCGACGCGCCATGCACGGTCACGGTCATTTTCACTTCCCTGAGAACACCTCTCACCGCACCTCGATGTCCACCGGTTCGCTGCGCAGTCCCTGGGCCACCACCTCCAGTCGGTGACGCCCGGGCTGGAGGGCCCACGAGGCGTCATAGGGCCATCCCGCCTGCTTCACGGGCCGGCCGTCCACCAGCCACGTGACCGCTGCGAGCCGGGGCTCCACCTCCGCGCTCAGCCGCAGCGTCTGGGTGCGCCGCGTGTAGCCCGGCTCGATGAGGAACACCTCTCCCGGGCGCGGCCAGGTGATGACGAGCGCTCCGGGGACGGGGCCCTTCTCCGGGCACAGCGGGGAGTAGCGCGTGGGCGCGGCGGGCGAGCTCTCCTGTCCGTGCGAGGCCTGCCAGGAGGCATAGGCGGCCGGGAGGAAGGTGAAGGCGCGCATCACCACGTGCTCCGCCGGGCACTTGTCCCCGGCCAGCAGGCCATTGCGCGCGTCCAAACGCACCTCGCGGTGCCATGGGCAGGGCTGGCGGGGGACGTGGTCCTTCGGCAAGTGCACCCGCCGCCGCACGGGGCAGAAGGGCGTGGGCACCTGGCCCGAGTGCGCGCACACCTGGCCCTCCACGATGCCCTCGGGTGGAGGCGTCCGCTCCGGCAGGGCAGAGGGGCCTGCGCGCTGCACCACGCGCTTCATCACCTTGTGGAAGAGGGGGCCGGCGCCCGTGGCTCCCGTCATCCCGTTCAGCGGGCGGTTGGAGAAGTCCCCCGTCCACACGGCCACGGTGAAGCGCGGCGTGTAGCCCACCGCCCAGTTGTCGCGCCAGTTGGTGCTGGTGCCCGTCTTCACCGAGACGGGGAAGCCCAGCATCAGCGCGTTGCCGGCGCCGAAGCCGCGCATGCGGAGGGACTCGTCGCCGAGCACGTCGGTGATGAGCCAGGCCACCTCCTCGGAGAAGGCCCGGCGCGGCGCGTCCCCCTCGGCGAGCGGGCCGGCGAAGGGCGTGGCGCGGCAGGTGAGCCCCTTCCGGGCGAACATCGCGTACGCCTGGGCCAGCTCCAGCAGCGTCACCTCGCCGTTGCCCAGGGTGAGGCCCAAGCCGTAGTGCGAGGCGGGAGCGTCCAGCGAGGAGAAGCCCACCTCGCGCAGCCGCGTGAGCAGGGGCTCAAGTCCCACGCGCCGCGCCACCCGGATGGCGGGCACGTTGAGGCTGCGGCCCAGCGCTTCCCCCATCAACACCGGCCCGGAGTAGTCGCCCGAGTAGTTCCTCGGGCTGAAGAGGTCGCCGTCCGCCTCGCCGTAGCGCGTCTCCACGTCCGCGACGACGGAGGCGGGCGCGTCCCCGCGCTCGAAGGCCAGGGCATACGTGAAGGGCTTGAGCGCGGAGCCCGGCTGGCGCCACGCCAGCACCCCGTTCACCGCGCCCGCAGCCGCCGTGTCCTCGTACCGGGCGGAGCCCACCATGGCCAGGACGTGGCACTCCGCGTTGTCCAGCACCACCACGGCCGCGTTCGTCACGCCGCCCGCAGAGAGGGCGTCCACGTGGCCGCGCACGAGGGCCTCCAACTCCCGCTGGAGGTCGCCGTCCAGCGTGGTGCGCACTTCGCCCGAGGGCGGGCGCAGGGACACGACGTAGTCCGTGAAGTGGAGCGCGGTGTCGGCCAGGGCCGACGGAGGCGCGCCCTGCCCGGCGAGGCGCAGGGGCTCGTCGAGGGCGCGGACGTGCTCCTCCTCGGTGATGGCGCCGGTGGCGCGCATGCGGGCGAGCACCGTGCGCTGGCGGGCGCGGGCCCGCTCGGGGGCCTTGAGCGGGTTGAGGGTGGTGGGGGCCTGCGGGAGTCCGGCCAGCAGCGCGGCCTCCGCCAGGCTGAGGTGCGTGCTCGGCTTGCCGAAGTAGCGCTGGCTGGCCGCCTCCACGCCCACCGCGCCCGCGCCGTACGGCACGCGGTTGAGGTACTGCTCCAGCACGGTGTGCTTGTCCACCGCGCGCTCCAGGCTCAACGCTTCGACCATTTCTCCCAGCTTCCCGCGCAGCGTGCGCGGGTGCGGGTGGAGGCGCCGCGCCAGCTGCATCGTCAGTGTGGAGGCCCCGGAGACCACGCGCCGGTAGCGCACCGCCTGCGCCAGCGCGCGTGCCACCGAGCGCGCGTCCACTCCGGGGTGCTCGTGGAAGCGTGCGTCCTCCACTGCGACGGTGGCCCGGACCACCAGCGGGGAAATGTCCTCCAGGGCGCGCCAGCGCACGCGCTCGCCCTCCGCGTTCACCACCTCGCGCAGCAGCTGGCCCCGCGCGTCGCGGATGCGCAGCGAGTCCCGCGCGCGCGCGTGCAGGTCCTCCACCGGGTAGGGGCGGAGGATCACGGCGGCCCACAGGGCCACCGCGCAGACGAGGGTGCCCAGGGCCAGCACTCCCGTGGCCGCCGCGAAGAGGCGGAGGACGCGACGCCGCAGGGAGGGACGGATGCGGGCGGCGAGGTTCGCGGAGCCGCTCTGAACGGAAGGCCGGCTCATCGCACCGTCACCTCGTCGATGGCGGTGGCACCGGCCACCTCGGGGGCGTACATGGCCTCGGCACCCGCGGCGGGGCGCAGGAACGTCCCCGGCGTGGTGGCGCGGGCGACGTAGGTGAACTCGTAGTCACCCGCGTCCATGTCGTCCACGAAGAAGGCCACGCGGTGGTCGCGCATCTCGCTGTAGGAGAGCGAGGCGAGCCCACGCTGCAGCGCCGCGCTGAGCGGCCCCTGCGACACCTTCTCCGTGGTGGCCAGGCTCGTATTCATCGGCTCCAGGCCCGCGGGCAGCTTGTCGTCGATGGCCACGTAGTTCTGGTGGCTGCCCGCGCGCACCTTCAGCCGCACGCGCACCAGCGACCCCAGCGGAATGGCGCTGGCATCGAGCGGCTCACCCGTCACCGCCTCATACGAGCGCTCCACGCGGAAGCCAGCCTCGCGCGCAGCGCGGTTCTTTGCGTTCAGCTCCGCCTCGTACTGCGCGCGGACGCGGAGGATGGCGGGGCCGGGGCCCCGGTTGTTGAGCAGCACCTGATGCGTGTGCGCCTGGCCCGCCTTCAGGCTCAGGTCCGCCTCCGAGAGCCGGAGCCGGCGCACGCGCTGGCTGACGACCTCCATGTCCCCGTCCTTTACGGGCCTGCCGTCGAGCGTGAGGGACATGCGCGGGACGCTGCCGCCCTGCGAGGACTGGGCCATGCGGGCCACGCCCATGATGCCGAAGACGTTCTCTTGCGTGTTGCCCCACATCCCGCCCTGCTGGCGCTTGAGAAGGCCGGTCAGCAGCTTGCCGCTCATCTTCCCCGCCGCCCCGCCGCCAGAGGCGAAGGCCAGCAGCGAGGTGGCGTGCGTGCGCAGCGGCGAGTCCATGGACCAGCCCCCGTGGGGCTTCCCGTCGAACCACGCCTCCTGCTCTGACTTCTCTGCCGTCGCCTCCACCTCCGCGAGGATGGGCTGGAGCAGGGACTGGTCCTGTCCCTTCATCTCGCTCACCGCCACGGCGAGGAAGGACAGGCCGAACGGGGTGAGCTTGGACTTCTCGCGCCAGAGGGTGGACACGTAGGCGGGCTGCGGCCGACCCAGGCGGCCGAGCGTCATCACGAAGTAGGCCCGCGTGTCCGCGTCCGCCATGCCGCCATGGGGGATCTCCTCGGTGATGTTGCCGTCGCGCAGGCGCAGCTCCAGGTAGTCACCCATTCGCTTCAGTGCCTCGTCTGGCACGTCGTAGCCGCGCTTCTTCCCCTCGATGAGCGCGGTGAGGCCGAAAGCCGTGGCGAAGGCGTGCGGCTCCGTGCCGCCGGGCCAGTAGGACAGCCCGCCCGCGGTGGTCTGGAAGGAGAGGATGCGCTTGATGCCGGCCTCGGAGAACTTCTTCAGGTCGGCCCCGTTCACCGTCACGCCCATCTCCGGCAACAGGTCCTTGAGCACCACCAGCGGGTACGCCGTGCTGGTGGTCTGCTCGATGCAGCCGTTCGGGTATTCCATGAGGTATCCCACGGCGTCCTTCAGCTCGCTGAGCGCCGTGCCGGACACCGTCACCTCCACCTCCACGCTGCCCGGCTGGCGGTCCGCCGGCAGCGCCAGCTCCAGCCGATCCTCTCCGGACACCTGGGCGCTCGACACCAGGACCCGGCGCGAGCCGGGGTTGAGCACCGGCAGCGTCACCTCCACCGAATCCGTCTCCTCGCCCATGCGCGCAGCGAAGCGCACCTTCGCGGCGCCGCGGCCAGCCACCTTCACAGGGAAGCCGAAGGAGGCGGACTCGCCCGGCTTCACCGTCCGGGCGGGCGGCGTGAGGGTGCCGCCTTGCTGGAGCTCCAGTCCGTCGAAGGATGCGGTGAGCTGCAGCGGGCCCGCTTCTGACTGCCCATTGAAGGCGAGCGCCTCCACCCGGAGCGTGTCCCCGGGGTACGCGAAGCGCGGGAGCACGGGCTGCAGCATCAGTGGCTTCTTCACCACCAGCCCCTTCTCCGCGGAGCCGGCGCGGCCTGCCGCATCCACCACCACCGCCATGACGCGGTAGCGGGTGAGGTTGTCCGGCAGCTTCACGTCCACGCTCGCCTTGCCGTCAGCTCCCACCGCGACGCGAGGGTTCCAGTACGCGGTGCTCTGGAAGAGGGTGCGCAGGTCGGCTGGAAAGTCACCGAGGGCGAAGCCCTCGCCACCGTCACCGCCGGGGAAGAGCGCCTCGTGGCGCTGGCGGCGGGCGTGCGGCAGGTCCAGCCGGCTCTCCGCGGTGCGCACGCCCAGCGGCAGCGCCGCGTAGAGCGCTGGCACCGGGTCCGGCGTCCGGTAGCCGGTGAGGCCCAGCACGGCCTCGTCCACCACCATCACCGTGGCCTGCCCGGAGGCGGGGTTGCCCGCGCTGTCGCGCACCGTCACGTCCACGCGCACGGTGCCACCAGGCCGGGCCACCGGGTTCTCCGGCGCGACGTCCACCGCGAGGCGCTGGTTCCTCGGCTCGACGTGGAGCTGCACGTAGCCGAGCTTGAAGCCGGGCGCGCCCGTCTCGAAGCCCGTGGCGTCCTTCTCCGTGTGGATGCGGCCGCGCAGCAGCACCACTGAGACGTACACGTTGGGCACGTGCGTGTCCGTGAGGGGAATCTCCAGCGTGGGCGTGTCCCCATGAATCTCGAAGAGCCGGTGCTCCAGCACGCCGCCGCGCTCCACGGTGAGCAACCCGCGCGCATCGGGGAAGGGCGTCTGCACCACCAGCTTTGCCGTCTCGCCGGGGAGGTAGCGGGCCTTGTCCGCCACCACCTGGATGCGGTCCTGGTCGAAGCGTGGCCAGGCCACGATGTTGTCGCCCGACGCGGACACGCGGAAGCCCGCCTGCACCTGCCGCTGCGCCGTGTCCTTCGCCCAGGCACGCACCTGGTACGCACCCGCGCCAGGGACGGTGAGCCGACAGGTGACGGCCGTCTTCTCCGTGGTGACGAGGCACTGCCCGGCTTCCACCTTCTCCTCGTGGTTGACGAGCTGCGCGTGGGCGCCGCTCACTCGCGCGTAGGTGTGCGCGTCTACGCGCTCCAGCTGCGCCCGCACCTGCACGCCCTCCTGCACCGTGCCATCCGGCCGCAGGGCGATGACGGGCACCTCCAGCACCTGGCCCGCGCGTACCACGGCCTGCGCGGGGGGCCGCACGCCCACGTAGAAGGCGGCGGGGTGTACCACACGGGACAGGCGGCCTGCGTACGCCTGTCGGTCCACGTCAGTGACGCTCGCCTCCACGGTGTAGCGCTGGGGGCCAGCGTAGGAGGGGTGGTCCGCCTTGAAGGGGACGCGGGTGCGGCCCTGTCCGTCCAGGCGCCCGTCTGCGCTGGCCACGAGCGCAGCGCCCGAGCCGTCCTCCGGCAGCCCGAAGGCGTACTGCGCGAAGCCGGCGGGTGAGAAGGGCTCACGCGCCTTCCACACCTGGTAGCGCACCTCGCGGCCGGACAGCTCCCCGCCGTGCAGGTAGCGCGCCTCCACCACGGCCTCCACGTCTGTGCCCGGGGGCCACTCCTTCTCGGCGCTGGACACCTTCACCTCAAAGGTCGGCACGCGGTATTCCTCCACGCGGAAGGTATGGCCCACCGCGCGGCTGCCGTGCGTGAGGCGCAGCGAGTACTCGCCCACGGCCGCCCCCGCCTTCAGCTTCAGGTCTACGTCCGCCGCGCCGAAGGTGTCGAGCGTGAGCGCCGTGTCCAGCACGCCCTGTCCGCGCGGGTCCTGCACTCGCACCTGGACCTCGCGCTGCCGCTTCGGCAGGCGCCCGGCGTCCTTCACCAAGGCCTTGATGTGGACCGTCTCCTCCGGCCGGTACACGCCCCGGTCGGTGAAGACGAGCGAGGCGAGCCGCTCGGCGCCCTTCACCTCGCCCGCGAGCCCGAACTGCCAGGCCGACGACAGCCGCTCCTCGTTCACCTCCGCCACCAGCCGGTCCTCGTCCTTGCGCGCGGAGATGAAGACGCGCCGCTCCAGGCCGCTGGCGGTCGCCACGCCCGGCGCGCGCAGCAGCGCGACGCCATCGGCCCCCGTCTCCGCGGAGGCAAGCCGCGTCCCGGCCTCGTCGAGCAAGATCACCTGCCCCTGGGCCACCGGCGTTGCGTCACCCAAGCGGGTGAGCCACACCAGGACGCCGCCGTCATGCACCTTGGCGGTGAGGCCCAGGCCGGAGAGCTGGAGCAGCACCGCGTCCTGCCACACCTCTTCCCCGGCCTCACTGCCACGCCCCTTCGCGGACAGCTCCAGGCAGTACAGGCCTGGCTTGCCGCTCTCCAGGGACACCTCCAGCGGCTCCAGCGCGTTGCGCGTCTTCGGACGGGGCGCGCCCACGCTCCGCGCGGGGCCCATGGGGGCGCCGTAGGCCTCGCACGTAGGCTGCCGCTCCAGCGCGTACGCCTTCACGAAGGCGTCCGGCACGGTGATGCGGCGCGCCTGCGCCTGCACGGTGGCCAGGTTGCGTCCCTGGAAGGGCAGGCGGGCGCCGGGCAGCTCCAGCGTCAGGTGCTGCGAGGGGAGCTGGAGCATGGGCAGCAGGTCCTGCGCCTTGAAGCTCCACGTCGGACTGCCGTCCAGCGGGTTGCCCAGCACGTCCTTGAGCCCGCGCGTCAAGGACGCTTGGTACTTCTGTCCGGGGCTGAGCCCCATCGTCACCGACACGCTACGGCCCCAGCCGGACACCTCCATCGACTCGGGCTTGGGCTCCACGGCAAGGTGCGCCCGGAGCGCACTCGCGTCGACGGGGTTGTTGAAGGCCAGGTCCCACCGCGCATTGAGCGGCGCGCGCTGCGGGTCCTCGCCCGTGGCCAGCACGTAGCTGTCCAGTGTCACGTGGCGGTTGACGGTGAGTGTCTGCGTCTCCCCCGCCGGCTCGGCGGAGCCCTCCTCGCTGTAGCTGGGGGAGACGAGCCGCAGGGTGCTGCCGTGCGCGGGCAGGCGGAGGAAGCGCAGCGCGAGGACTTGCTTCGGGTCCACCGTCACGCTGATGGGGCCCTCGCCCTCGGCCAGCGCGGTCACCTTCACGGGCACGCTCTTGCCTTCGGCATCCTCGGCCTGGAAGCGCCTTCCCAGGGTCTTGGCGGAGACGGGCTGGTCATAGAGCGCCAGCAGGGGCCCGTTGCCCACCTCTTGGGTAAAGTCGTTGAGGAAGGCAATGAAGCGCGGCCGGCCCGAGATGACGGGCCACGCCGCCACCTTGCCTGCGACCTGGAAGAAGGGCACCTGGAAGGTGTCCTTCCAGGTGGAGGCGAGCGCCGCCCCCGCGTCATTCGCGGGCGTGGCCTTCTCCACGCGCACTGTCACCGTGTTGCCCCATCCCAGCGCCCCGGCCACGGGGATGAAGACCCGCTCCTTGGGTGAGCGCCAGGACCACGCACCCTTCTGCGGTGGCTCGAAGGTGACGGCTACCGACTGCTCCTCCACGGGCAGGCTGAAGTGAAGCACCAGCTCGCAGCCGGCCCGTGCGCATTCGCCGCGCTGGATGGAGAGTGCTTCCGACTGTGCTGGCTCCTCGTGCGCTTCCGTGGGAGGTGAGGGCGCGGGCTCGGGGGAGAGGAGCGGTGGAGGCTCCACGGGCGGAGGCAGGCTGACGAGGGACGCGGGGGCAGGGGCCTCCCGGCCGCTGGCGGCGGGGGCTTCGCTGGCAGCTGCTCCCGGGGCGGGAGCAGGCTCGCGACCGCACTGACAGGCCGAGAAGACAAGTGTGGTGAGGATCCACCCGAGCAGCGGGTAGCGACGGGGAGAAGGCATGACGGGCTCCTGGGAGGCGGAAGGCGGCCCTGGACCCAAGAGCAACCGCCGTACCAGGGTGGACACGCCGTGGAACACAGGCCCTCAACCCCGCGGGGGGGCTCGTGAGTCCTCCCGGACACGCGGTGCGTGTCCGCGCGACCACGGGCCCTTGTCATCCCGTTTGCTCGTCCGACACGTTGGGACGGACCGCCCTTGGTAAGCTGAGAGGGGGAACCCAGGAAAAGCGAGCGCAACCGAAAAATCCGTTAATAGCGGACCTGCCTGTAGCCTCAGGGGCTCCTGCTGTGTCCAACCCGCGGAGACGATCCTGGATCCGTTCGCGGGGAGCGGCTCGACTCCCGCGCTTGAATGCGTATGTGCCCGAGCGCGGGAGTGCGCTGGGCCGTCACAGGGAGCGCGGGCCCACCAGCTGGAGCACGCGGGCATTCTCAGGCACCTGGCTCAGGAAGCGCTCGCGGGCCGTCTCGTCGGGAAGATCCTGGGCTCTCAGGCGCACGTACGCGAGGGCGCGGCGCAGGGCGCCCTCCGCCGCTGCGTCATCTCCCTGAGCGTGACAGGCCTCGGCCAGGGCCAGACAGACGCCCACGGACGCCACGCCCCCCCCTCCCATCTGCTCCAGAGCGCGCACGGCCTGCTCTGCCTCCGCCCGAGCCTCCACCGCACGCCCTTGAGCCAGCAGCGCAGCGCTCAGGCAGGTGCGTGCAGTGAGCTGATAGATGATGAGCGCGCCCAGCAGCTCGCACGCCTCGCGTGCCCAGCTCTCGGCCTCGGAGGGTGAGCCTTGCGCCAGGGCCACGCGCCCGAGCGACAGGGTCGCAAGGCCCAGGTGCATGGGATTCTGTCGCTCTGTCTCCCGCGCGTAGAGCGCCAGGCGGAGGGCCTCCTCCTGGTGTGTCGGCTCAGAGCTGCCTGACAGCACCAGGGCCGTGTGCATCTGGAGCCAGGTGAAGACCTGATCGAAGTACCTGGCCCCTGCCAGCCCCTCGCTCATCACCTTCGCGGCCCTGGTCATTTCTCCCAACGCCGCCAGCGCCTGCCCCAGCAGCGTGCGTGGCACGAGCTCGTTCCTGTCCGCGCCCACCCTCCCAAAAGCCGCCATCCCCTCCTCTGCCAGCGTCCGGCACCGCCAGGGCCGGGCATCCAGGTCGTAGTCGAAGTACCCCTGGGTCAGGCAATGCCAGCCGAGGGCAAAGCTGTCATGCGCCGCTCCCCTCGTGGAGATCTGCGCCAGGCGTTCCAGGACGGTCAGGGCCTCGCTCCGCTGGCCAGTCCATTGGTACATCGCGCCCAGAAAGGCGAGCGCTTCACTGTAGGTAGAGTTGGCCTCGGGAGCAGGCTCGATGCGCAGCAGGTCGCGGCCCAGAGCGACCGCTTCGTGGGGGCGTCCGCTCTTCGAGCTCATCATGATGAGATTGCCTACCACCTGGATCCACGAGGCGCTGCCCTCGGGGAGCTTGGGGAGGACCTCGTGACTCACGGCGAGGGTGCGCGCGAAGTCTGCCATCCAGAAAACGATATACGCCTCCAGCACCTGGAGCTCGGTCAGGGCCTGGCCCGTGGGCCCACAGGAGAGCGCGGCCTCCAAGCACCGCTGGGCTCCTTGAAGATCCGTACGCTGGCGCTCGCAGCTCTGCTTGCAGGCGCGCGTGAAGAAGTGGATGGCTTTCTGCTTCTGCCCTCCGAGCTTGAAGTGCTCGCCCAGCACCAGGGGCTCTGATTCGCCGGCCGCCTCCAGCCATTCGCCGGCCTGGAGGTGCCCGGTCATTCGGAGGCCGTCGGGCACCAGGTTGTAGGCGGCGTCGCGCACCAGGGCGTGGTGAAAGCGGTACTCGGCCTCTGCTGGGAAGCGGCTGCCAGGCTGGAGCTGCACCACCTCCAGCTCCACCAGGCGTCG
>NZ_DASPHO010000136.1:0-14710 GCF_035629615.1 Hyalangium sp. | reverse complement strand
TGGGAGCCGCCAAAGACGTGGAGGACCTCGCGGACCTTCGCGTCATTGCACGTGTTGAAGTACCAGTCGGGCATCATCGCGGGTCTCCTGGATGAGGGCTCAGCGGATGCGCTGGAGGAGGTCCGCGACGCTGGCCTCCTTGTCCGCGGGGTCGAGCTGGATCAGATCGATGTTCCACTGCTCCAGCAGATCGGGCTGGATGGGACCGGGCCCGAAGGTGGCAATGAAGCAGCGCCGCGTGGATGGACGCCGGGCGCCGGCCTGTCCCTGGAGGCGGAGCTGGTGCATGCGGTACCAGATATAGCGGATGTTCAAGTCATTGAAGCTGTAGCCGACGAACAGGAAGCTGTGGCTGAGCAGATCCGCGCGCAGGCGCTGATCCACGGGCGACTCCAGGGCAATCCGGTGGTAGTAGGAGCTCTCGGTGAGGACGATGGTGTCCGGCTTCGCCAGCGTGCCGTGGAACTTGATGACGTCAGTGGTGCCGGGCTCGCGCCGCGTCTGGAAGTCCTCGAACGAGGACAGCACCGCGACCTTCCTGCCCGCATCCTGGAGCGCGCCCTCCACGTGCGAGTCGTAGTTGGTGGTGTAGAGGGTGCGCCAGTCGAGGCTGGCCAGCGCCTGGTGCATCCCGGACACCCTTCGCGCGTTGACGGCCTCTTCCGAGTCGAAGCGGCGCGTCATCTCGTGCACCAGCTGCTGGAAGTGATCGTGGCCTGCGAGCTGGAAGTACTCGGCGAGCTGCTCGTAGCGGCCGTGGAGGTAGAACAGCTCGGGCTCGAAGTCGAGGCGCTGGGCGATCCAGCCCATCAGCTCGGACCAGTCCGGCAGCTTGAGGGGCTTGGAGAAGCCCGCCCCCAGGAAGGGGATGAGCCGCCCGTCCCGGTACTCCTGCTGCAAGCGGGGCGTGGCTTCGGCGGCGGACAGGACGGCCATCATTCCTCCAGAGGAGGGGCCACATTACATGGCCCGCGCGCTCCCCGCGTCATGCCCTGCTCAGGGCTCGCTTTCCTTCATGAGCCGCTTCTGGACCAGGTGCGTGGCGTACAGGAAGGCGTCGGGAGACAGGCGCTTGAGCCTCCAGGCCCACCGGCCGTCGGCGAGGGGGAGCGCATAGCGGGCCTTGCGCGCCACGGCCCTCAGGCACTCTCGGGCCACTCGGTCCGGCCCGATGCGGGCCTCCCCCACCAGCCGGCTGCCGGCCTTGCCCAGCTTCGGATCGGTGTACTGCGCGGACACGGCGAGGTTGGTGCGGAAGAACGTCGGGCAGGCCACGGTGACGCCGATGCCCGCCGCCTTCAGCTCGATGTAGAGCGTCTCCGAGAGGGACACCACGCCCGCCTTCGAGACATTATACGGCGCCATGTAGCCCACGGAGATCAGCCCTGCGGCGGAGGAGATGTTGAGGATGTGCCCCGAGCCCTGCTGCCGCAGCCGGGGCACGAAGGTGTGGCAGCCGTGGATGACGCCCCACAGGTTCACGTCCAGCACGCGCTTCCACTCTGCCAGAGGGAGCTGGCCCACCTCTCCGGCGCACGCCACGCCGGCGTTGTTGACGAGCAGATCCACTCCTCCGAGCTGGGAGAAGGCCCTCTCGGCCAGCTGCTCCACCTGATCTGGCTGTGTGACGTCGCACGGCTGGACGAGCGCCTTGCCGCCCGCCTGCTCGACTTGATGGGCGGTCTCCTCCGCGGAGGGGACGTCCCGGTCCGACACCACCACGCGAGCCTGATGCCGGGCGAGCTCCAGGCACAGCGCTCGGCCCAGGCCGCTTCCAGCGCCGGTAATGACTGCTCGGGCTCCGTCGAGGTTCATGGGGGCATCCTCATATCTGAAAGTCACCAGGAGCGCGGCGGCGAGGGCAACGTGTTGCCCGTCGGCACGGGGAACCGCATCGCTGTGGAGTGCCATTGGGACAACAGCGGCCGAACGCGAAGGATCTGGAGTGGGGAGAGGGTACGGGGGACGAGATGTGCCTGGGCACATTCCTGATGACCCAGTAACCCGCTCAACCCCGTCCTGAACCCTCTCACTCAGACGCGGGCGAGCAGGGCGCCCAGCACGGACTTGGAGACTGCGGGAGCCTCTGGCAGCAGCTCGTCGGGCAGCCAGTAGTAGAGCGCTCTGCCCTCCGCTTCGACCTTCGAGCGGGTGAACTCCATGCGCCCCTTCTTGGCATGCTCGGGAGCCTTCGGCAGGCAGCGCTTGCAGAGGCACGGCAGGGGTGACTCGGGATCGTGGGCCGTGAGGTTGATCGGGCCCACCGCGACCGGGGCCTCCGTGGCTCCGGCGCCACCGCTTGCCGGGAGCAGCAGCTTGACGTCCTCAGCGGTGAGCGCGCGAGGCGTCTGGAGGGACATGCCCAGCGCTCCCTTCGCTGCGGCGATACCCTTGCCCGACTCGAAGCGCAGCTTCGGGATCAGCGTGGTGATGTCGGTGATGGGGACTCGGTTGGCAGTGCCGCGCCATTCCTCCTCCTTGAACTTCAGCCCCTCGAGCACCGCCACCAACCAAAGGGCCTCTTTGGGCGGGCGCACGGTGACGAGGAAGAGACGGCCCCCCGACTTCAGCGGGTCGAGGTGGCGGCTCGCGCTGCGGTACCGGTCCAGCGGAAGAACCTCGCCCGGCTTGAGGCCGGCTGCTTCCTTCTCGAAGACCGCCTTGCTGATGATGGCCAGCATGTCAGGCATGGGCGGGATTCTATCAGGGCGCAGGCCTCACTTCACTCCGTGAGCGCCGTCTCCGAACCGTCGTACTCGCCCGAGTGTTGTTGGGCGATGCGCTCTAGCTCCTCCCGGACTGCGAGCCCGGCCTCGTCTCCCGGGGTGAGGGAGTGCTCGGCGAGGACGAGCCAGTTCACGCCATCGGAGCCCTTGCGGCTCTCGACCGTGAATCCGCGTTGGCGCAGCTCGGCGGCGACGGCTTTGCCCTCCTTGGCGCGGGGGAAGTAGAGGTAGTGGCGCATGCGCGGTGGCTTGCCGCTGGCAGGAGCCTTGGGACGCTCCGCCACTTTTCCGGATGCCTCCGGCGGAATGCTGGCTGCCATCTGGTGCTGGCGTTCTGCATGCTCGTGTTCAGGTCTCCACTGTTGGGCCAGGCGATGCACCAGGAACTCGTGGTTCCATAGCTCCGCAAGCGAGAGGTGTTTCTCCTCGGGGGTGAGTTCTCTTTTCAGCAGGGTCTCCTTGGAGCCCTCTTCGAGCACCCATGCCGTTACCTTTCCCTCACGCGTGATGAAGCCATGCCGCAGTAGAGCGCGTGGAGTTTCAAGACCTGCTGGAATCGGGTAATTGCCGATGATCTCGACGAGGCCATGTCTGACAGCGAGACTTACGAGGTAGAAAGTGAAGTAGCCCTCTTGGGTTGCTAGAGCCGCCAACTCATCCGGATCGGGTCGCTGCTCGAAAACTCCAGGGAGGACGCGGACCGTGTCGCTGTACTCAGGGTGTTTGGACGTGTACTGCAAGTAGGCTAGGCCACGAGGCGTACGAACCTCGATGACATCCCCGAATCGCGCTTTCTTGCGAGCGGCAGCCATTGCAGTCAGTCCTTGTAGCCGATGGATTCCAGGAGTTCTTTCCCGCGTCGCAGCATGGCTGCGTACTTTGGGTTGGTGCGGGCAACGCTGTTGATACGGTTCAGCAGCGTGCCACCGTTCTTCTGGAGCCCATGGATCTCGATGAGCACCTGTTCGACTGCTCGGGCGTCGTCACGGGAGAGCCCCTTCATCAATTGCACAATCCGGAAGCCATTGAGCCGAAGGTGCTCCGCCATGCGGCGCGCAAGCTCGTTCGTGATGCCCACGTAGTGCACTTGTCCGCTGGGACTCCGCGAGAGATAGACCGTCGTGTCGCCCGTGGAGCTGTTGCCGCCAGCAGATGAATCCTGGTTCGCCATGGCGAGCGCGCCTGGGGCCAGGACAACGGTGGCGCCCTGCGCGGAGACTGCCACCGTGTCCACCGCCGCCGCGAGGTAGAGGCGGGCACCCCCTTGAGCCTCGGCCATTAGAGTGGCCTGGGAGGCGCCGGGAAGAGAGGGGAGCTTGGAAGCGAAGCCTGCCGCTGTGCTGCCCGCCGCAGCGGTGAAGAGCATGACGAAGACGCGGGCTACGTTGGGACCCATCACCTTGCTGAACCGTCGTCCGGAGGCGCGCACCTGGTCGAACGAAGAGGCCTCGTCAACCTCCTCCACCAGCCGGGCCCAGCCCTGAAAGAGACTCCAGACAGTGTCAAAGCCCAGGTAGCCGATGAGTGCCACGGTCATCGCCGCCGCGAGCCCTTTGGAGAGGGGCTCGGGCAGCACCCAGAGCATGAGATACATCGTCATGGCGGAGACGAGCGTGGCCTGAATCGCCAGAGGGTCCACCATCTGGCCCAGCGCGTCCTTCGCTTCCTGCCAGAGCGAGGCCATGGCGAAGTGCAAGGCCAGGGCGCGCTTGCCGTCATGCCCGAGTAGCGCGCCACCCTCTAGCAACTGGAGGCAGTCCAAGGGTTCTGAGCCATCCTGGCACCATAGGCCGTAGCCGCGCGTGATCTCCGCGTCTGCTCCCATGGGCTCCGAGAGTAGGTGGGCCCGAGGCACGTCCTCACTCGTATCGAGCGAGACAAGTCCCAGGTGCCTGCGGGTACCGGCATATGCCTCCCTTCGGGATGGGGTCAGCCACAGCCGCCGTGCTTCCTGGAGCGGTTGAGGCGAGGGCCTCACCTCCGGGGCGTGAGTGGAGATGGCCTCCTGGAAGTCGTGCTCGCTCAACGTTGCAGGCGCACGGGCGCCTTGCGGGATGTGAACGACAGACTCGTTCTGCTCCGTCTCCAAGCGGAGAACTCGCGAGGAGCCGGCGCAGCCCACCAGCAGCGCCACCAACCCGAGGCTCAAGAGTCGGCACGGAAGCGGAAAGGTCGCCTTGCTGATGATGGTCAGCATGTCAGGCATGGGCGGGATTCTAGCAGGGCGCGTAGACTTTGAGCGTCATGACGCCTTTGGACCCGGCCGCAGTGCGGCTGCTCGACGAGGCCGCCGAGGTGCGGCGTGAGGCTGTGGAGGCCGTGGATGCCACGGCTCTCACCGGCCGGTATGCGCTGCGTCAGGCCCTGCTGGGGGATGAGGACGCCGAAGTTCGTGCCTCTGCTGCACGCCGGCTGGGAGAGTCGCGGGATCGTCTCTGCACCTCCGCCCTCCTCGAGGCGCTGCGCGACCCGATGCCCGCGGTCCGGGATCGCGCCTGGCGTGCCCTGGCTCGGCTGGGCGCTCGCGAGCTACTCCCCGATGCGGAGCGGGCCGGCCGCGAAGAGCCCGTCTGGTGGGTGCGGCGATCCGCGGTCCGGGCGGCGGCTTCTGTCGCGGGCACCGAGGCTCTGGACCTGCTCCTCCGGACCCTGGAGGACCCGTTCTGGCGCGTGCGCAGCGCGGCGGTGCAGGCGCTGGTCTGGCTGGGAGAAGCAGACGCCGGTGTACGGCAACGGGTACGCGCAGCGGGAGAAGGCGCGGGGCCCGGGTCCGTGAAAGCTGCTGCCCTGTATCTCGAGGGAGCTTGGAGCTCCTCGGCACCAGCACCTGGGACAGGGAGCTTCGCAGGCCCAGTCCCCGTGTCCACGGAGGCGGGGCTGGACGATCAGGATCCCGCTGTGGTCACGGCGCGCCTCGAGCGGTTGCCCGCTTCGGCCGTCCCCCCCGTCAAGCTGGTGGAGTGGCTGGGAGATCCGCATGAGCCGCTTCGCTCGCTCGCACGGCGGCGCCTGATCGAGCGTCGGGATCCCGAGGCCGTCCGGCTCGCGATGCGCTGGCTGGACGAGCCACGGGTCCCACATGCCGCGGAAGAGGTCCGCTCCCTTCTCCAACGGATCGACGTGGATGAGCTCGCCCTGGCGTCACGCATCCTCGGCGAGCCGCCGCGTCCGGGCGCGCTCGCCTGGGCTGCACGGATCGTGGTGCGGAGGGATGAGACCGAGCTGATCGAGCGTGTCCGGACCCTGGCTCGTCATGAGGAGCCTGCCATCCGGCGTGCAGCCCTCTCCGGGCTCGTCCTCGATCCCGCAAGCCGTGCGGAGGTGCTCGCGGCCTTGGAGGATCCGGACGCATCCGTGCGCGAGGAGGTCATCGCCGCCTGGGAGCGCCGGCCTCCGGCTCCCTCGGCCATCATGGCGTTCGCCCGGGCTCTCGTGGCCTTCGCACCCCGAGCCAGGACTTCACGGGAGCGCCGCGCCGTGGCGGAAGGTGCCGGCTGTGTCGAAGAGGAGGCCTTGCTCGAGCGTCTCTCGAAAGAGGCCGACACGTCAGTCCGTGCAGTGGCCCTTGGGGAGCGCTCGGAGTTGGGCCGTCTCACGGAGGAGGAGCGGCGCGAAGCGCTCACACACGAGGACCCGTGGATCCGCATGGCGGCGCTGGATGTGCCCTCGGCGAACGTGGCCTGTGCGCAGGATTCGGACCTCTCGGTGCGGCGCGCCGCGCTGACGCTCCTGGCTTCCCAGGCGACGAAGCTCGCTCCTGACGAGGTGCGGAGCGTGGGGCTTGCCAGCGCGCTCTCTCCAGATCCCTGGATGCGAGCCCGCGGGGCAGAGCTGCTCCGCGCGGAGGGAACGCGGGAGGAGCTGGAAGCGCTCCTGCGCCTGTCGCTCGATCCTTCTCCGATGGTCCGAGCCGCTGCCGCGGCGGTGCTGGAGGAGTGCGAGACTCTCGATGCACTCCTGTCCGAGCGGCTGCGAGGAGCCTCACGCACGCAGGATCCCGATCTTCGCGCCTCCGCCTACACCTGGCTGCTGCGCCAGGCGGATGCCGCCGCCTTCGAGCACCTGGCCGCCGCGCTGCGAGATGCTTCGGAGCCGGATCGGGTGGTGGCACACCTGGAGGCGATGACGCTGGTCTTCCCGGACGAGGCCTTCGCAGCGGCCCCCGATCTCGAGGAGCGCCGGCCCACACGGCCTCGCCGGGACAAGACGGCCCCGAAGCGCGCCCCCCCTGAGATCACTCCACGGGCCTCCTGGCGCGCCCTGGGGAGCACGGGGCTCAGCGTCTCGCCGCTCGTGCTCTCGGGCGCGAACGGCCTGTCCCTCGCATCGCTGGCCGAGGCCCATGAGGCGGGCGTGAACGCCTTCTTCTGGGAGACGGAGTACCTGCAGCTCACGCGCTTCCTCCGCTCGCGCCGGTCCCATCGCGAGGGGCTCGTGGTGGTCGCGGGCTCCTACCACTCGGGGCCCGCCGCGCTCCGCCGGGACGTGGAGTCCGCGCTGCGCCAGCTCCGCACCAGCCACCTGGATGTCTTCCTCCTGTTCTGGGTGCGCTCACCCGAGCGGCTCACGGCAGAGGACTTCGAGGCGCTGGAGCAGCTGCGCGCCGAGGGCAAGCTCCGCGCCTTTGGCTTCTCCACCCACCTGCGAGACCTGGCCGCGGAGGCAATCCGGCGCAACCCCTGGCCGGTGGTGATGACACGCCACAGCGCCGCCCACCCGGGCGCGGAGGCGGCCTTCTTCCCAGAGGCGCTCGCGCGGGGAACGGGGGTGCTGACCTTCACCGCCACCTGCTACGGCCGGCTCCTCAAGCCCACGCCGGGAATGCCCTCGGGCGCGGTACTCCCCAGCGCGGTGGACTGCTATCGCTACAGCCTGTCCCAGCCGGGGGTCAGCGCCAGCCTCTCCGCGCCCCGGAGCCACCGCGAGCTGCTGCAGAACCTGGAGGTGCTCGCCCGGCCCCACATGGTGCCCGAGGCGCTGGAGGTGATGCGCGCCCACGGAGCGCGGGTCCGCGCGCGAAACCAACAGTTCAACACGCTCATCCGACAGGCCCCGGGCGGGACCCGTGACACCTTCCTGGCACTCCTGGAGGAAGAGGGTGAGCCGCCGGTGACCTGGTGAAGGCTTCACACGGCGCGGCGAATGTGCTGGAGTTCACAGTGCTCCTGGGGTCGCGTGCAGCCAGCCTTCCGTCCGCGATGTCACGTCGCGGCTGCCAGCGATACCCATTGAAGAACGACGCAGCGCGGGGTCCGCCTTGCCGGCTTCCCTGACCCCGCGTGCATCTGCCGTGCAGGTGGCGGCGGCCTCAGGAGCGCAGTGTCTTCCGCCGCGCGGGGGCTTGCACCCCAGGAGAGCATGGGAATGAACCTCGTTGGCCTCCTCCTCGAGCTGAAGCCGCTGATGGCAGAGCCCGAGGCCAACTTCGAGCGCATCACCGAGCTGCTCGAGAGCCACCAGGGGCTGGCCGAGTACGAGGTGGCCCGCTTCTACGTGAGCCGCCAGTGGCTGGAGCCGGTGGGGCGCATGCTGCGCAGCGTCGATCCGCGCGAGCGGCGCCGGGGCGTGAAGCAGATCCCGCTGCTCTTCGCGCGCGCGACGGCGGCGGGGCAGCTCCGCCGGCTGGTGAAGGATGCGGATAAGCGGGTCGCGAACTCCGCTCGGGCGGCGGTGCAGAAGCTGGGGTTGACGGACGTCTCTCCGCCGGACCGCCGCTTCAAGCCGCCTCGCAATCCGGGCCCCCTGTCCCGCGGTGGGTGGAACCCCAGTGGCTGGAGCTTCGGCGTCCCCATGAACCGCTGGGGGAGCGCCAAGAAGCAGCCGCCCCTGAAGGGCAAGCTGCCCAAGCTGGCCACCCGCAAGGACGTGGCGGAGCTGGTGGGCGTGAAGGAGAAGGAGCTCGAGGCGCTGATGCGCCCGGGGACCGAGGCGGGCTCGGGGTACGTGGAGTTCGAGGTGCCCAAGCGCTCGGGCGGGGTGCGCCGCATCTCCGCGCCGCGGGCGCAGCTCAAGGCGGTGCAGCGCGCCATCCTGGAGAAGATCCTCGAGCACATGCCCGCGCATGAGGCTGCGCATGGCTTCGTGAAGGGGCGCTCCACGGTGAGCAACGCCGAGCCGCACACGGGCGCCACGGTGGTGGTGCGCGTGGATCTGGAGGACTTCTTCCCCACGGTGCACTACCGGCGCGTGAAGGGGCTCTTCCAGGCGCACGGCTACGGCGAAGAGGTGGCCAGCGCGCTGGCGGGGCTCGCCACGCACCGGCCGAAGCTGCCGGATGGGACGGTGGTGTGGCCGGGCGCGCTGCCGCAGGGAGCGCCCACGTCTCCGGCAATCGCCAACCTGGTGTGCCGCCGCATGGACGCGCGCCTCACGGCGCTGGCGAAGAAGCTGGGGGCTACCTACACGCGCTATGCGGATGACCTGTCCTTCTCCTTCAAGAATCCACCCGAGAAGATGGGCCGCTTCCTGTGGTGGGTGAACGCCATCCTCCAGCAGGAGGGCTTCACGGAGAACCACCCGAAGCGGCGGGTGATGCGCAAGAACTCCCGCCAGCGTGTAACAGGCCTGACGGTGAACGAGCAGGTCTCCATCCCGCGCGTGGATCGTCGCCGGTTCAAGGCGATCCTGGCCAACTGCCGCAAGCACGGGGTGGCGTCGCAGGCGCGGGGCCGGGAGAACTTCGAGGGCTGGTTGCGAGGCTACGCGGCCTATGTACACATGGTGCACCCGGAGCTGGGCGCACGCTGGCAGCGCGAGGTGAAGGAGCTGCTCGGCGGATGAGGCCCGATCCTGCACTGCTGGCGAAGATCGCAGCGCACCCGGAGGCGCCAGAGCCCCGGCTGGCCTGTGCGCAGTGGCTCGAGGCGCACGGGGCAGGCGCGCGCGCCGAGCTCATCCGCGCGGAGCTGTCCCTCCGCACGAGGCTGAATCCAGAGCAGCGATCCACGCTGAACAAGCGGGTGAAGCAGCTTCTGAAGGAGCATGGGAAGGCCTGGGCGGAGGAGCTGCCAGGAGTGAGTGCAGGAGACCTGTCCTACCGGCGAGGGTTCGTCGAGGAGCTGACGCTCCCAGAGAAGCGCCTCGCCGAGAACGGGGAGGAGCTGCTGGCGCACGAGCCCGTGCACAAGCTGACGGTCTCGCTCCAGGACGGCAAGGGACTGGGGGCGGCGGCCGGGCAGCCCTGGTTCGAGCAGGTCCGCTGGCTGAAGCTGACGGGGAAGGTGGATGCGGGGGCGAAGGCGCTGGCGGCGGCGGCGCATGTGGGCAAGCTGGACTCGCTGCTCCTGCCAGGAGCGAAGGTGAGCGGGATCTCCGCGGTGCTCGGAAGCGAGCGACTGAGCAGCCTGCGGACCCTCAGCCTGACAGGGGGCAGTGAGGAGCTGGATGACGAGGCCTTGGGCGTGTTCTCCCAGGGTCGGCTCAAGCTCGAGCGCCTGTTCCTGTCGCAGTGCCTGATGCTCGAAGAGGGCCTCTCTCCGCTGGCGGAGGCGGAGTGGCTCCGGCCTCTGAAGTGGCTCGCGCTGAACCGGAACCAGCTGACGGACTCGGCCGTCAAGCAGCTGGCGGAGAGCCAGGTGCTGGAGAACCTGGAGCGGCTCGAGCTGGCGCATAACGAGTTCACTCCCGAGGGAGTGCGCATCCTGGCTTCGCCGAAGGTGCTCCCCCGGCTGACGCACCTCGATCTGAGCGAGATGTGGTGGGAGAAGCGGAAGCTGGATGCGCTGAAGCAGCGGTTCGGGCCGGGCCTGAAGCTCTGACCCTCTTTCCAGGAGCCCCCCGGCACCAGGAGTCCCCCGAGTGAACGCCGTCCAGACGCTGACCCAGAAATCGCTGGCCGAGTACCTCCTTCATGTCGCCGTGGTCCGGCCCGTGTTCATCTGGGGCCCACCGGGGATCGGCAAGTCCTCCATCGTCCAGCAGTTCGCGCAGCAGGTAGGACTGCCGTGCGTGTCGCTGCTCGGCAGCCAGCTGGCCCCCGAGGACCTCATCGGCGTGCCGCAGATCGTCAACGGCAAGAGCCGCTTCTGCCCGCCAACGATGATCGCCCGGGACGATCCCTACTGCCTCTTCCTCGACGAGCTGAACGCCTGCTCCCACGAGGTGCAGAAGGCCTTCTACAGCCTGATCCACGAGCGGCGCATCGGCGAGTACGAGCTGCCCTCGGGCTCCATCGTCATCGGCGCGGGCAACCGCGCGCAGGACAGCGCCATCGTCAAGCCCATGTCCTCGGCGCTCATCAACCGGATGATCCACGTGCAGCTCCAGGCGTCGCACCAGGACTGGCTAGAGTGGGCCCAGCAGAGCGAGATCCACCCGATCGTGCTCGACTACATCCGGCTGCGGCCGGATCACCTCTGGAGCGCCTCGCCCAAGCACGAGGAGCCCTTCTCCACACCGCGCTCGTGGCACATGCTCAGCGACGCGCTCAAGGAGTACGGCGAGGAGGTGTCGGACGCCACGCTGGAGGTGCTGGCCTACGGGTGCCTCACCCCGGTCCACGCCGGGCAGTTCAAGGCCTTCGTGAAGCAGGCCCGCAGCAAGTACCGGCTCAGCGCCATCCTCCGCGGCGAGATGGGCTGGCCCCACGCGCCCGAGGATCGGGACGTCCTCTACTTCCTCTCCCAGTCGCTGCGCGCCCAGCTCATCAAGGAGCTGCCACGCACACGCGAGGCGCTCGCCGAGCACCACCGCGAGCTGGCGCATCGAGGCAAGGGGTTGATCAAGAGCCTGGCGGCCATCAGCTTCGAGCTGGCGCAGATGGTGGTGGCACGGCAGGACGGCGAGGGGCTGCCGGACTGGCTCCTGCTGGAGATCGTGCGCGATCTGCCGCGGCTGGTGGAGCGCAAGGATGGCGCGTAAGGACGAGAAGAAGAAAGGAAGCGATCCCGCCACCGAGGCCTTCGAGAAGGGCGTCGAGAAGGTCCGCGCCCACCCGATCTTCGGGCTGCTGATGTGGCGCGTGTCCCTCTACCGCCGGGAGGGTACACCCTACCCACCGAGTGGCTGGGCGGTGGTGAGCCCCCGGGGAGCGCTCTACGCGCACCCCAAGCGGCGCGGCTCGCCGGAGGAGTGGGCCTACGTGATCGCCCACTGCCTGCTTCACCTGGGACTGGGGCACTTCAAGAACGTCCCCGAGCCCATTGCCTGGCAGACGGCGTGCGACTGCTTCGTGGCGCGCTTCCTGAGGGACCTCAAGTTCGGTCGCCCTCCGGATGACATGCTGGTGGAGGTGGACTTCGGCTCCAAGAGCGAGGAGCGGTTGTACGAGACCTTCGTCCGTGAGGGCATCCCCCCTCAGCTCTCCGGCTGTGGAGCCGCGGGCCCGAGCTCCTACGACATGATCGAGCCCGCGCAGTTCGACACGGTCGATGGGACGGACTGGGAGGCCATCTTCGCCGAGGGGCTCGTGCAGGCGGTGGATGCGGCGGTGGAGCTGGCCGCGGGACTGCGCCAGACGATGAGCTCGCGGGGGAGTGCGCAGACGGAGGCCGCGCGGGCACGCTCGTGGTTCATCGCCCGGTTTCCGTTGCTCGGCTCGCTGGCGGCCCACTTCACCCTGGTGGAGGATCCGCAGGTCTGTCACCGGCTGCAGATCACGGTGGCCGCGGTGGACGCCGAGGCTCGGGAGATCTACCTCAACCCGGCCGCGGGACTGCGCGAGGAGGGGATGCGCTTTGTCATCGCGCACGAGCTGCTCCACGTGGGCCTTCGCCACCAGGCGCGCCGCATGGGGCGGGATCCCTACCTGTGGAACGTCGCGTGTGACTACGTGGTGAACGGGTGGCTCGTGGAGATGGGAGTCGGCGAGCTGCCCAAGTTCGGGGTCCTCTACGATCCCGAGCTCAAGGGAATGTCCGCCGAGGCTGTCTACGATCTGATCGTCACGGACATGCGCCGCTACCGGAAGCTGGCCACGCTGCGCGGCTACGGGCTCGGAGACATGCTGGAGGGGCAGAGCCCCGACTGGTGGATGCGGGGCGATGGCGCGTCGCTGGACGCCTTCTACCGGCGCTGCCTCACGCAGGGGCTCGCGTTCCACGAGGCCGAGGGCCGAGGGTACCTGCCCGCTGCGCTGGTGGAGGAGATCCGCGCGCTGGATCAGCCCCCCATCCCCTGGGACGTGGAGCTGGCGCAGTGGTTCGCCCAGCACTTCTCTCCCCTGGAGAAGCGCCGGACGTACACGCGGCTCAGCCGGCGCCAGTCCGCCACCCCTGACATTCCCCGTCCGCTCTGGGTGCCCCTGGCGGAGGCGAGGGAGGGGAGGACCTTCGGGGTGGTGCTGGACACCTCCGGCTCCATGGAGCGCAAGCTGCTGGCCAAGGCCCTTGGGGCCATTGCCAGCTACAGCCAGGCCCGGGAGGTGACGCAGGTGCGGCTCGTCTTCTGTGACGCGGTGGCCTACGACGAGGGCTATGTCGCGCCGGAGACGCTCGCCGAGCGGGTCCGAGTCCGCGGCCGAGGCGGCACGGTCCTCCAGCCAGGGATCGATCTGCTGGAGCGCGCCAAGGACTTCCCGAAGGACGGGCCACTCCTCATCATCACGGATGGAGAGTGCGACCGGCTCCAGATCCGGCGCGAGCACGCCTTCCTGATGCCACAGGGGAAGCACCTGCCCTTCGTCCCCGTCGGGCGGGTGTTTCGCATCGTCTGAGCCCACGAGGGATCAGGCAGGCGCTCGCACCCAGGGTCGCTGCCTCCCATGGGAAAGGAGCAGGCGATGGGACCCCGGAGATAGGCGATGTTCGAGCAGGGCGCCAAGGCCCGGGCCGAGCGCATCTTCCTGGCCAACGCCCTGGTGGGCTACCACGAGCAGACACGCCTCCAAGGGCCGATCCTCGGCGCCCTGCATGCGCCGCTGCGGCAGGTGTTCCTCGATCAAGTGGTGGAGCTCATGGGGGTAGCGCCTGCGCGACGGGGCAACCCCTTCCACGAGCTGTCCCTGCGCGGCGCCTTTGGGCCCCTGGCCGGCAAGCTGGAGCGTCTGTGGCGGGAGCTGATCACCCGGGCGCTGATGCGGTTGGATCTGCCAGACGTGACGCTCCGGCTCGGGGAGGACATCCCGGCGCTGAATGCCGAGCGGGACTTCCCACCCTCGCTCTCGCGCCTGGAGCACGCGGAGCTCGTCTCGCTGATGGCGACGCTGGATCGGACACCGAACGACACGGCGGGGAGCGCGGCGCGGGACTGGGGGGATCTGGGGGATCGGATGAACCTCATCGTCGACCTCTTCCGGACGCGCCAGCAGGATCGCGTGCTCTACGAGCAGCCCTTCACGTTCATGCAGGTGGAGGCGCTGAAGCAGGGGCGAGTGCCTCACGGTCGACTCTGAGCGCGGAGCGTGTCCCACTTGCACCGGGGGAAGTGTAGGGTGAGGGCCTGGCATCCACCTTCACAGCCCGGGGTCAGGGAGCGCCCACCATGAAGCGACTTCACCGCAAGGATCTCTACTGCTGGTCCGAGTTCGCCGAGCGGCTCGACATCGACTTCAACAGCTTTGCATGGACTCGCGAGGGTGGGAACGTCCTGGTGGATCCCTTGCCGCTCTCGGAGCATGACCGCAAGCACCTGCGAGAGCTGGGCGGCGCTGCCTGGATCGTGCTGACCAACTCGGCCCACGTCCGCGGCGCTCAGGAGATCGCCGCGGAGTTCGGCTGCAAGATCGCGGGGCCCTCGGCGGAGCGAGAGGGGTTCCCCATCCCCTGTGATCGGTGGCTGAAGGACGGCGAGGAGTTCCTGCCAGGGCTTCGGGTCCTCGAGCTCGCGGGCTCGAAGACTCCGGGCGAGCTGGCCCTGATCCTGGAGGACACAACGTTCATCTCGGGCGACCTGCTGCGATCGCACCGGGCGGGCGAGCTGATGCTGCTGAAGCCGGAGCAGGGGATCAAGGATCGAGCCCAGGCGGTGGCCTCACTCCGGCGCGTGCTCGCCTACGAGCGCTTGCAGGCCCTGCTCGTAGGGGATGGCTGGTGCGTCTTCCGTGATGG
>NZ_DASPHO010000135.1:0-22533 GCF_035629615.1 Hyalangium sp. | reverse complement strand
AGAGCGGGACGGCCGGCGCGGGAGGACCCGTCAGCCGACGGCTCAGGATACCCCACATCTCAACCCGTCAGGTAGACCTCTTGCTTACCTACCGAATGAGGCAGTTGCGGGTTGCGAAGCGGCCCAGTGCGTGATCTGGCGTCGGCATGAACAAGGCGAGTGAGAAAGTGCCCGAGTGGCTGAGGCAGTCGGTGGAGCAGGAAGTGGCTCAAGCGGAGCTCGGGGATGCGCGGCGCAATCGGGTGGCGGGCCAGCTGGTGGCTCGGCTTTCGCAGCAGCCAGCGGCCAGCCTGGCCAATGCCTTGGAGGACGAGGCGAGCCTGGAGGCGGCCTACCGGCTGCTCAACAACGAGGCGGTCAGCTGGCAGGACCTGCTGTCGGGCCATCTTCTGGCCACCCGTGAGCGCGCAGGCCTGGTCCAAGAGTGCCTGGCGATTCACGACACCACCGAGTTCGTCTTTCCCGGAGACAGCTACCGAGCGGGACTGGGCCCCACCACGACAAGAGGCCAGGGCTTCTTTCTGCATGCGGCTGTGGCCGTCTCTGCCGACGGGGACCGGATTCCGTTGGGCACGTTGGCAGCCGAGGTCTATACGCGCCCCATTGATTCAAGAGGCGTGCGGGTAGGCCACCAACGTCGGCTCAAGCCGAACCAGGTGAGCAAGCAAGCGCGCCAGGCTGGCAACATCCCCCAGTGGCCCAAGGAATCCAGGCGCTGGATGGAACTGATGGAGCGCATCGAGCAGGCGCGCGCAGGCCGCTTCGAGTGCATCCATGTGATGGACCGCGAAGGCGACATCTACGAGGTGCTCAAGGCCGCCACAGAACTCAACGCGCGGTTCGTGATTCGGGCCTGCCAGGATCGAGCGGTCTTCCACCAGGGGCAGCTGACACACCTGTTCGAATTGGCGCGCGCCCAGCCACCTCAAGCAAGCCGACAGATCGAGCTGTCGGAGCGCTCCGGCAAAGCCCGTTCCTTTGATCCCAAGAGCCACCCTCCCCGCAAGGAGCGCAAGGCGACGGTGGCCTTCAGCTCCACTCGAGCATGCCTGCGCAAGCCCGACTCCAAAGGGCGCACCCCCCAGGGCATTGAGGTCAACCTGGTGCGCGTCTGGGAGCCGGAGCCTCCCCCTGGCGAGCCCGCCGTCGAATGGTTTCTGCTCACCACCGAGCCGATGGAGACCGTCAGTGCTGTCGAGCGGATTGTGGACATCTACCGTGCGCGCTGGCTCATTGAAGAGTTCTTCAAGGCGCTGAAGACCGGCTGCGCCATGGAGCAACGCCAGCACGAGTCCTTCCATGCTCTGGCCAACATCCTCGGGCTGTGCCTGCCCATCGCGTGGCGGCTGCTTCTGCTGCGCGCCCTAGAGCGCACCTGCCCCACTGCTCCGGCCAGCCTGGCTTTCACCCCACGTCAGCTCCTCATCCTCGCTCAACTGGTCAAGAATCTGCCCCGAGCTCCCACGGTTCAGCAGGCCCTGGGCGCCCTCGCGCGCCGTGGTGGCCATCTGAAAAGAAATGGAGCACCCGGTTGGCAGACCCTGTGGCGCGGTTTTCGGGAGTTACAGCTCGTGGAGATCGGCTGGATGCTGGCGGAGAAGAGGCTCTCCAGGAGCCAAAAATTGTGATCTATCCTGAGCAGCCGACGGGAGGACCCGCGCCGAGACGAGGGGCCCGCGACCTGCGTGCCCCTGAGCGCGGGCCCGTGCCCTGGGCTCCCGCGTCACTTGGGCAGGACGCGGGTCACCCAGTGAGTGGAGGGGGCAGTAGCTCCTTAGCGGCGCTGTCCGAAGATGCGCAGCAGGGCGAGGAAGAGATTGATGAAGGCCAGGTACAGCATGAGCGCGCCCACGATGCTCGCAGTGGCGGTGCTGCTGTAGCCCGTGGCTGCGTGCATCTCCCGCAGCTTCTGCGTCTGGTAGGCCGTCAGGCCTGCGAAGACGATGACGCTGGCGCAGGCGATGACGAAGCCCAGCATGTCGCTGCCCATGAAGATGTTCACCACACCGGCAATGAGCACGCCTACCAGACCCATGAAGAGGAAGGAGGCCCAGGCGCTCAGATCCTTCTTCGTGATCGTCCCGTAGAGGCTCATCGCGCCGAATGCGCCGGCCGTCATGAAGAAAGCCTGAGCGATGGAGCCGGAGGTGTAGCGATAGAAGAGGAGGGACAGCGTCAATCCGGTGAGTACTGAGTAGCCGATGAACATCAGAGCGGCTACGGGGCCGGACAGCCTGGGCGCCACCATCGAGAGCACGAAGACGAGGCCCAGCTCCGCGAGGACCAGCGGGAAGTACCAGTTGATGACCACATTCCGCACCGACTCGTTGCTCACGGTGAAGAGCGCCACCATGCCGGTAATCCAGAGGCCGGCGAACATCCAGCCGTACACGCGCGACATGAATGCGCGCCGAGACTCCTGTACGAGGGTGGCATTGGCCGTCTCCGCAGTGGAGGTCTGCCATCCGTTGGTTTCCCAGGCCATGATCGAGCTTTGTCCTTTCCTGCGCCGGGAGCACCCCGGCGCGATGCGCCTCTCTATATAGCGCGAAGCGGGAGGCGCAGCTCACCTCTCTCCCCCCACCTCAGGGGGAGGCCTGACGAGCCTGTCGTACTCCTAGTGGAATTCGCGGTTAGCGAAAGTGGTTGCCGGCCAGGGGGCTCGTCGCGGGCACCTTGGTGGCTGGACTCGGGGCCTTGCGTACGGCGACGCGCGTGCCCTTGTACCAGGGGATGGTGGTCTTCGCGTCCGTGTACGGCGACGTCAGGTGGTTTGCCGTCCCGCGCGGGTGGTACTGGAGGGCGAAGATGAGGCCGGGCTTCGGTGCATCCGTCACGTGCACCTGGAAGTTGCTGCTGCCCTCTTCGTTGTAGACCTCCACCATGTCACCGGCCTTCACGCCGAGCTTCTTCGCATCCTCCGGATGGATCTCGACGTAGGGGAGGGGGACCGCTGCCATCTTCTGGGCAATGTGCTGGTCGTGGTAGCCGGTCTGCCAGATGTGCTGGTTGCGGCCCGTGGTCAGCCAGAAGGTGTACGTCTTCTCCTTGCCGCCCTGGAAGTACTTGGCCACCTCGGCGGGGAAGCCGCTCCAGGGATCGGTGCCGTACCACTTGAACTTGCCATCCGGTGTGCCGAAGCGCTTGCCGTACCGCCGCGGGGTGCCGACCAGCGCCCCCGTGGCCGGGTCCTTGCGAACAGGCGTCTGAATGCCCTTCTGCCCCAGCGAGCGGAGCAGCGCATAGGTCACACCCTTGTAGGTCTCACACGGCAGAGACTCGGCCCCCTTCTCGTCGAGGGTGTTGTCCGGGAACTCCTGTGCGCCCGCCTGGAAGACCTCCTCGTCCGTCTTCCAGCTGAAGCCGGAGAACTGCTTGGCCTGCTCCGCCTTGCCGGCCTTGGTGTAAGCCTCCTCGAGCTTTCGCGCGGTGAGCGCGAGGATCTCCCAGTCCGGCTTGGCCTGGCCCGGCGGATCCATGAAGCGCTCGTACAAGCGCAGCAGCCGGCTGTTGCAGTTGATGGAGGTGAGGTTCATCTCTCCCCACCCGGCGGCGGGCAGGACGAGGTGCGCGTCACGGGCCGTCTCCGTCAGATAGAGATCGGACACCACCATGAATAGCCCGCTCGATGAGGCGAGGGCGGAGAGCACCTGCTCCACGCGCTTGGCGGGGGCGGTGCTCTTGACGGCGGAGGCGATCGCGCGGGTCAGCGCGGAGGTGCGAGCGTTGATGCTCTTGCGGAACTGCTGGGAGCGCGGCGTGGTGAGGTATGGGTTGGTCCCGATGACCCAGTAGAACTTCCCGTTGCCCTCCATGAGGTACTTGTCCACGTTGGGAGGCGGGCGCACGCCCGGGTATCCGGGGCGGACATAGCCTTCCTGGTGGCCTCCCTGGCGCCCGCAGCCCGTGCCCTCGCGCCCGATGTTGCCTCCCAGCACGGCCATCTGGACCAGGGCGGCGATGGTGTCGTAGTTGCGCTGGTTCCAGATCATCCCCTTCTCGTAGATGATCAGGGACCGTCGGCGGAACTTGTCGCTCTTGGGCTTGGCCATCCACTCCGCGGCCTTCTCGATGTCGGCCCGAGGGACACCCGTGATCTTCTCCGCCTCCGCGAGGAAGGCCGCATAGGCCGTCTCGGTCATCAGGGACTTGGCCTGGTAGTCGGCAAACGTCGTGGTGTCGCTGCGCTGATCGATCATGCTGCGATCGGCATAGCCCTTCTCCCAGATGACCCGCGCCACCGCGTTCGTGAGCACGACATCGGTGCCCAGGTTCGGCCGCAGGTGCAGGACGCGCTCGGCGGCGAGCGACTGGGGGATGGCCACGGACGACGTCTTGCGCGGATCGACGACGATCATGCGCATCGGCTCGAGGGGCTCTCCCGCGGAGAACACCTTTTTCTTCTCCGCCTGAGTCTGGGACTGGAAGTTGGGGAGCATGTGCTCGGTGTAGAAGACCGAGGCCGTCTCATAGGAGTTGGCCCCCCACAGCACGAGCGTGTCGCACAGGCGCGCATCCTCGGCCGTGTAGTGCAGCTCGTGCACGCCGCGATCCCGGCTGCCCCAGACCTCGGAGTTGTAGGCGGGCCGGTTGTGGATGGCGACGTTCTTCATCTGCAGGCCCGTGAAGAAGAGCTTGCCGATGGCGTAGTTGTTCTCGAAGCCGCCGCCACCACCCCCGTGATCGGTCGCCTTGGCGCACAGCGCATCCGGGCCGAACTTGTCGGAGACCCCCTGGATGACCCCCGCGAGCACGGCGACCGCCTCCTCCCAGGAGATGGGCACCAGCGCCTTGCCCACGCGCAGCAGCGGGGTCTTCAGGCGCTCGCGAGTCGGCCGCGCACCCGAGTACGTCGTCAGCGCGTTGGTCGCGCCGCGGCTCGAGTGATCCCTCTTCAGGTTGATGGGCGAGTCCGCCGCGGGGACGATGGCCACGTTCATGTGCTGGCCGTTCGCGCTCTGGATGAGCGCGTGCATGCTCTCGGTGTAGCAGAGGCCCTCCAGCGCGACCTGGGGCTGCGAGAGATCGACGCCGAAGGCGTTCTTCTCCGGGCTCAGCCCGCCAGACTTGCCTACGGGCCAGGTGTAGACGACATAGCCGCAGCCCACCGTGCAGTACTGGCAGACGGTGTTCTGGGCCTTCGCGTCTTTGGGAGGAATGGGAAGTGAATCGCGCCGCTCGTAGACGGACATGGGGCTTGCTCGCTCTGTAGGGCTGAGGAACGGGGAGGGAAGCTAGGACTTGTTCTCGATGCGGCCCCAGATGAGTCCGTCGATCCCCTCTGCGAGGATGTCACCGGCCTCATCGATCCGCAGCCGGATCTGGGGCAGGTACTCGGTGGCGAGCCCCTGGTAGCACTGCCCGTTCACGGCGGGATCGAACTGGGAGAAGTGGCACGGACACACGAAGCGGCTCTCCTGGAACTTCACCGGACAGCCCATGTGAGTGCAGAGGCTGGAGAAGGCGACGATGTCCTTGTCCTTGCCGACTCCTCCCTGCGCCGGACGCCCCAGCTTCACGAGGTAGGAGGGGGCATTGTCATCCGGATACGAGAAGGAGAGGGGCTCTCCCGTCTTGAGGTCCGACGCCTTCGCGATCTTGGTGACGGGGTACTTCCGCTCTGTGAGCTGCGCCAGCGCGGTCCGCGAGATGCCGGTGGCCGTGGTCGTCACTGCGGCCACGGTGATGAACTCCCTGCGATTGAAGCTCATGATGGATACTCCCCTGGGAGGGGCCCGAGCCGAGCGGCCTCTAACAGGGGATTATTCCGCGAAGTCGGTCCTGTCTGGCAACCGGCACCCACGCTTGACAAACGCTGCGGGTGCGCTCACCCGAGCCAGTGGGGCAGGTTGAAGAAGAGGCCGAGCCCCAGGCCAAAGTTGAAGTGACCGTAGAGGCTCGTCTTGAGCGGCTTCATGTGAGGAGGCCCCTTCTTCCCCATGACGCCGAACCCGTAGGACGGGAAGAGGACGAACCAGGCGAAGACGCTCGTGAAGACCCCATAGATGATCGCAAAGACGATGTTCGTGACAGGCAGGCCTGTGGCCTGGGCCAGCAGCACGAAGAACACCGCCAGCGTCCCACCGATCAGGTAGTGGGTGAGCTCGCCGATGACGAGCTCCCCCTTGGCGGCCGGCGCCTTGCGGATGTCCGCCAGGAGGAACTCCCCGCGCACCAGGCGAGTGACCCACCGGCCCAGCATCGAGGGCCTGAACTGCGCGACCAGCTCCAACTTCGCACCCAGGAAGTTCAGCAGGTCCATCAGGAGGGTGGCGCACATCCCCACCACGAAGGCTTTGATCAGCGCACCGGAATCCATGGGCTCATCCTCTTTCACAGTCCGCAGGCTGTCACTGCGAATCATATGAAGAAACTTGATTGCGACGAGCGAAGAAGCATGGCAAAATTCCAGCTTCCACGATTTTCCATTCCTTGGGAGGGGATGACATGAAGAAGAGCGGTATGGCGCTTGCAGTGGGTCTGGCTCTTGGGTTCCTCATGGGCATGACGGGAGGGCCCCGGGTGGCGCAGGCTGCCGAGAAGAAGGGTGAGACCCCTCGTCCCGCAGCTTGCTGCGCGTCCGCAGGCAACGGCTGCTGCGCGGGCTAGGCAGCCCAGCGCTGGTGCAGCGGCTGTTGGCAAGCACCTGACGGCCGCTGCGGTTTCTGTGTGAGCTTTCCCTCGAGGGCGGCAGGTCCGAGAGAATATGCAAGGCGACACCGAAGAGCCGAATACCTGTTGTGGAAGCGACTTGATCTCGCCGGCCGTGGCGGCCGTTGAGGTGTCGCAGGCGAGTCGCTTCTTCAAGGCGCTCGGTGATGAGATGCGCCTGCGCATCATCGCCCTCCTCTCGCACGGAGAGCTGTGCGTCTGTCACATCGAGGAAACCCTGGGGCTGGCGCAGTCCAACGTCAGCCACCACCTGTCTGTCCTCCGTCAAGCGGGGGTGGTTGAGCCCCATCGAAGTGGGAAGTGGGTGTATTACCGGCTGGTGCCCCAGGTGGATGAGGTCCGCCGGGAGCAGCTCCGCGCGCTTACCGCCATCTATCGACGGTACGATGGGCTGACCAAGGAAGTAGAGCGGCTCCTGCGATCGCGGGGAGCCATCTCGTGCCGGACTCCCCCAGAGGACATTCCTCCACTGGTGGGATGAGCACGGGAGATAACTCGTAGCTCGACGCTCTTGGGCCTGCCCTCGGCGCCTGGCGTGTCTGCGCTGGAGCAGTTGCCTTGCGGTGCCACGCATTGGCCGCAGGCCCTTCTTTTTTTTGGGTGAGGCCCTCATGAAAACGGTCATCTTTGCCTGTGTCCACAATGCTGGGCGCTCACAAATGGCAGCAGCCTTCTTCAACACGCTGTCTGACCCGCAGAAGGCGCGTGGGGTGTCGGCCGGCACGCAGCCTGGCCCGCGCATCCACCCGGAGGTGCAAGCCGTCATGACAGAGGTCGGAATCGATCTGTCGGGCGCGCAGCCCAAGCTGCTCACGGATGAGCTGGCAGAAGGGGCCCACTGGTTGATCACCATGGGCTGCGGCGATGCCTGTCCCTATGTGCCGGGACTCAAGCGGGACGACTGGCCGCTCGAGGATCCCAAGGGCAAGTCGTTGGAGCGGGTCCGCCAGATCCGCGACGACGTCCGCGCTCGTGTCGTGAAGCTCATTGCTCAGGAGGGGTGGGCCCCGTAGCGCAAGATCGCGACGAGGCCCAGCTCGCTCAGCCCTGAGAGGGCTGAGCGGTGATCCACCTGGACTGCAGGGACTACAGCTGCTTGTAGGCGAGGTAGAAGTCCACGAACTCGTAGGGCTCCGTCTCCCGCTTCTTGAGCGTCTCGGCGTTCAGCGGCGGGACGACGATGACCTTGTCCCCCGGCCTCCAGTTCGCCGGCGTCACGACACCCTTCTCGGTGGTGGTCTGGATGGCATCCACCAGCCGGATCACCTCCTCGATGTTCCGCCCGTTGGTCAGCGGGTAGTAGATGAGCGCGCGGACCGTGCGCTTGGGGTCGATGATGAAGAGCGCCCGCACGGTGGCGGTGCTGTGGGCGTTCGGGTGGAGCATGCCGTACTTCGCAGCCACGGTGCCGTTGTCCGCGATCAGCGGGAAGGGCAGCTCGACGCCCATCTTGTCCTTGATGTTCTTCAGCCAGGCCATGTGGGAGTGGATCGAGTCGATCGACAGGCCCAGGAGCTTGACGTTGCGCTTGGTGAACTCGTCCTGGCGCTTGGCGAACGCGCTCATCTCCGTGGCGCAGATGGGGGTGAAGTCCGCCGGGTGCGAGAAGAGGATCACCCAGTGGTTGTCCTGCCAGGCGCTGAACTTGATCTCGCCGTGCGTGGTGTTGGCCGTGAAATCGGGAGCCAGCTCCCCGATGCGGGGCAGGCTGGTCGTGGTCTCTGGTGTCACAACAGATGACATCTAGCTTCTCCAGGTGAGGGTGGGTTCTCTCGCTTGCAAGGACGCAGGCGACTCTACAGCGTGACTGCTCAACGGAAAGGGACTTTCAACGGCTCTGCTCAGGCCGGCTTCTGCTTGCTCTTCTCGAACTCTTCGACCTTGCGGCGGACTTCCACCATGTCGATGCCCTGCGCCTGCTTGATCAGATCCTCGAGGGCCGCGGCAGGGATGGCGCCGGGCTTGGAGTAGAGCATCACCCCGTCACGGAAGAGCATCAGCGTGGGGATGGAGCGGACAGCAAAGCGCTTCGAGAGGGCCTGCTGATCCTCGGTGTTGATCTTCCCGAAGACCATGTCCTTGTACTTCTCGGACGCGCTCTCGAAGACGGGAGCGAAGACCCGGCAAGGCCCGCACCAGGTGGCCCACCAGTCGAGCAGCACAATCCCGCTGCGCTTGGTGATCTCTTCAAAATTTGCCTCAGCGACCTCGATAGTTGCCATCGTTTCTTCCTGTGTTCGGACTACGCCAATGACGCTGGAGTGAAGTTCATGACCCGGCTGTACGCCTCGGCTTGAGGCTCTGGGGAAGCCGTCAATCCGGGACATATGCAGAGATCTTGATGGGAGGTTCTTATTAGCGTGGATGGATTGGCGCGATCAACGGAACCGTCGAGGCCCGTGGAACTTTCCCCAGTGGATTCAAAGGGGAAAGGGCGCTCCAAGCGGCTGATTCAGCTCCAGGCGGAATTTTCGCGCACTGGAGAAATCTGCCTGCCAGTTCACTCGAGCTGCAGTCCGCAGTCGCTGCACGCGCCGTTGACGAGCGGGGCGGCGGTGCCACAAGCAGGGCAGGGGGGCTCCTCGTTCTCCGCGCGGTAGGCGCTCAAGGGCTGGAGCGGCAGCCCCTCACGCTCCATGCTCTCCAGCCAGCTCTGCTGGAGCAGGCCCGTCACCTGGGGTGCGTCCTCTTTGCGGACGAGGATCTGGAACTTGGGAGCGCAGCCCGGGCTGGGGCAGGCTTCGCGGTGCATCAGGGCGGGCACACCCGCGGCCAGGCACGACTGCATCAGTGAGCGGGCGTCCCGGATCGGGGCCTCGTAACAGGCCACGAGGTCGGCATCCCTCAGTGTCTTCTCAGCCTCTTGCTCTGTCATGGGGCTCAAGTGAAGCGCACCGGGGCCATGGCTGTCCAGGATGACTTCCTGGCTCGCGCTCCGCCCCACCGCACGAGCCCAGGCGCGCGGTATAACCTGCTCCCCATCGTGCACCTTCTCTCCTCGCGAGGTCCCTCCTCATGGCACAGCCCTCCTCGTTGACCCCCTACCTGTTCTTCACGGGCAAAGGCGGGGTAGGCAAGACGTCGCTTGCCTGCGCGACGGCCATTCGCGCGGCCGACGCGGGCAAGCGCGTGCTGCTCATCAGCACGGACCCTGCCTCCAACCTCGACGAGATGCTGGGGGTAGCCCTCTCGCGCCAGCCCACACCCGTTCCAGGAGTCGCGGGGCTGATGGCGCTCAACATCGATCCGGAGGCCTCTGCCGAGGCGTATCGGGAGCGAGCCCTCGCGCCCTACCTCGGCAAGGCCCCCGAAGCCGAGGTGGAGAAGATCCGTGAGGAGCTGTCCGGCGCCTGCACCATCGAGGTCGCCGCCTTCGACGAGTTCTCGGGGCTGCTCGATGAGACGTGGCGCCAGCAGTTCGACCATGTCGTGTTCGACACCGCCCCCTCGGGCCATACGCTGCGGCTGCTCAGCCTGCCGCGGGCCTGGACCGACTTCCTCGATCACAACCCCCGGGGGGCCTCGTGCCTCGGACCGCACTCGGGGATGGCGATGCAGCGTGATCGCTTCGCCGCAGCCCTCGTGGCCCTCACCGATCCCCGCATGACGACGGTCGTCCTCGTCACCCGGCCGGAGCGCTCGGCGATCCGGGAGGCGGAGCGGACCTCCAGCGAGCTGCATGCCCTGGGGCTGAGCCACCAGCGCCTGATCCTCAACGGGACCTTCCAGGCGACGGATCGCTCGGATCCCATCGCCGTGGCCATCGAGGAGCGAGGCCGGCGCGCGCTCGCCGGGATGGAGCCCGCGCTGCGCGCGCTGCCGACCGAGGAGGTGCCGCTCAAGACCTTCAACATGCTCGGTATCGAGCGGCTCCGGGCCCTGCTGGCTCCCTCGCAGCCAGCTCCCAGCCCGGACCTGGAGGCGCTGCCGCCGCTCCCCGCGGGCTCGCTCTCGGGGCTCGTGGACGAGCTCTCCGCGCCCGGCTCCGGCTTCATCCTCGTCATGGGCAAGGGGGGGGTGGGGAAGACGACGATCGCCTGCGCCATCGCTGCGGAGCTTGCCGCTCGAGGCCACCGCGTCCATTTGAGCACCACGGATCCAGCGGCCCATGTCGCCGGCACCCTCGAGGGCACCCTCCCCAACCTGGAAGTCAGCCGGATCGATCCCAGCGCTGAGACTCAGGCGTACACCGAGAAGATCTTGAGCCGGAAGGGCAAGGATCTCGACGAGGAGGGCCGCGCCCTCCTCCGAGAGGATCTGGCCTCCCCTTGTACCGAGGAGGTGGCCATCTTCCACGCGTTCTCACATCTCGTGGCGCAGGCGCGCTCCAAGTTCGTGGTGCTCGACACGGCTCCCACCGGCCACACGCTGATGCTGCTCGATGCCACCGGCGCCTACCACCGGCAGATGACGCGTGAGCTGAAGTCCGCGGGCGCCAGGTTGATCACGCCCTTCATGCGGCTGCGCGATCCGGCCTACACCCGGATTCTCCTGGTCTCCCTCCCCGAGACGACGCCCGTCTCAGAGGCCGCGCACCTCCAGAAGGATCTGCGGCGCGCGGGGATCGAGCCCTGGGCGTGGCTGATCAACAACAGCCTGCTCGTCAGCGGGAGCAGGGATCCCCTCCTGCGCGCGCGGATGAGGGCCGAGGCCGAGCAGGTGGCCCGGGTGAAGCGCGACCATGCCCAGCGCGTGGCGCTGATCCCATGGGTCCCCGAGGAGCCCGTGGGGGTGGAGCGGCTCCGCGCGCTGGTGGCCCAGGCTGCCCCCGAGGCCGGCACACCCACTCCGGATCCTGCCCCGGCGCTTGCTCACTCGCCTCGCGTGTAGCCGGTGGCCAGCGGGGGCCGCGCCGGAGGCTTCGTCCTTCCGAGGTCATGCTGGACTCGCGGGTGCGGCGCTGTCTCACCTTGCGAGAGGCGCAATCCACGTACGTGGGTAATTCCGTGGAAGCGCACGACGGGGTAGAACAGGGGCATGCTTCTTCCGGGTGCCCCCCTCACCGGCCTGTTCGTGCTCGCGCTTGCGCTGGCGGCCCCTGCCGCTCGTGCCCAGGAAGGGCAGGGGAAGATGGAGCTGGATCTCTCCGACTCTGCCCCGAAGCAGGAAGGGCAGGGGAAGATGGAGCTGGATCTCTCCGACTCCGCCCCGAAGCAGGAGGGGAAGATGGAGCTGGATCTCACCGACTCCGCTCCGAAAATGGGGCCCTCTGGCGAGTTCAGCATGGACCTGACCAGCGAGCTCACCAAAGCGGAGCTGCTGCCGCGCGTGGTGCTGATGGGACTGGACATGCCGCAGCGCTCAGGCACCGCGATCGCCACCAAGTGGCTGAAGCGGCTCTACGCCGCCATCCGGACCAATGAGCAGTGGGTGCTGAGTGCCCCGCCGAAAGAGGTGCGCGAGAAGCTGGGCGGAGGCTACTCGGCAGCGCTGCGCTGCCAGGAGTCCTCATGCCTGGCGGAGTCCGCCGAGACGCTCGAAGCGGACATGCTCGTCACCGCGCGCCTGACGCTGGAGGACAAGGCGTGGACGCTGCGGCTGTGGACGTACGATCCAGACCACGGCAGGGTGGAGATGGATGTGCTCACAGGGCGCTCGCCGCGGGATCTGAAGTTCCAGAAGGCGGGCGCGAGGCTGCTGGCCCGGCGGATCAAGGGACTGGCCCGGCCCCGCTCGATCCTCAAGGTGTTCGTCAACGTCCCGCAGGCGGTGGTGCGTCTGGGGGAGAGGACGCTGGGCGTGGGCAGCATCGAGGCCCGCGTGGCGCCGGGCGAGGCGAACCTCACCGTGGACGCGGACGAGTACTCCTCCTTCACGAAGACGATCACCCTGAGCCCGGGCGAGAGGAACTCGGTGGAGGTGTACCTCGAGTCGTCGGGCCCGGCGCCTGAAGGTCCCTCTGACATCGAGGTGGCGCGGCGAGGGGCCTCCCTGCCCGCCATCTTCAGCCGACCGGCGCTCTATACGGCGGTGGTGGGAGTGTTGGCGGTAGGCGCGGGCTTCATCGTCCGCCAGCAGGCCCGGGAGATCGCCAACCGCGCCGAGGACGCGGACGGCGACGGTATCGCGGACATCACCCGGCGCGAGCGCCTGGAAGGGCGGGACAAGGCCAACCTCTCCACGGCGCTGGTAGCAGGGGGCACTGCGGTGGCAGGTGGCAGTGCGCTGTGGATCTACCTCATGCCTGTGCAGGGCGAAGCTCCGAGGGCCGCTCCTGGCGTGGCCTCCGGCGGCGCCAGCGGCAGCTCCACCGCGCTCCATCTCTTCCTGGGAGGAACCTTCTGAACCGGACCGTCATGCCCCCTCTCTCCCGAGTGCCCTCACTCCTTCGCTCGTCCGCAGCGGGTGCTCCCGGGCTGCTGCTGCTCCTGAGCCTCACCACGCAAGGGGGCTGTACCCGCGCGGCGACGGAGCCGGCGGTGAAGAAGCAGGAGACGCCCGTGGCGGTGCCTCAGGCGACAGGGGCTGCCTTGGCCCCGGCGTCCGAAGGGGCGGCGATGTATGCCCGCTACTGCGCGCTCTGCCACGCGGCCGACGGCTCGGGCTATGCGGCGGACAACGCCAACTCCCTGCGGGCCGAGAGCTTCCTGGCCACCGCCTCCGACGAGTTCCTCCGGTGGGGCATCGCCTATGGCCGGCCTGGCACGCCCATGGCCGCCTTCAGCCGCGAGCAAGGCGGCCCGCTCGGTCCCGCCGAGATCACCACCCTGATTGCCTACCTGCGCAACCTGCGCCCCGTCCCCCGGCTGGCCCTGGAAGAGCAGCGGGTGGAGGGGAGCTCCGAGGCCGGGCAGCGTGTCTACGCGGAGCACTGCGCCTCATGCCACGGCAGCAAGGGGGAGGGCGGCAAGGCCGTGAGCTTGAGCAATCCGGTGTTCCTGGCCACCGCCAGCGACGGCTTCATCCGCCATGCGATCGCCCAGGGCCGCAGCGGCACGCCCATGAAGGCCTACGCGGGGAGCCTCGCGGCGGAGCAGCTGAACGATGTGACAGCCTATATCCGGAGCTGGGCGCGCACCCTCCAGCTCCCGGGGCCGGTGGCCGAGCTGCCTCCCGCTCCGACCCAGCTGGTGATCAACCCCGAGGGGCCCGCTCCGCGCTTCTCACCGCTGCGTGAGGGCCGGTTCGTCCCTGCCGATGAGGTGAAGGCCGCGCTGCAGGCCGGCGCGCGCATGGTGCTGCTCGACGCGCGCCCCACCTCCGACTGGCTCAAGTCCCACATCCCAGGGGCACTGCCCGTCCCCTTCTATGATCCGAAGAAGATGATCGAGACGCTCCCGCGGGATGGGACGTGGATCATCTCCTACTGCGCCTGCCCCCATGCCGCCTCGGGGAAGGTGATGGACACGCTGCGCGCGCAGGGCTTCAGCAACACGGCGGTGCTCGACGAGGGCGTCCTCGTGTGGGCCACTCGCGGCTACCCGATGACGCTGGGCCGGACCGAGCCCTGAGCTCCGCCGGCTGATCAGAACCCGTACTGCAGCGCGGCGTACGCGTTGGAGTTGTTCTGCAGCTGGTTGAGGAAGGTGTGGTCGTCGACGCCGAGGAAGAAGTTTCCGCCCACCGCCAGGGAGCAGCAGTCCGCGACCTTGTAGCTGACGCTGGGGTTCAGGTACCCATCCTTGTCGCTGGGGCTGTACACCGCGAGCAGCGAGGCCCTCATGCTCTGGCGGAACAGCATCTTGCTGACGCGCAGCGTGAGCAGGTGGCGGAACTCGTCCCGGGCCGGAGCGCCCTCTTGCAGCGTGCTCAGGTAGGCGGCGTAGTGCGGCAGGTACTCCACGTAGTACTGCGCCCAGAAGTTCAAGTCCGTGGCGATCGCGGGCAGCTGGCGCTCATAGCCCACCACCGCGCGAGCCTCGCTGTTGCTGATCAGGGGGTTGTCGCCGGTCTTGTCCTCGAGCGAGTGGTAGTAGGCCGCCTCGGCGCTGGCGATGCCACCGAAGAACCCGGTTCGGTAGCTCGCGCCAAACACGTTGAGCCGGGGGAAGATCGCCTTGCCCGCCTCCGGGTCGAAGCCGCCAGGGCTCTTCCAATAGCCACGGTAGCCGTAGGCCGCGAGCTCCGCGCTCCCCACGTTGAGCGAGAACCGCGCGTGCATCTCGTTGTCGATGAACCACTCGTCCAGGGGCGTCACCTGGGCAATCGCATTCTGGCCCGCGAGCTGCCCCATGTTGCCGTTGTAGTAGGACAGGCGCCTGCCGGTGATGAACCGATCGGGGTTGAAGCGGGGAACGTAGATGAAGTCGAGGTTGCCCAGGGGCGTGAACCAGCTCGTCTTCACCGCGTCCGAGGGCGCCTTGAGGTAGGGGATGTCACGCCCCGTGAAGAACGCCTCGAAGTCCTTGGGGAACAGATCGTTCAGGAAGATGAAGTCCGCCGTGCCCCAGGTGAGGGCTTGCCGTCCGATCTTGACGTCGAGGAAGTCGAGCGGGGTGAAGCCCAGGCTGGCGTCGCGCAGATCGATCGGGCCCTGGCCGTAGCGGAGATCCACCTCGTCTCCGGTCTCGACCTGGTCCAGCAGGAAATCACTGGTGACCTTGAGGATGACCTCCGAGAGCTCCTGCTCGATGCTGAGCTGCAGGCGCACCTCGGAGAGGATCGATCGTTCCTCAAAAGGGTCGTCCTGGACGCGCACGCCATTGCGCAGGTCGACGAACCCGCTCAAGCCGAGCGTCTCGAGCAGGCTCGACTCTTCCTCCTCCTCCTCGAAGGTGACATCGTCGTCACTGATGGGCAGGCCGCCACCGGGAGTGCTGCTGTCCAGCCCCGGGGTGAGCGCCAGATCCTCATCTCCGCCATCATCGGCGCTGTCGCCCAGGCCTGCGGGAAGCTCCGCGTCCTCGCCGTCGCCGGCATCGCTGTCGCCCAGGCCCGCGGGGAGCGCCACGTCACTCCCGCCCGTCCGAGGGCTGTCGCCCAGGCCCGCGGGGAGCGGCACGTCACCCCCGCCCGTTCGAGGGCTGTCGCCCAGGCCCGGGGGAAGTGCCACCTCGCCACTGCCGGACGAGCCACCTGGGGAGCCGCTGCCGAGCCCCGGGGGAAGTGCCACCTCACCAGTGCCCGGCTTTGTGTTCCCAGGCTGAGTGCCCGTGTCCACCATCTCGCCGCTGTCGTCACCCGCCTCCGGATCCTCCAGATCCTCAGGGCCCGAGGGATCGTCCGCCGGATCCGTGCCGAGTGGAGCCTCCGGATCCAGGTCCTCCTCCTCTACGGGAGGAGGCTTGACCGGCTTCTTGACCGTCTTCGTGCCCGGCTTCTTGATCGTCTTCGTGCCCGGCTTCTTGACCGTCTTCGTGCCCGGCTTCTTGACCGTCTTCGTGCCCGGCTTCTTGGGCTTCTTGCCTTTACCCCGGGGCTGGGACGTCTCGGTCCCCGCCTCGGTGCCTGCTTCGGTTCCTGCTTCGCTCTGGGCCTGGGCCACGCCGCCCCAGGCCCCGAACGTCAGGGCGACCACGAGCACTACCACCTGCCAGACAGCACGCCCTGGGGGTGCGAATCCTACTTGGGCGCCAGTGCTCGGGGTCGTCATCTCTCTCTCTTAGCGGCTAGGAAGGGCCGCGGCTCACTGCAGGTACTGCTTCGGCGGGTTCCGGAGGTACCGCTCGCTGAAGATATCCTGAGGAATGCCGACGTTGTACTTGACCTTGCTCATGGTGACCTGGGTGTATCCACCGGTGGTCAGATCCTTCATCACCTGCACCATGGTCGTCGGGAAGCCCTGGATGGTCTCCACCTTCTCCGCCTTGTACTCGCGGTACGCCTTGCCCTGCTTGTCGTAGAACTCGGCCTTCACGATAACGAAGGTCTTCTTGTGGACCCACATCTTGTAGGACGCGAACTCGACGTCCTTTGGTTCCTTGGGGGTGTTCTTGATCACGTAGAACTGGTCCGTGGTCTCCGCCAGCTCGTGCGTGTCAGCCCCGATGTGGCGGCCGGAGATGTCCTCGTAGAGGAAGTTCGAGCCCACGAAGCTGGTGCGCTTGTCCGCGGAGGCGATGCGCTTGACCAGATCGAGCGCCGGCAGGTACAGCCACCGGTCATCGTCCGCGCCCACCTTCTTCCACACCAGGAACCCGGTCTTGTTCACGTCGGCGGGGCGGGTGAAGTACACGTAGTAGCGCTGGTTGCCGCAGTAGTTGGCGCGCTTGGCCTCGGGGACGGAGTCCGGCGTCGGGTCGTTGATCCGCATCATCGAGAACTCGCGGGTCTGCTTGCGGCCCTGACCATCGACGATGGTCATGGTCATCTCGCCGCGCGCATCGTTCCCAGGGCAGTAGCCCGTGTGGTTGACCTTCTCGATGATCTCATCGATGGACGGCGCGCCCTGCGCCTGGGCCTGCGGGCTCCACAGGCTTACGGTGAGGGTGAGGACAGCGCCGAACGTTCCAGCGGTATGGATGGCTTTCATAAGGATGATTCACCTCTGACTGCGTGAGAGAAAACGGCGGCCCACGTCATGTGTGCCGCCGCCTTGCTTCAGGCCCAGGCCACCTCAGTGGATGGCCCGGGAATGGCTCCCGGCCGATCAGACCGAGGGCGACACTTCGACCTTGGCATCAGGCGAGCGCATGCGCATCACGACATAGGTCACGATGGTCACAACCACGGCGATCGCCGCGCCAAGCCCGGTGAGCTCCTGCGCGGTCAGGTCGGTGTACGAGGCCAGGGTGAGGGCGATGGTCCCACCCACCGAGATGCCCGTGGAGCCGGCCAGCCCCCACCGGGTACCGCCATGGCCCGCCATGATCCGCGGGCTGAAGAGCCACTTTTCCAGCACGCGCACCAGCGCGGGCATGAGGAGGAGGGTGGACACGCCGGAGACCAGCAGGATCGACGCCAGGAGCATGCCGACCGTGTTGTACGGGGTGAGGGGCGCCAGGAGCAGGGGGGTGAACCCCAGGGCCACCACGATGATGTTGCGCGTGATGGCGCGCGCCGGCTCACCGAAGATGGCGGCGTTGGCCGCCTCCCACGAGCCGTACTGCGCCCGGTAGGCCTGCGCCCGCGCCAGGAAGTGGATCGCGAAGTCGACTGCCAGGCCGAGTGCCAGGGACGAGAGCACCGCCACCGGCATGTCGTAGGCCTTACCGACCAGACCCACCACACCGTAGATGGCCACGATGGTCAGCGTGAGGGGCAGCATCGACAAGAAGCCCCACAGCGCGGAGCGGAGCATCCACGCCATCATCAGGAAGACGATGAAGAAGCTGCCGAGGAATGCCTGAAGCATGCCGACGACCATCTTGTCCTGCCAGATCACGTTGAGGTACGTGAGGCCGAACCACTCGGTCTTGAGGTTGTGCGGCGGCGGGTTGGCCGCCGTGAACGCCGCCATGGCATGGATCAGCTCCGACATGTCCTTGTTGTCACCGCTCTTGAGCTGAATCCAGATGCTCGTGCTGCGGTAGTCCGGCGTGACGAAGTGCCACAGATCATGGGGCCGGTGGCCCGTCTGGAAGGTGAGCAGCGTCTGCGCCACGGCTCCAGAGTTGTCCGGAATGCGGAACTGGGCCTGCTCTCCGAGCAGGAGATCGCGGTGGACCGTCTTGACCATGTCCGCCAGGGAGTTGGACTTGCCCACGACGTTGGTCTTGAGCATGTGCGCTTGCAGCTGCTCGATGTACCGCAGGACCACGGGATCCTTCATGACTTCGCTCTTCTGCAGCTCCGTGTCCAGGAACAGCCCGACGTGCTCCCAGGTCGGATCTCCGCTCTGCGCGGCCTTGTCCTTGACCTGCTTGGCCAGATCCTCCAGCGCCGCCGTGCGCGACTGAGCACGCTCGGCCGCCGGCGCCGCCAGGGCCTGCAGGTCCGCGAAGGCCTGCACCACCTGCGGGCTCTCGGCCTTGAGCGCCTCGGCGCGCTGCTGCCCCTGCGCGGTGAGATCGGCCAGGAACTTCTTGGAATCGTACTTCTCGTCGCGAGCGCTGAGTGCGAAGAAGGCCTCGTGCGTGCCGCCGAAGTGCTGGTTCAGCACCTCGTCCGCGACGCGGATCGGGTGATCCTCACCGAACCACTTGATGGGGTTGTCATTGACCACGAGCTTGGTGAGCCCATACCCGGCCACGGCCAGCACCACGAGCGAGAGCGCCAGGATCAGCTTGGCCTGGCTGTAGGTGGCCCTGCCCGTCCAGTGGAGCAGGCGTGGCAGCAGCCCCGTCCCACCCTCCTGCTGGCCCGCTGCCGCGTGGACAGCTCCGAACTTCTCGAGCTTCGCCGGGTTGATCATCATGATGTAGGCCGGCATGAACGTCACCGTGGCCAGCCATGCCGCCATCACGCCAATGGCCACGAAGGCGCCGAACACCTGCACGGGCGGGATCGGCGTGAAGATCAGCGACCCGAAGCCGGCCGCGGTGGTGAGCGAGGTGAACAACATGGGCGTGAACAACTCGTCCATCACGACCTTGATCGTCTTCTCCCGGTCCCGGGTCTTCTGGTAGCGGTCATAGAACTCGCTGAGGATGTGCACCGCATCCAGCACCGAGATCGGCATGATGAAGATCGGAATCAAGCTGTTCAGCACGTGGACCGGGTAGCCACAGATGATCAGCATGCCCATCGTCACCATGACGGCCACGTTGGCGATGATCATCGGCGCCAGCACGAGGTTGAGCTTGCGGAAGAAGATCAGCAGCAGGAAGAAGAGCATCATCATCGACACAGGGCCGGAGATGCCCATCTGCATGAACATCTCCACCCCGAAGACGTCCTCGGCCATGGGCAGGCCGGTGATCATGTACTTCTCCTTGGCGTTCAGCTCTTTGATCTTCCCGAGCAGCTCGTTGTAGACCCTGTGGCTGACGTGCTTGCTGGTGAGGGGGAGGAAGATCATGATGGACTTCCGGTCCTCCGAGACCATCGTGCCGTTCAGGAAGGGCAGGCGCGCGGCCCGCTCTCCAATGGCCCGGGCCTCCTCGGCCGTCTTCGGGGCCTCCTTCATCAGCCAGCTGAAGGTGACGACCCCGAGGCCGCCCTGCTCCATGTTGTCCACCATGGAGGGCGCGATCATGTCGGCCTCGATGATGCCGTGCTGCTTGCCGTCCTCTTCCCAGCGCAGGTTCCGGGCGAAGTCGGTCAGCTTGAGGATGTTGGCGAGCGTCTCCGGGTTGAACACCCCGTCCGGATGCTCCTCGTTGACCACGCCCACCACGGCCATCTCAGGGAGGTTGAACTGCTTCTTCATGTCCCGGTGGGTGACGCGAACAGGCTCGTCATACGAGAGCATGTTCTCCGGATCCGTATCCACGATCATCTTGTTGAGGAACGGGATGTCCACGAAGTTTGGAATCGCGGCGATGGCCGAGATACCGAACATGCTCAAGACCATCACCCAGGTGATGAGCTTGGGGCGGCGAAGAGAGACGTCAATCGACCAATCTTTGAAACTCATCCTGGCTTCCAGTCCTGTTGTCAGAGGGGGTTTTCACTACAGAGCTACAGAGCCGCTGTGCGAGCCGGGCTCGAACATCACGGGGGAGCTTCATTGCCGCTGCAGGGCTCACTGCAGACCACGCCGTGCTCGTCCGCCAGCTCCATGGCGGATCTCAGCCGAGCCAGCGCGTGAGCGATGGGGTCCAGCTCCGCTTCAGGCAAGAGCGAGACGAGGTGGTTCACATAAGCCGTTGAGCGCGAGTGGAGCGCTCGGGCCTCTTGCTGCCCGGTCTCCGTGAGGTGGATCAGCACACGCCGTCTGTCGCGCGTGTCGTGGATGCGCATGATGAAGCCACTGCGCTCCAGCCCATCAATGCACCGGCTCATCGCGCTGGTGGTGTTCCCGGCCAGCTCGGCCAGCGCGGAGACCTCCTTCTCTCCATCGAGGATCTCCTGCAGGATCAGCGCTTGGGGTACGCTCAAGGAGGTGCTGCATGCCTGATCCCGCTTGAACGCTCCGACCAGGCGGATGATGGCGAAGAGATTGTCAGCGAAACGCTCCTGGTCCGAGGACCCGAAGGGCTTCACCTCGCTGGGCTGTTCAAGGCTCACTCCAGCACTTCCTTCCCCACACTACGCACAGCGCTCAGGCCACTCGAGATCCAGTGTGGAGGCGGGGGCTCAGGCCTCCATGTGTTCACTGGAAAGCGCGACGCTTATATGGCGAAGATTGTTGCAGGATGCAACTACCAGGGGATGAATTCATTGCAGGGCTCAAGTAATTGAGCCCCTCATCCTGTGATTAACCCAGTAGAATCCGTAGTTTACAAAGGGGAGGTGCTCAGCGCCGCCTTCGGGGCGGGACCGAAGCGCAGCAGCAGATATCCCACCACCGCCGACAGCAGCGAGCCCAGGAGGATGCCCAGCTTGGCCTCGGCCAGCAGCTGCGGCTCGCCCGGAAACGCCAGCGTCGCCACGAAGATGGCCACCGTGAAGCCGATGCCCGCCACCACCGCCACCCCATGCAGCTGCGCGGCGGAGGCCCCTCCCGGCATGGGCGACACCCCTGTCTTCACCGCCACCCAGGTGAACAGGAAGATGCCCACCTGCTTGCCCACGAACAGCCCCACGATGATGCCCAGCGGCAGCGGCTTGGCCAGATCCGCCAGTGACATGCCCGCCAGCGAGATGCCCGAGTTGGCCAGCGCGAACAGCGGGACGATTCCGAACGCCACCCAGCCATGCCACAGGTGCACGAAGCGGTTGAGCGGCGGCTCGATGTCCTCCAACTGCTCTTCGATATAGAGGATCTGCGCGCTGCGCACCGCCTCGTCCTCGGGCTCCTTCAGCGTCCGGGAGATGTAGGAGGCCAGCTCGTTGAGCACCTCGCGGCCCCGGCGCACGGGAAGCGTCGGGATGAACATGCCCAGCACCACGCCGGACAGCGTGGCGTGGATCCCGCCGTGGTGCATGGTGTACCAGAGCGCTGCTCCCAGCAGCAGGTAGAAGATGCCGTTGCGCACGTAGAAGCGGTTGCACACCGCCAGTGCCACCACCACGCCCCCCGCAGCCAGCAGCCACTCCCCATGCACCCCCGTCCCGTAGAACAGGGCGATCACGATAATGCCGCCAATGTCGTCGAAGATGGCCAGCGCCGTGAGGAACACCACCAGCGCGTGCGACACCCGGCCCCGCAGCAGCGTCAGGCACCCGATGGAGAAGGCGATGTCCGTGGCCATGGGGATGGCCCAGCCCGCCGCCGCCGGCGTGCCCGCGTTGAAGATCAGATAGAGGCCCGCGGGCACCAGCATGCCCCCCATCGCCGCGATCAGCGGCAACATCGCCCGCGCCGGGGTGCGCAGCTCCCCCGCGGCCAGCTCGCGCTTGATCTCCATCCCCACCAGGAAGAAGAACAGCGTCATCAGCCCATCGTTGACGAACTCCCGGAAGGTGAAGGCGCCGCGCCCCCCAGCCCCCTCCAACGCCAGCGGGGCATCGAAGAGACTCGTGTAGCTGGAGGCCCACGGGGAGTTGGCCCACACCATGGCCACCACGGCAGACAGGGCCAGGAGGATGCCGCTGCTGGCCTCCAGCCGGAAGAAGGCCTGGAGCGGCGCGATGGCAACCTTGAAGAGGGCAGGGACGGGGGGCGGGGGACGAGGCTCCATGCGGCGTAGGGTGCCTGCTTGAGCGTCAGCCGTGAAGTAATTCCTTTTTCAAGGCTGGGCGCGGAGTAGGAGCGCTTCAGCGGGCCAGGAGCCGGCACTCGCAGGAGGCGGCGTCTTCCTTCCCGTTACCCGCAGAGACGCGGCCCTCTCCCTATTGCAGGCAGAGGGCCGCGCTTCCTTTCATTCACCGGTTCTCATGCCACGGGCGCCTACTCCACCCGCCGCACCAAGGGCAGCTTCCCCGTCAGCACCTCGCCCAGCTGGCTCACCTGCTCCACGGGGACGCCCTTGAAGTCCAGCACCGCCTTGCCCTTCT
>NZ_DASPHO010000134.1:0-11076 GCF_035629615.1 Hyalangium sp. | reverse complement strand
CATGCGCTGCCAGCCCGGGTGGAGGTGCAACTCGATTTCGTCGATCAGCACCACAGCTTCGGCGGACAGCGGGTCTTGAAGCTTGGGATTGGCTATCGCCAGACGTCGCCCCAGGTCTCCGGCCACAGCCAACAGGCCCTTCTCCCCATCGGAGAGTTGATCGAGTTCCAAGGTGACTCCCTCTTTTTGAACTACCATTCTTAGCGGAGCACGTTGAACGCGGAGGCCTAAGAAGCCAGGGACAAGGGTCCCGATTGCAGTTCTTACGGCTTCCAGTTGGCGATCTCGATGGCTTTGATCGACCTGAAGGCGCTGCTCGTTCTCAAGGTCCTCTCGCTCCCGAAACCACTCGAAGAAGGATTTGAAGTTCCGTCCAGTTCCCCCTAACGCCTCGGCGTAGGCGTCGAAGGGTTCAAATTCGTAAATGCGACCTGATTTGACGCGCGGCGGAGTGTCCGTCGCTGGAACTCGATTGACTGGGTAGTAGATCGCCAGCGGGAGCTGCTTCAGCTGGTCAAGCCGAAATTCCAAAGTCTCGACGAACTGCTTCAATCCTGCGAGATCGTTCGATGCTCGCCGAGGAAGTCCTTTGCGCGCCATCGCGAGCGACCAGAGGAAAAATTGGTTTTCAGAAGCGACCTCGATCGTATTGAGGGTGTGGGCTTCGGTGTTCTGGATGTCGGTTTCATAGAGCCGACGGCTATGTCCCTTGTTCTCAATGAGTTCCGAGGGCACTTGAGACAGGAGCAGCGCGAGGCAGTCGAGGATTGACGTCTTACCGGCGCCATTGACACCGACGAGCATGGTCACCTGCCCGCTGAACTCTAGGGAGAGCTCACGGAAGCCGCGGAAGGACTTCATTTCAAGGCGGCGGACCTTCATCGAGGAAATCGACTCCCGGATAGAGGGATCGACGCTACAGCCGGGGCGCCGCGAAGGCGAGAAAAGCCTCGCGCGGCGCTTGCAGTGAAGTTCGAGGAGTGAACGCGTGCGCCGAGGGAGATCCCGTCAGTCGATCTTGCCGTTGGAGAAGGCGGCGCCGGCGATGACACGGAAGGAAGGCGTGTCGAAGGCCGTGCCGATCCCCGGCCCACCGAGGACGTAGAGATCCAGCCAGGGCAAGGCGTGCCGGCGGATGGCCAGCAGCACCTCCGTGCTCATCCGCCCGCCGCCGAGCGGCACGGACGTCAGCACGCTCAGCTCGCCGCGCGTCTTCTTTCCGCCCAGCGAGGTCACCGTGGCGGCCAGCCGCAGCTCGTTGCCGACCACATCCTTCTCACGCTGAGAGATCTCACTGATGTCCACCTCCTTGCGCAGGAGGGCACCCACCTCGACCCCCGCCTGGTACCCCTCCGACTGGACGCCGAGCTGGAGCCGGGGGAACACCGCGAAGTCCTCGCGAGCGAGCGCATCGCTGCTGCCCACGGGGAGCCCTGCGGACACGCCAAGCCCGAGGTTCACCGGCGCGCCCCTCTTCACGCTCAGCAGTCCGGTGCGAGCCCCCACCCAGGGAGTGCCCATCCCGGCGCGAGAGGGTGGCACCGCCTGGATGGTGCGCGTGCCCGTCTGGTTGAAGATGACGGGCAGCTGCGCCTCCACCTGCAGCCAGGGCAGCACGCCATAGGCCGCCGTGAGGTGCGTGGTGAACTTTCCCTCGACCAGCGCCTGGCCTGCAGCCGGATCCCAGCGCTCATCGAAGGAGAGGGGCTGTTGCTCGTAGTGGACCTGGAACGAGCCGCGGAAGACGCCTTGATCCAGCGTCCGGCCCGTGCCGACGACAAGCGAGCCGAGCGAGCTGGGCTCGAACTGGAGCCGCTGCAGATCGAAGGAGGGCAGCCGTGGTTGGGCAACGGCGGAGGTGGACAGCAGAGACAGCGCGAGGAGACAGAGCGAGAAGGAGTGACGGGCCATCGAGCGCATCTTTCGTGACGGGATGACGCTCTCACTCTACGCCCAACGTAGCGGGTTGGGCGTAGAAAACACTCAGACCCGGAGTCCGCGTCAGCTCCGCAAGCCCGGAGCCTCCTGGCCCGTGCGTGCCACGTACTCCGTATAACCGCCGCCGTACTTGTGCACGCCCTCGGGCGTCAGCTCCAGCACCCGGTTGGAGAGGGCCGCCAGGAAGTGCCGGTCGTGGCTCACGAAGAGCATGGTGCCCTCGTAGTTGGCCAGCGCGGTGATCAGCATCTGCTTGGTGGCCATGTCCAGGTGGTTGGTGGGCTCGTCCAGCACCAGGAAGTTGGGCGGATCGTAGAGCATCTGCGCCAGCACCAGCCGCGCCTTCTCGCCGCCGGAGAGTACCCGGCACTTCTTCTCCACCTCGTCTCCCGAGAAGCCGAAGCACCCGGCCAGCGCCCGCAGCGAGCCCTGCGAGGCGCGCGGGAAGCGCTCTACCAGGGACTCGAACACCGTCAGCTCCGGCTTCAGCACCTCCATGGCGTGCTGGGCGAAGTAGCCCATCTTCACGCTAGAGCCCACCGTCACTGCTCCGTCATCCGGCTGGGACTCGCCCGCGATCAGCTTGAGCAGCGTGGACTTGCCCGCCCCGTTCACGCCCATCACGCACCAGCGCTCGCCGCGGCGAACCAGGAAGTCCAGCCCCTCGTAGACGGGGCGCTTGCCGTAGCCCTTCACCACCTGCTCCAGCTTCGCCACGTCGTCGCCCGAGCGCGGCGGCGGCTGGAAGTCGAAGAGCAGCGTCTGCCGGCGCTTGGGCGGCTCCACCTTCTCGATCTTCTCCAGCTTCTTCACCCGGCTCTGCACCTGGGCGGCGTGCGAGGCCCGCGCCTTGAAGCGCTCGATGAACTTCAGCTCCTTGGCCAGCATGGCCTGCTGGCGCTCGAACTGGGCCTGCTGCTGCTTCTCGGCGAGAGCGCGCTGCCGCTCGTAGAAGTCGTAGTTGCCCGAGTACGTGGTCAGCGTGCCGCCGTCGATCTCGATGATCTTCGTCACCACGCGGTTCATGAACTCGCGATCGTGGCTGGTCATCAGCAGGGCGCCCTCGTAGCCCTTCAGGAAGTTCTCCAGCCAGATGATCGACTCGATGTCCAGGTGGTTGCTGGGCTCGTCCAGGAGCATGGCGTCCGGGCGCATCAGGAGGATGCGGGCCAGCGCCACGCGCATCTTCCACCCGCCGCTCAGCGAGCCCACGTCCCCGTCCATCATGTCCTGCGTGAAGCCCAGGCCGGCGAGGATCTCTCTCGCGCGGCCCTCCAGGGCATAGCCGCCCAGCTCCTCGTAGCGGGCCTGCACCACGCCGAAGCGCTCGATGAGCTTGTCCAGCTCGTCCATGCGCTCGGGATCGGCCATGCCGGCCTCCAGCTCCTTGAGCTCGGCGGCCACCTGGGACACCGGGCCGGCACCGTCCATGGTCGCGGCCACCGCGGACATCCCGGACATCTCGCCCACGTCCTGGTCGAAGTAGCCGACGGTCACCCCTTTGTCGACGGAGACCTGGCCCTCGTCAGGGTGCTCGCGCTGCATGACCATGCGGAAGAGGGTGGTCTTGCCCGCACCGTTGGGGCCTACGAGGCCTATCTTCTCGCCGCGGTTGAGCTGGGCGGAGGCCTCCACAAAGAGGATCTGTTGGCCGTGCTGCTTGCCGATGTTGTCGAGCCGGATCATGAGTGTTCGAGTGAGGAGAGGGCGGCCTACCTAGCACAGCCAGGAGGCCTGGGGGATACCCTGGAACGGATGAAGGAGGCAGAGGCTTCCCCCCAGCATCCGGGCGGCCTGGCGCTCGCAAAGTGACAGGCCGCAGAGCAGCCCAGCAATCGGATTTCCCCGCCGTGCGTAGGGGAAGGTCGGAGAGGGACCCCATGGCCGAGCTGCTCGAAGACGTCCGTTTCGCCGCCCGAATCCTTCGCAAGAACCCAGGGTTTACCGCGGTGGCCATCCTCACGGTGGCGCTGGCCATCGGCGCCAACACCGCCATCTTCAGCGTGGTGAACGGGGTGCTGCTACGGCCGCTGCCCTTCCAGGAGCCGGAGCAGCTCTTCCAGGTGATTCGCCGCAACGCCGATGGGATCAGCCCCTCCGTCTCCGTCCCGCAGTACACCTTCTTCTCCGCTCAGGGCGAGCCGTTCTCGAAGTTGACGGCCTACCCGGCCCTCAACAGCGGGTTCAACCTGAGCGGGGACGGTCTCCCCGAGCGCGTCATGGGGGCGCGGGTGACGCAGCCATTCTTCGAGGTGCTGGGCGTCCCTCCCGCGCTGGGCCGGGGCTTCCTGCCGGAGGAGGATATTCCCGGCGGGCCGCGCGTGGTGGTGCTGGGCCATGGCCTGTGGCAGCGCCGCTTCGCAGGGAGCCCGGACGTCCTCGGCCGCTCCATCGCGCTCAACGGCGAGCCCTACACCATCGTCGGCGTCACTCGGCCCGGCTTCCATCACCCGGAGCAAGCGCAGCTCTGGACGCCGGCGCAGCTCGATCTGGCGAGCACCGAGGATGCGCACTACCTCGTGGCGCTCGGCCGGCTGAAGCCCGGTGTGGATCCGGCGCAGGTGGGGGCCGTGGTCAAGCTGCAGGGCGAGCAGATCCGCGCGAGCCGCCAGGGGGCGGTGCGCGACGAGCAATTCATGGATGCGGAGAAACTCCACTCCCTGGGGGTGCGGCACGTGAAGCCCGCGCTGCTGGTGCTGCTGGGGGCGGTGGGGCTGGTGTTGCTGATCGCGTGCGTGAACCTGGCCAACCTCCAGCTGGCGCGCGCGGCCTCCCGGGAGCGGGAGCTCGCGGTGCGCACCGCCCTGGGGGCGAGCCCGGGCCGCATCATGCGCCAGCTCCTCACCGAGAGCCTGTTCCTGTCCAGCGCTGGAGGCGCGCTGGGGCTGCTGCTGGCCATCTGGGCCCTGCCCGCGCTGCTCGCGCTGGCGCCCGAGGGGATCCCCATCCCGGAGGAGGTCCGCATCGACGGCTCGGTGCTCGGGTTCACGCTGGGTGTCTCGGTGCTCACGGGGCTGCTCTTCGGGTTGCTGCCCGCGTGGCAGGCCTCCCGGCCGGACCTGCAGGGCTCGATCAATGTGAGTGCGTCTCGCGCCACCTCCGGGCCCTCGGGGAACCGGACGCGGCGGCTGCTGGTGGTGAGCGAGGTGGCGCTCGCCGTGATCCTGCTCGTAGGGGCTTCGCTGCTGGTGAAGAGCTTCGCGACCCTGAGCGGCGTGGCCCCCGGGCTCGATCCGCAGAACGTGCTGACGATGAAGCTCTCCCTGCCCGAGGCGCGCTATGGCCGCCCGGAGGCGCTCCAGTCCTTTGCCCAGCAGGTGCTGGAGCGGGTGCGAGCCCTTCCGGGCGTCCAGGATGCGAGCTTCGCGCCCACGCTCCCCTTCGGGCCCGGAGCGGACATGGACTTCGCCATCGTGGGCCGCTACCAGGGCCCCGGCAGCAAGGAAGGGCAGGGGAGCGCGCACTACCGGCCGGTGATGCCCGGCTACTTCGAGACGCTGAAGATCGGCCTGGTGCGAGGGCGGCTGCTGGCCGACACGGACCAGCACGGGAGCGCTCCCGTGGTCATCATCAATGAGGCGGCGGCGCGTCGCTACTGGCCGGGGCAGGATCCCCTTGGGCAGCGCATCATCATCGGGCAGTCGGTACCCCAGCTTGCGGACCCGGCGCCCCGGGAGATTATCGGCGTGATCCGGGACGTGCACGAGACGGGCCTGGAGGAAGAGCCCCCTGCCATCCTCTACCTCCCCGTGGGGCAGATGCCCCTGGGGTTCTCCACGATGATGGTGCGCCTGCTGCCGCAGGGACTGGTGGTGCGCGCGCCGGGGGACACCGGCCCGCTCGCGGCCGCTGTGCAGCGCGAGATCTGGGCGGTGGACTCGCTGCAGCCGGTGACGGACATCGCGAGCATGGAGGAGGTCGTCGAGCGCTCGCTCGGCTCGCAGCGCTTCAACACGCTGCTGCTGGGGTTGATGGCGGGCCTGGCGCTGGTGCTGGCCGCGGTGGGCATCTACGGCGTGCTGTCCTACCTGGTCAACCAGCGCACCCGGGAGCTCGGGGTGCGCCTGGCGCTGGGGGCGACTCGGAGCGAGGTGGTGTGGCTCGTGCTGCGCCAGGGGCTGTCCACGGTGGGGGTGGGCGTGGCACTGGGGATCGTGGGCGCCTTCGGGCTGACGCGGCTGCTCGAGCGCCTGCTGTACTCCGTGAGCGCGCTGGATCCGCTGGCGTTCGTCGCGGCGCCCGGGGTGCTGGTGGGCGTGGCGCTGGTGTCCACGTGGCTGCCGGCGCGGCGGGCCGCGCGCGTGGATCCCATGGTGGCCCTGAGAGCCGATTAGCCGCGAAGGGGCCGCTCCCTCTATGCTATTCGTGATCAACCTGGGGGCTCTGCCAGGGGCCTCGAGGAGAAGATGACTGCAGTTGCTGGACACTGGCGACGCTCGTAGGGAGGATCCCCGGAGAGGGATGCATGTCCGACCTGCGCGACGATCTCCGGTTCGCCGCCCGCCTCTTCCGGAAGAGCCCTGGGTTCACCGCGGTCGCCATGCTCTCGCTGGCGCTGGCCATCGGTGCGAACACCGCCATCTTCAGCGTGGTGAATGGGGTGCTGCTGCAGCCGCTTCCCTTTCCGGAGCCCCATCGCCTCTTCCGGGTGATCCGCCACGATCCGGGCCGGGATGAGGCTCCGCTCTCGGCGCCGCAGTACGCGTTCCTGCTCCGCCAGGAGCAGCCGTTCTCGGCGCTGGCGGCCTGGCCGGTGACGGACAGCGGCTTCAACCTGAGCGGGGAGGGGGCTCCCGAGCGACTCACGGGCACGCGGGTGACGCGGTCGTTCTTCGAGGTGTTCGGCCTCACCCCCGTGCTCGGGCGGGGCTTCCTGCCGGAGGAGGATGTTCCCGGCGGGCCGCGCGTGGTGGTGCTGGGGCATGCGCTGTGGCAGCGCCTGTTCCAGGGAGACCCGGACGCAGTGGGGCGCTCCCTCGAGCTCAATGGCGAGCCCTACACCGTCGTCGGGGTCGCCCCGCCCGGCTTCGACTACCCCGGTCAGTCCCAGCTCTGGGTTCCGCTGCGGCTCGATCGGGTGAGCATCGAGGACACGCACTACCTGATGGTGGCAGGCCGCCTCAGGCCCGGCGTGGATCCAGCGCAGGTGGGAGCCCTGGTGACTGCGCAGGGCGAGCAGCTTCGAGCGAGCCGGCCAGGAGCCGTCCGCACACAGCACTGGCTGGATGCGGGCGAGCTGCAGACCCTGAGGGTTCGGGGGGTACGGCCCGCGCTGCTGATGTTGCTGGGCGCGGTGGGGTTGGTGCTGTTGATCGCATGCGTGAACCTGGCCAACCTGCAGCTGGCACGCGCCAGCAGCCGGGAGCGGGAGCTGGCTGTGCGCACCGCGCTGGGCGCCAGACCGGCCCGGATCGCCCAGCAGCTGCTCACCGAGAGCGTACTGTTGTCGGGGGCCGGGGGCGTGGTGGGCCTGGTGTTGGCTGCCTGGGGGCTGCCCGCGTTGCTCGCGCTGGTTCCCGAAGGGGTTCCACTGCCGGAGCGGATCCACATCGACGGCGCTGTGCTCGCGTTCACCCTGGGGGTGTCGATGCTGGCGGGGCTGCTCTTCGGTGTGCTGCCCGCGTGGCAGGCCACTCGGATGGACCCGGGAGGCTCTCTCCAGGTGGGCGTGCCGCGAAGGGCGCTCAGAGGCTCGGGGAGTCGCACGCGGTGGATGCTGGTGGTGAGCCAGGTGGCGCTGGCCATCATCCTGCTGGTGGGGGCCTCGTTGCTGGCAAAGAGCTTCTTCCTCGTGCGCGGCGTGCCTCCGGGGTTCGACGCACGGGAGGTGCTGACGATGAAGCTCCCCCTGCCCGAGGGGCCGTATGGCCGCCCCGAGGCGCTCGAGGCGTTCGCGGAGACCCTCATGGCGCGGGTGCGCGCGCTCCCCAAGGTCCAAGCGGTGGGCTTTGCGTTCACACTTCCCTTGGAGGCGGGCATTCGGCTGGACCTGACCGTCGAGGGCCGCCCGCCGGCGGCAGACACCACCGGGCATGGGCTCATGCACTACCGGCCGGTGGCGAGCGGCTACTTCGATGCATTGAAGATCGAGCTCGTCCGTGGCCGGCTGCTGAATGATCGGGATCGGCACGGAGGCAAGCCCGTGGCGCTCATCAATGAGGCGGCGGCGCGTCGCTACTGGCCTGGGGAGGAGCCGCTTGGGCAGCGCATCTCTCTCGGACGCTCGATTCCGCAGATCGCCGACCCCGAGCCACGGGAGATCATCGGCGTGGTGAGCGATGTCCGCGAGCTGGGGCTGCACGAGGAGCCACAGCCGATCGTCTACGTCCCGTTGGGGCAGATGCCGGCGCCCTTTCTGGCCCGCTTCATGCGGCTGTTCCCCCAGAGCATCCTGGTCCGCAGCTCGGGGGAGCTGGGGCCGCTCGCGGAGGCCGTGACGCGCGAGGCGTGGACGGTGAACCCGGCGCTGCCCGTCACGGGAGTCATGAGCCTGGAGACGATCCTCTCGCGCTCGATGGATCCCCGGCGCTTCAACACGTTGTTGCTGGGGCTGATGGCAGGCCTGGCGCTGGTGCTGGCCGCGGTGGGCCTCTATGGCGTGCTGTCCTATCGGGTGAACCAGCGGACTCGGGAGATCGGGGTGCGGATGGCGCTGGGGGCGACGCGGGGCGCGGTGGTGTGGCTGGTGGTGCGGCAGGGCATGTCTGCGGCCGGAGTGGGGGCGGTGCTGGGCCTGTGGGGCGCCTCGGAGCTTACGTGGCTGCTGGACCAGCTGCTGTACGGAGTGAGCCCGGTGGATCCGGGAGTGTTTCTGGCAGCGCCGGCGGTGCTGATGGGCGTGGCGCTGGTGGCCACGTGGCTGCCGGCCTTCCGGGCCTCGCGCGTGGATCCCATGGTGGCCCTGCGCTCGGAGTAGCGTCCCTGGTGTAGCCACCGACCTCCACAGGCTTCAGGTCGCTCATTCGAGGTGTCTCTCCGGTACCCGCCTCTGATGCTGCCACACTGCGGAGCAGTTGTTCACCCACGGGAGATCCGAGACCGCGTATCTTCGCCTCATGGGTTTCTTCGATCGGCTCTTTGGCCGCGCTGCGCCGGCAGCCCCTGCCTCACCTGACTCTTTGCGCGAGCGCCTCTTCGAGGCCGTCCACTCTGGAGACGGCGCGGCGCTCACCCAGCTCTGCACCGCCCACGAGACAGAGATCCTCGAATATTTTCCGGCCTGGCAGAAGGTACCCGAGGAGGCCCGCCAGGATCCGGCGCGCCTTCAGCGCTATGGCCAGGGCCTCGTGGGCATCGCCCAGTGCTTCGCCGAGGCCCGAAACCGGCCGGAGCTGCTCCAGCTCATGATGGGTCCCCCTGCCGGCAATCCCATCGTGCGCTGGCAGGAGACCCGGGATCGCGCCAGCAAGCTGATGGAGACGTTCGACTTCGAGGGGGCTCTGGCCCTGCTCGCGCCCGAGGCCGAGCGGATCCGTGGGCTGTCAGGCGGCAGCGCCGAGTCCATGAAGGCCATCACCTCGGGCCAGATGGCCACGTGTCATTTTCAGAGTGGCAGCGCCGAGGCCTCGGTCCCGCTCTTTCGGCAGGCCCTCGAGCACTGTCGGACGGGAGATGACGCGGAAGGCATCGCCGCCTCCCTGGGCAGCCTCTTCGAAGCGCACCGCTACCTCGGCCAGAGCGCCGAGGCCGCGAGCGTCGCCGCGGAGTACGCCACGGTGCTGGAGCACATGGGGCAGGGGGCACGAGCGCGCCGCTTCAAGAAGCTCGCCGACATTGTCCGGCGCGGCGAGCCGCTCAATCGAGTCGTGGCCGATCTTTCGGGCGCATCCTTCGAGCTCGATGAGCTCCCGCCTGTCATCGAGGGAAACCTACGGTTCGCTTTCTGCCGCAATCGCATCGGCCTCGCACGTGCCTTGGCGCTGGTCCAGCGCGGCCGTGAGAGAGGGCAGGAGGGTCACTTCGAGGAGGCGCTCTCACTCTTCAGCGAGGCCAGCCGTCTCGATCCCCATGCGCCGGAGCCCCGCTACGACGGGGCCGTCACGCTGCTCTATCTCCAGCGCCCGAGCGAGGCGGTGGCCTGGTACGACGAAGTCGAAGCACTGGCCCCGGGCTGGTTCCACTGCCGCGCCGAGCGCTGGTTGACGGCGGGGATTGCCGCTGGGCGGATTCCCCACCTGGCCTTCACCTCCCTGCGCAAGCTCGAGAGTCCGGATCTGAGCGCAGAGGAGAGGGTGCAGCTCGCGCGCCGGGGGATCCGCGAGGCGCCGGGAGTCACCGGGTTCCACTTGCACCTGGGCCGACAGCTCGCGGCGCTCGGCCGGCAGGACGAGGCGCGGGAGGTGCTCGCCCTGGGGCTTGCGCAGGGCGAAGAGCCGGACATGCGCTCGCGCCTGCTGGTTGAACAAGCCAACCATGAGCCACCCTCTCCGGAGCGCGACCGGAAGCTTTATGAGGCCATGGCGCCCGGAGGCAATCTGGTGGCTGGGGCCATGGCGGTGGTGATGCTGCGCATGGGGGGAGGCCAGCGCCACCTCCACTGAGCGGGAGGAGGCGCTGAAAAGGCTATGGTGGGCAGGTCCATGTCAGAAAGAACCCCGTATCCGTCCGACGAGCACCGTCGGCCACCGAGAGCGTGACCACGCTACGCGGAGCGGATGGCACGAGAAACCCGAGAGCAGTGGGCGAAGCGGATTCGGCAGTGGCAGCGCAGTGGAATGGACGCAGCGAGCTTCGCAAGGCTGGGCGAAGCGCTGGTCAGGCTATGAGGAGCGGGTCCATGTTCGCAAGAACCCCGAGCCAGCCAGAGGGGAAAGTCGCTGGGGGGCCGCGATGAGCACACGCAAACTCATCTCCGGAGCCATGAAGTTCCTTGAGGAGCTTGGCTCAAACGCTTCGGCACAGGAGAAGCAGGAAGTGCTGGACGTCCTGTTTGAGGCTCTCCTGTTCATCGAATCCACAGGTCAGCTCTATGCCTTCGAGGACTACCGGAAGCACCTTGTGTCTGACGATCCTCCCCTCGTCGTAGCGGCGTTTGGTTCACGCGAGGAAGCGGAGACCTGGTTGAAGGAGCACCCTGAGCCGCCCTCGTCCGCCTACATCTTGATTGCGGACCAGTACCATCTGCTCGTCTACAACCGC
>NZ_DASPHO010000133.1:0-21479 GCF_035629615.1 Hyalangium sp. | reverse complement strand
CAACCTGCGCCGGGCCCACCACCTGGCGCAGCTGTCTCCGGATGCGGCCCTGGACAGGGTGGCCCAGGACTACAGCGATCGCATGACCCGCGAGGGCTTCTTCGCCCACGTGGCGCCGGACGGCACAGATCTGCGCCAGCGGCTGGCGGGCGCGGGCTCCGTCTACCGGAGCGTAGGAGAGAACCTCGGCCAAGCCACCGGGCCGCTAGCGGCTCACTTCGGGATCGAGCACAGCCCGGGCCACCGCAAGAACCTGCTCTCCCCCCAGTTCACCCACGCGGGCATTGGCGTGACGTTCCAGGCGGTGGAGGGCAGGCCCCAGGCCATCGTCACCGAGGTCTTCTCCGCCTCCATCCAGCCCCCCTCGAGCGATCCGCTGACAGAGGCTTACAAGGCGCTCGAGGCGAAGCGCAGACAGTTCAAGTTGCAGCGGCTCAAGCGCAGCCAGACGCTCGAGCAGATCGCCATGGACCATGTGCGCCGGGCACTCCAGCAGGACACACTCATACCGCACCTGCCCGACTCGAACGTGCACGATCGCGTCTCCAGCGTCCTGGAGAACGTGGACACCTTAGCGGTGGACGTCTATGTGGCGAAGGATCCCACCGTCGCTTCCGCATCCATGAGTCTGCTGGATGCCCGCAACACCGAGGTGGGCGTGGGAGTCATCCGCGGAGACTCGCAGACCTTCGGCAAGGACCAGTACTGGATCGTGGTCATCTACACGACGCCGCTGTGAATTCCCGCTCGGGAGGCCTCCTCTCAGAGGCCGCTGAGCGAGCGTGGGGACCCTCCCACGGCGAGGGTCCCTGGGTGAACGGCCTTAGACGGGGCGGCGCTGGGTGGCGTAGGCCTCGATGCCCATCTGCGGAGGCGCCACCTGTTGGTACAGCGGGCATTTCATGCAGGAGAAGGACTGCCAGCCTCGGCGCACCGCCTCATCCAGGCAGTTGTCATAGTGGTGGCAGTTGAGGTTGCGGTGGGTCTCGACGCCAGCGCGCTTCGGACCGGCCTCGGGGTTGATGGTCTGCGATAGATCGGACGGACACGGCTTCATAGATGCGGAGCCCTCCCAGGTAAGCAAAATCCCCCCCGAGCTCTGATGTGCAGCGGTGCGACGGATAGAGACAGTCCCTACCAGCGGTAGAGGTCAGTCTCTGACGGCGGCCCAACCTAATGAGGCACTCACGGTGACGCAACGGGTCGAGGCCATATGTCTCCCTACATGACATTCCCCCCGAAGGCGTGGACACCGAGTGACTTAGGGTGAACACTCCCCAGGACTTCCTGGGCGCGCCGATCTAGGACGTGTTGGGGCGGCTGTCAAACCGCCCCCAGGGCACCCCTCCGAGGGAATGCCTCCTGAACGCCTCGCGTTCAAATGCGCTCAGGGTGAGACCGGAGAGGAAAGACCCATGAAGTGGAGTGGTTTGGTGGCGGGGCTCTTCTCGGGAGTAGCGCTGGCGCAGGCCCCCGCGACGTTGGAGGCCGCCCGGCTGCACCGGCCTGACGCCGCGGCGCTCGTCCGTGAGGAGCTGAAGGCCTGCGACGCCAAAAAGTGCCCGGAATCCGGGCGTCTGGCGCTTCTGGCGGGCACGCTCGTCCTCTCCGAGGGCGAGGCGGCGGAGGCCCGGCAGATCCTCGAGTCCCACCCTGCTCCTCCCGCCCTGGAGGCGTTCCACGCTTATTACCGGGGTCAGGCGCTCTTCTACTCGGGCGACGCGGAGGGGGCGGCAGCGGCCTTCTCCGAGGCGCTGCAGAAGGCTCCCCCCTCGCTGGAGGCCCGCGCTCGGGCCCGGCTGGGCGAGGCGCTGCTGAAGGCCGGCAAGCCCGCGAAGGCCGCGCCGGTGCTGGAGACCGCGGCGAACCAGACGCCCTCGGCGGAGCTGCTCTACCAGCGTGCGATCGCGCGGAGCGCCACGGGCAACGCCGCGGGTGCACGGGAGGATCTGCGCGCGGTGGCCCTGCGCTACGCCACGCACGCGTACGCGGATGAGGCGCTGGCTCGCTTGGAGGCGCTCACCCCGCCTGCGCGGCTGACGCTGGCCGAGCACCTGCGGCGGGCCCGCGCGCTGATGGAGGGCGGCCAGGCCTCCCGGGCGCTGACGGAGCTGGAGGCGGCGGAGGCGCGCAAGCTGGTGAAGGGCGAGCAGGCGCGGACGCAGGTGGCCCTGGTGCGAGCGCTGGCGCTGTTCGCCACGGGGAAGGGGGAGGAGGCGGAGAAGGCGCTCGCCGAGGCACGCAAGGGGCCGCCGGCGGTGGCCGCCGAGGCGGCGCTGGTGACGGCGCGGCGCGCCCTGAGGGCCAACGAGAACGAGAGGGCCCGGCAGCTGATGGCGGCCCTGGACAAGGCCTACCCCAAGCAGCCCGCCGGGGACGAGGGGGCCTTCTTCGCGGGCTGGCTGGATCTGCAGGGCCAGCGCTTCGAGGACGCGGTGAAGGCCTTCACCCACTTCGAGCAGCGCTACCCGCGCTCGAGGCGGCGTGACGAGGGCATGTGGTTCCGAGCGCTGGCGCTGCTGCGGCTGGAGCGGTACGGCGAGGCGCGCGAGGCGCTGGGCCGGCTGGCGGGGAGCTTCCCTCGCAGCAGCCTGGTGCCGCAGGCGCGCTACTGGATCGCGCGCAGCCAGGAGCTCGGCGGCGCAACGGCGGAGGTCACCGCGCCCGCCTACGAGAGCGTCCTCTCCCTGGCTCCGGCCTCCTTCTACGCGCTGCTGGCCGGCGAGCGGCTGCGGGCGCTGGGCCGTACCGTGCCGCCGGCCTTCCCGGAGCCGCCCAGGCAGCTCACCGTCCTGCGCCCGCCGGATCTGGAGCTGGCGGTGGCGCTCACCGAGGCGGGGCTCTTCCCGGATGCGTCCGAGGAGGTGGAGTCTCGCGCCTCGCGCATCCACTCTCCAGCGCAGGCGCTGCCCTTCGTACACGCGCTGCTGTCCATGGGTGAGTACGGCTATGCCTATGCGATCGCCGCGCGGCACCTGTGGGGCCGTGCGTTCGGCGAGCGGGCCCCGGACGCGCTGGCGGCCTTCTACCCGAAGGCCTTCACCTCGGCGGTGGAGGCGGCGGCCACACGCCACGAGGTGGAGCCATACCTGGTCTGGGCGATCATGCGCCGCGAGAGTGCCTTCCGACCGGAGGTGGCCAGCTCGGCGAACGCGCGCGGGCTGATGCAGATCATCCCTCCCACGGGCTCGGCCATCGCCGAGAAGCTCTCCGAGCCGCGCCCCAATCCGGCGGATCTCTTTGCGCCGGATCTCAACATCCGCTACGGAGCCTGGTACCTCTCCCAGCTGATGAAGCGCTTCTCGCACCCGGTGCTGGCGGCGGCGGCCTACAACGCGGGCCCGAAGGCCACGGCGAAGTGGGCGCAGGAGAAGGGCACGCTGCCGCTGGATCTCTTCGTGGAGGAGATCCCCTTCCGGGAGACGCGCGGCTACGTCAAGCAGGTCGTCGCGGATCTGTACCTGTACCGCTCGTTCTACGGCGGAGGAGCGGCGCTCCCACCGCTGGCGCTGACCGTCCCTACACCCTCCGTTGAGGGTGTGAACTTCTAGTCCGACCTTTCAAGGGGGGCTCCCTTGCTTTTCGGGACGCCTCCCTTCTATGCCTGGGCTCGGTCGAACGTCCCCTCCCCGAGTGAGGGGCCACTCCTGGGAGGGAGCGCATGATCGTCGTCACGGGTGCCACGGGTCAGATCGGCAGTGAACTGGTGCTTCAGCTCGCCGAGAAGGGGGAGAAGGTGCACGCCGTCATCCGCGATCCCAAGAAGGCCATGCACCTCAACCACCCGAATGTGATGTTCGTGATGGGAGACTTTGCCGACCCGAAGTCTCTGGATGCGGCCTTCAGGGGTGCCCAGAAGCTGTTCCTGCTCACCAACGCCGATCCGAAGCAGGTGGAGCTGCAGCACAACGCCATCGAAGCGGCGAAGCGCGCGGGCATCCAGCACGTGGTGAAGCTGTCCGCGCTCGGGGCCAGCCAGGACGCGCCGGTCAGCCTGGGGCGCTGGCACTACCAGACGGAGGAGGAGCTGAAGAAGTCCGGACTGAAGTGGACCATCCTGCAGCCGCACTTCTTCATGCAGAACCTGGGGATGATGGCGGGCTCGGTCAAGGCGCAGGGCGCCATCTACGCCCCCGCCAAGGACGGCAAGATCGCCATCGTGGACACGCGGGACATCGCAGCGGTCGCCGCGGGCGTCCTGACACAGCCGGGCCACGAGGGCCAGACGTACGTCATCACGGGCGGCGAGGCGATCTCGTTCAACGACATCGCGAAGCAGATCGGCGAGGCCATCGGCAAGCCGGTGAAGTACGTGGACGTCCCGCCGGAGGACGCGCGCAAGTCCATGCTGGGCATGGGGATGCCGGAGTGGTTCGCCAATGATCTGGTGGGCCTGTACGGCATCTTCGCCGCGGGCCACGGCGCCGCCACGACGGACGTGGTCCAGAAGGTGGCCAAGGCGACGCCGCGCACCTTCGCGCAGTTCGCGAAGGAGAACGCGGAGATGTTCCAGTAGGCCTACGGTCCGCCCCGGGTCCCCAGGGCTCAAGCGCCGCGCTGGTTCAGGCGGCGCCGGATCTCGTTCTCCAGGTTCTGCACCACTTCGGAGAGGGGGATGGAGCTGGAGTCCACGCGCACCGCGTCCTCGGCGGCCTTCAGCGGGGCCACGGCGCGGGCCGAGTCATCCTTGTCTCGCTGAGTCTGGTCCGCCAGCACCTGGCCCAGTGAGCTCTCCACGCCCTTCTGGAACAGCTCCTCGTAGCGGCGCCGGGCACGCACCTCGGGCGAGGCCTCGAGGAAGAACTTGGCGTCCGCGTCCGGGAACACCACGGTGCCGATGTCACGGCCCTCGAGGATGGCGCCCTTCTCCGCCTCCAGCGCCAGCCGCCGCTGCAGCGCCAGCAGCCCCGCGCGCACCACCGGCCGGCTGGACACCTGCGAGGCGCCCATGGAGATCTCCGGCGTGCGGATCTCCGCGGACACGTCCTGCCCGTCCAGGAAGACGCGGTTCTCCTCGCCCACCACCTGGAAGTGGATGTGGATGCGCCCCAGCAGCTCGCCCAGCCGCGCATCGTCGTCGGAGGCAATGCCCTCGCGCCCGGCGATCAGCGCCACGCAGCGGTAGATGGCGCCGGTGTCTACCAGGGCGAACCCGAGCCGCCGCGCCAGCAGCTTGGACACGGTGGACTTGCCGGCACCTGCAGGCCCGTCGATGGCGACGATGAACGGTCTCACGCGCGCACTCTCCCTCAGCGCCCGGAGAAGACGCCGAGCGAGCGGAACTTCTCGTAGCGATCCTTCACCAGCTCGTCCGGGGTCAGCTCCGCCAGCTCGCTCAGGTGCTTGCGCAGCGCCTTGCCCAGGTTCTCGGCCGCCTTCACGTGATCCCGGTGAGCGCCGCCCGGGGGCTCGGGGATCACTTCGTCGATGACCTTCATGCCCAGCAGATCCTTGGCGGTGAGCTTGAGCGCGTCCGCGGCCTTCTCCGCCTGGGCGGAGTCGCGGAAGAGGATGGAGGCGCAGCCCTCGGGCGAGATGACCGAGTAGACGCTGTTCTGCAGCATCAGCACGCGGTTGCCCACGCCGATGGCCAGCGCACCGCCCGAACCGCCCTCGCCGATGACGGTGGAGATGATGGGCACCCTCAGCCCGCTCATGATCTCCAGGTTGGTGGCGATGGCCTCGGCCTGCCCGCGCTCCTCGGCACCGATGCCCGGGTAGGCGCCGGAGGTGTCCACGAAGGTGAGGATGGGCTTCTCGAAGCGCTCGGCCAGCTCCATGAGCCGCAGCGCCTTGCGGTAGCCCTCGGGGCGCGGCATGCCGAAGTTGCGCGCCATGTTCTCCTTGGTGCTGCGCCCCTTCTGGTGGCCGATCAGCATCACCGTCTTGCCGTCCAGCCGGGCAAAGCCGCACACGATGGAGGGATCCTCGCCGAAGCGCCGGTCCCCGCACAGCTCGAAGAAGTCGGTGAAGAGGTGCTGGACGTAGTCCAGGAAGTACGGCCGGGAGCTGTGGCGGGACAGCTGCACCACCTGCCAGCGCGACAGATCGCTGAAGATCTCCGTCTGCAGCTTCTTGGCCTTCTTCTCCAGCTTGGAGATCTCCGAGGAGAAGTCCACCGCGCCGCCAGTCGAGAGTACTTTGAGCTCCTCGATCTTCTTCTCCAGCTCGATGAGCGGGCGTTCGAAGTCGAGCGCGTAGCCGATACCAGTCGCCATGGGGCCGACGTAGCACCTGCCCCTGGGGGCTTTCAACGAGCAAGCCGCTTCGCACCTCACCTTGTGTTACGCGCTGCGTAGAATGCCCGCCCCCCGCCTAGCGTCCGGAGAGACATGATGCGCCCGCTCCTGCTGCTGCTCGCCCTCTCCCTGTCCCTCCCAGCCTTCGCCCAGTCCGTCCCCTCCACCCCGTCCACCCCGTCAGCCAAGGAGCTCAACACCACGGGCTTCCGGCTGTACCAGGCGGGCAAGTACGCCGAGGCCCTGGAGAAGTTCCGGGCCGCCGTTCAGGCGGATCCGAAGCACGCACTGGCTCAGTACAACGTGGCCGCTACGCTCGGAGTGCTGCGCAAGCAGGGCCAGATCTGCGAGTACGATGCCTACCAGTCCACCATCCTCCAGTACCTCACGGCGGCGGTGAAGCTGGACCCGCGCCGGCTGAAGCGCGCCAAGGAGGACGCGGACCTGGACCCGATTCGGGACACGGTGGGGTGGCAGCGCCTCCTGGGCCGCTCGCCCACGAGGGCAGCGGACGTGCCGGTGCTCCTCCGCAAGGTGAGCTGGTACGGCCCGGGCGTGGGCGTCTACGGGACGCTGGTGACGCTGCGCTTCGAGGACGGCGGGAAGGTGTCCCTGGGAAAGAAGGTGCCCCAGGAAGAGGGCCTGCCGAAGACAGAGACGATCACCGGCACGTACACCGTGAAGGGCCGCACGGTGCAGGTGAAGCTCCCCGGCCAGAAGCCGGACACGGGCTCCCTCAACGCCCAGGGTGTCCTGACGTTCAAGGAGCTGGGCGCCTTCTACGACTTCCCGTCCGAGTGCGAGGCCTAGCTACGCAGCCTTGATCTTCACCGGAGCGGACAGGGCGTACCAGGCGGTGCGGAACGCCTTCAGCTCGCGCAGCCCCGCCGGGTGACGGCCGAGCGCCGGCGCCATTGTGACAGGCAGGCCGATCTTCTTCTCGATGGCCTTGGCCGCGTTGAGCTCCAGCTTGCGGCGGTTCTCACACTTGGGGCAGAGCGACTTCGGACCCACGCGGTTGACGAGCACCCGCTCCACCTGGAGCTTCTTCTCCTTGAGGTACTCCACCAGCCGCTCGGTGCGCGAGGCCGCCAGATCCTCGCCGCGGGTGACGACGACGAAGCGGGACTCGTTGGGCGAGGCCAGCGCCTCCTCGAAGCGCTTCACGTGCTTGAGCTGCGCGGCCACGTCATCGGCCAGCTCGCTCAGGCCCTTGGTCTTGTACTTGGACAGGATCGCGTGGAGCGAGCCCAGCCAGGTCTTCGCCGTGTCGGCCAGCTCCACCACGCGCATGGAGGTGATCATCGGCGCCGGGTCCACGACGATGCGCTTGAAGCGCTCCTGGACCAGCGCGTCGGTGAGGCACGCGAGCGCCGCCAGCTCGTCGATGCCCGGAGGCGCGCACTCCAGCAGGTTGCGCAGCGCGGCCAGATCCGCCGGCACGTCCCCATTCTTCGGGGCGCCCTCGAAGCCCTTCTCCGCCTTCTCCTTGAGCCGCTTGCGAAGGGCGTTGAACCAGCCATTCACGTCCAGCTCGCGGGCGTAGAGGCCCTTGGTGCCCTTCACCTGCGTCTCGGTGTCGGTCAGCCGGCTCTGCAGCACGTCCGACAGCGAGTGCGCTGGATCCGTGGAGATGAGGAGCACGGGCCCCTCCTTCTCCGTCAGCGTCACGGCGGCCGCGGCGGCGCAGGAGCTCTTGCCCACCCCACCCTGCCCCACGAAGAAGATGAGGCGCGTGGGCGGCAGCGGCGGCGCGGCGATGGGCGGCATGGACGGCGCGCGGACCAGGGCCGGCGGCCCCTCCGCGGCGGAGAACTCCAGCGCCTTGGTCTCCTTGCCGCTGGTCCACTCCTTGGAGAACTTCTTCAGCCCATCCAGCCCGCGAGGCGCCAGCTCCCGCTTCGCCACGAGGTTCACCGGCACGGCCTTGTCGAGCCCCTGGAACTTGCGCACATGAGGCGCCTGGAGGCCGCGGCGGCCCTGACACGCGGGACAGCCACCCCGCTCCTCCACCTGGTTGACGATGATCTCCGTCACCGGGATGCCGCGCTCGCGCAGCTGCGCGAAGTACATGCGCGTCTGCGCCTCGGGCACCGGCTCGGCCAGCGCCACCAGGTGGAATGCCGAGCGCGTCCCATCCTTGATCAGCCCCAGCAGCCGCTCCGCCTTGGCGCCCACCTCCTCCAGGAAGCCGCCGCCCTCGGTCGGCGCGGGCTCCTTCTTGCCCTTACCGCCCGCGGCAGGCTTGTCCGAGCCCGTCTTCACGATGCCTAGGAACTTGCGCAGGCCCTGCGGCAGATCGAACAGGCGCAGCGTGTGGCTGGTGGGGGACGTGTCGATGACGACGCGATCGAACTCCTTGGACTCCAGCAGCTCCAGCACATGGAAGAGGCTCGCCAGCTCCTCGATCCCCGGGACCGCCTGGGCAAAGAGCTTGCCGAGATCCTCGTCCGTGAGGACCGTCCCCTTGGCGGCGGCCTTCTCCAGCGCGGGCACGTACTTCGCGGCGAAGGGCTTGAGCAACACCGCGGGCTCCAGCTCCGCCGCAAAAAGGCCACCTTCGCCCTTGCCAGGGACCAGCTTCGTGGGCTTGGCTGGGAGCTTCTTCTTCACCAGATCGGACAGCGTGCGTGCTGGATCCAATGAAACGAGGAGCACTTTCTCCTTGGGAGCTTCCTCGGCAAGATTCAACGCATAGGCTGCGGCGAGCGTGCTCTTTCCAACACCGCCTTTACCGCCGAAGAAGTGGAGAACTCGCGCATCACTCATTGCGTCTTGGCCTTCCTTGACGCCCCCCGTCGGCTTCCGAATCGTCCATCCGTAGACAGCCGCGGATCAGGCGGTGGAGTCCCCAGCCAGATCGTGGCCTGAACCGGAAACCCCGTGTATGAGAGGGCCCGAAGAATCCCCTGTCCAGAGGGTAAAAGTCAAGAGTTGACGCGGGTTTTGCAGCACTGGTACCCCCATTGACGCGGTGTGCCAGGCTGCCTGGAAGCCCTGCTGCCTAGGAACTCCAAAGGCGCGAAATCCGGACCGGAATTCCTACCTGGAGGGTCGACTACCGGGCGTCAATCTCACCAGATCCACTGCTGCCATCTCCACCCGCTGCTTTCGCCAGCCCACCGGCCAGTGTCTGCCCCTGCTGGCGCGCCTCGGCGGCATACCGGTTGAGCTTGTTGTAGAGGGTCTTTTCAGACACCCCCAGGATCTCGGCGGTGCGGGCCTTGTTGTTCGAATTCCGCTGGAGGCTGCCGAGGATGTACTCGCGCTCCACGGCGTCGAGCGACAGGCCGAAGGGCAGGCGGAAGGTGTGGCGCTCGGGCGCCTTGCCCGCCATGTCGGGGGGCAGGTGCTCGCGGGTGATCAGCTCGCCGTCGCAGAGGATGACGGCGCGCTCCACGGCGTTGCGCAGCTCGCGGATGTTGCCCGGCCAGTCGTGGCCCTTGAGCACCTCCAGGGCCTCCGGGTGCACGCCGGTGACGCGCTTGGCCGAGTCCCCGCCGAACTTCTCCACGAAGTGCTGCACGAGGATGGGGATGTCCTCCCGGCGATCACGCAGGGGCGGCAGGTGGACCTGGAACACGTTGAGGCGAAAGTAGAGATCCTCGCGGAAGCGCTGGTTCTTGATCTCCTGCTTGAGATCGCGGTTCGTGGCGCACAGCACGCGCACGTCCACCTCGATCTCCACCTTGCCGCCCAGCCGCCGCAGCCTCCCCTCCTCCAGCACGCGCAGCAGCTTGGCCTGGAGCTCGATGGGGATCTCTCCCAGCTCGTCCAGGAAGAGCGTGCCGCCGTGGGCCATCTCGAACACGCCGGGGCGGCGCTGATCGGCGCCGGTGAAGGCACCGCGCTCGTGGCCGAAGAACTCGGACTCGATCAGCGTGGCGGGGATGGAGGCGCAGTTGATGGCGATGAAGGGCTTCTCGCGCCGCAGGCTCAGGTTGTGGATGGCGCGCGCCACCACCTCCTTGCCCGTACCGGACTCGCCGGAGATGGCCACGCTGGCCTTGGAGGGCGCCACCTTCTCGATCAGCTCGCCCACCTTCCGCATGGCCCCGGACTGGGCGATCATGTCCTGCTGTCCCAGCTGCTTGAGGCGCCGGCGCAGGGTCTGCACCTCTCGCTGCGTCTCCTTCTTCTCCAGCGCCCGCTCGATGCAGACCTTCAGCCGCGCGATGTTGAGCGGCTTCTCGATGAAGTCGTAGGCGCCCTCCTTGATCGCCCCCACGGCGGCGTCGATGGTGCCACGGCCGGTGAGGAAGACGACGGGGCACTCCGGAAGCTCCTCGCGCAGCTGGCGCAGCAGCCACAACCCGTCCGTCTCCGGCATGGCCAGATCCGAGAGGACCACATCGGGCCGGAACTCACCTGCCTTGCGCAGGGCATCGTGCCCGTCGAACGCGACCTCGACTTTGTGCCCCCAGGAGCTGAGCATCTCTGCCAGCGCCTCGCACGTCGCTCGTTCGTCATCCACGGCCAGAATTCGTGCGCTGCCCAAGATGGAAACCTCCCTACAGCTTTCGCTCATGAAGAAAAACTGAAGTCGTGATGAAACCCTGGCCGGTGATCCGGCTCAGGCGCGTGGGAAGAGGAAGCGACACACTCCGCCGCGGATCTGGAAGTCGACGCCCAGCTGCGCGCAGCGCAGGCCCAGTGCGGCCACGACGTCCGGCACCGACTCGGGCGCGCTGCCCGCGCTGTCCGTCACCTCGAGCACGGCCACGGAGCCCTCGGCGCGGACGGCCACGCCGACCTCGGTCCCGGCCTCCGAGCGCCCGAACGCGCGCAGCAGCGCCTGGATGAGGAAGAAGCTCAGCTCGGTGGTGTCCTGGAGCCTCACGCGGAGGTCCGGATCGATCGAGATCTGCAGCTTGAGGCGCCGCCGCCGGCTCTCGTGGGCGACCACGTCGAGCGATCGCTTCGTCGTCTCGGAGAGCCCCACGTCGCCCGCGCTACCGCCCCTCAGGACGATGAAGTCGGCGAACTGGCGCAGGATGCCGTCCACGCGCTGGATCTGATCGCGCATCGCCTTGATGTTCTTGGCCTGCGAGGCCGGCACTTCCCCCGTCTCTCCCTTCAGCTTCTCGGAGAGGACCTCGAGGTTGATGGAGAGTGCGTTGAGCGGGTTGCGGACATCGTGCAGGAGGCTGTCCATCAAGGGGGGAACGGCGACGTAGCGCGCGGCCCCTACAACAGGATCCGCGCCTTCCTGAACCGCAGGCATGCTGGTCACAGCTGTGGACATAACCACCGGTAACTCCTCAAGAAATGCCACCATCCGCCGCGCCTCGCCTACCGCTGCGAGGATTTAGGAAGTGCCCTGTAAAACGGCAACCCCTGGCCCGGTAATTCTTGCCGAGATCGGGGAATTTCCCTGTCAGTTCGCTTGCTTGGCACACCTGGGAAGTGTCTGGAGCGCAACGTTCCCGCGGCCCGCGGACTGCAAGCGCACATCTCAGGTGTCAGCGGGTGGACGGAGCGTGGCCGAGCCGCGCGGCCGATCAGCGCGGCTCAGGTGGCTGGGCGGCGTCACCGAGGCCGGTGAGCTCGAGCCCGATCTTGGCGGCGTACTCGAAGATGCGGGGGTCCCGGTAGAACTCGCCGAAGACGATGCGGGCGCAGCCGCTGTTGGCGATCAGCTTGAAGCAGGGCCAGCAGGGGCTGGCGGTGGTGTAGATGGTGGCGCCGTCGATGCTCACGCCGTTCTTGGCCGCCTGGATGATGGCATTGGCCTCGGCGTGGACGGTGGCCACGCAGTGGCCGTTCTCCATCATGTGGCCCACGTCGTCGCAGTGAGGCAGGCCGCGGATGGAGCCGTTGTAGCCGGTGGAGAGGATGGTGCGATCGCGGACCAGCAGCGCGCCCACGTGCTTGCGATCACAGGTGGCGCGCGTGGCGACCTGGCGCGCAATGTCCATGAAGTACTGATCCCACGAGCTGCGAGGCTGGCTCAAAGCAGATCCCCCTGATCCGGAAGTGCGCGCGGTGTAGCGCGGCGGGGCCTGGATTCCAATGGCCGAGGCCTGTCGGCCAGCCGACGAACGGTCCGCCTGAACCTTGGTCCGAGGCCGCGTCGTCCCCAGTTTCCCTACCAGGGGGCAGGTGGGATGGGTCGACGGGTCACGTGGCTGGGAGTGGTGGGCCTGGGGGCGGTGCCCGCGCTGGCGGAGGAGCCGCCCGCCGAGGTGCGGAGCCTGCGCGAGGTGCAAGGGCCGATCAGCGCGGTGGACACCCGCGAGGGCACACTGAGCCTGACGTTGGAGGAGCCGAGCGGGCGCGTGGAGCTGCGGGTAGACGGTGAGACCACCATCTTCCTGCCTGGTCGCACGGGGCGCCTGGCGGATCTGAAGACAGGCCAGCGCGTGAGGGCAGCGTACGAGCAGCGCGAGCGCGTCTTCGTGGCGCAGTGGATCGAGCTGCTGGAGCCCTGAGGTTCGCCCTCGGTGAAAAAAAGGCGGGTCGCCTCGGGGGCGCAAGTGACCTAAGAAGGGATTGATGCGCTTCCTGGTCGCCGCCCAGTTCCTGCCGGATCCCAACAGTGGCTCGGCGGGATCCGTGTTGGCGGTGGGACAGGCCCTGGCGGCCCGGGGGCACACGGTGGAGTACGAGTGGCTGGCACCGGACCGAGGGCTATTGCCCCACCCCGCGCTGCGCCGCCACTTCGAGGTGCCGGCCCAGCAGGTTCGAGCGCTCGCCGCGCGCCTGAGAACCGCGGCGTATGACGTGGTGATGGTGAGCCAGCCCCATGCCTACCTGGCCTACGAGCTGCTGCCCGCGCTGCACCCGCGGACGCTCTTCGTGAACCGCACCCACGGGTGGGAGCACCGCCTGCTCAAGGCCGAGCAGCGCCTGGGCTACGAGCTGCCGAGGGCGCTGGGGCAGCGCGTCCTGTCCAAGGCCAGCTCGGCGATGACGGTGATGGCGTGCTGGCGGACGGCGCGGGCGGCCCACGGGCTCGTCTCCCCGTCCTCCCGCTGTGCGACCTTCATCCGCGAGACGTATGGCCTGCCCGAGGGCAAGGTGGGCTTCATCGGCTACGGGCTCGATCAGGACTTCCTCGAGTGGCCTCGAGTCGAGCGGCGCATCCGCCTGCCGCGCCTGCTCTTCGTGGGCAACTACCTGGCGCGCAAGGGGACGCGGATCCTGGAGGAGGTGCTGCCCCGCGTGGCGCAGCGCTTCCCGGGGGTGGAGCTCACCTTCGTGGTGCAGGAGGAGGCCGTCGTGGAGGTGGAGCGCATGTACCGGCCGGCCTTTGGCTCACGGCTGAGCGTGCACCGGTGGATGCCGAGGGCCGAGCTGCGGGAGATCTACGCGGCGCACGACGTGCTGTTGTTCCCGTCGCTCTTCGAGGGGTTCGGCAAGACGTGGCTGGAGGGCATGGCCTGCGGGCTGTGCGTGGTGGGCTTCGACGAGGGTGGGCTGGGAGATCTGGCGGAGCATGGCCGCGACGCCCTCTTCTGCGAGGCGGGAGATGTGGCCGGCTGGGAGCGCTTGCTGGTGGAGGCGCTGCAGCACCCGGAGCGCGTGGCGGCGCTCCGCGAGCGAGGGCAGGCCCGCGCCCGCGAGCGCACCTGGGACGAGACGGCCAAGGACACCGAGCTGTTCTGCGAGCGGCTGCGCTCCGAGCGCGGCTGGGGATGATCGAGCGCACCTGCGTGGCGGGCTCGCGCTCTGGCTGGTGAACAGTTGCGTGCGGGGACTGTCCGCGCGTGAACTCCCTTGGTTGACGGCGGTGGGTGCTCTGGCCTACGCCGCGCGCCGACCACCAACACGGAGGGGTCGCGAATGAAGCGTTCGATTGGGCTATGTGTCGCTGCCGTTGTTCTCGCAGGTTCCGCCTGGGCTCAGGCCCCGGAGGCGAAGCCGTCGGCTGCTCCCGCGCAGGGAGCACCGATGATGGACATGACGAAGATGGGGCCGGGGGCTCGCAAGCCCACCAACGAGAAGCAGACGAAGAAGGAGATCGAGGACAGCTACAAGAAGATGGAGGAGGCCGAGAAGAAGGGGGACATGGAGGCCATGTTCGCGGCGGTGGACTTCCCGGTCTTCATGATGACCGACGACCTGAAGGGCGTGCCCGAGGCGAAGGAGTACAGCCGCGAGGAGTACGTCGCGATGATGAAGCCCTTCATGGAGAACATGCCGAAGGACATGAAGATGACCCACAAGCGGCAGATCTTCGTCCTCTCGGACTCGCTGGCGAACGTGATCGACGACTTCACGATCACGATGGGCAAGCAGAAGATCACCGGCCGCAACATGACCATGCTCGTGAAGCGCGACGGCCAGTGGAAGTGGAAGACGATGGCCGAGGCTGGCTGGGGCGGGATGTCGCCTCCGCAGGGCGCGGGCGGTAGCGGGCAGCAGCCCACCGACGGCAAGAAGTAGACGCCGTTCCCGTGTCCCTCCCCTGCTCTGCCTTCATGGGACTGGGGAGGGGCAGCGGGTGTCAGTGATTCGGCGCGTCCGCGCCCCAGAGCGCCTTCAGGCGTGCATCGCGGCCACAGCCGAAGCGGTAGTAGCGGTAACGCACCGGGTTCTTCTGGTAGTAGTCCTGGTGGTACTCCTCCGCTGGGTAGAACGTGGAGGCAGCGACGAGCTGGGTCGCGATGGGCGCCTTGAAGCGCGCCGCGGCCTCGATCTTCCGCTTGGACTCTTCGGCGAGCCGCTGCTGCTCCGCATCATGGAAGAAGATGGCGGAGCGGTACTGCGAGCCCTTGTCGCAGAACTGCGCATTGGGCGTGATCGGGTCCACGTTGTGCCAGAAGATCTCGAGCAGCTGGGCATAGGTGACCTTGCTCGGGTCGTAGACGATCTGCACGGCCTCGGTGTGGCCGGTGGTCCCGTCAGAGACCTGCTCATAGGTCGGGTCCGCCTTCGTCCCGCCCGTGTAGCCTGAGGTCGTCGAGATCACCCCCGGCGTCTTGTCGAAGGGAAGCTCCATGCACCAGAAGCAGCCGCCGGCAAAAGTCGCGGTGGCGAGCTTGGGCTCCTCCTTCTTGGCTGGCGCAGGGGCAGCCGGGCTGGCGGGGGCTGCCTCCTTCTTCGGGAGCTCAGAGGAGGAAGGCCCGGAGGCCAGCGCGCCGATTCCTGCCAGGGTGGCGGCGACAGCGATCAGGGTGAGGCGTGTAGAGCGAGAGATCATGGCCATAACTCTCTATACGTCCCAGCCCCGATCGGAGTTACGCCTGGAACTAGGGTGCGTAGAGCTCCGCGGTGGCCAGCGGGCCGCTGCTGTCGTGCCCCCCGACCACCAGTACCTGTCCCGAAGGTAGGACGCAGGCCGCATGGTGGGAGCGAGCCGTCGCCAGGTTGCCCGCAACCGACCACGTTCCATTGCTCGGGTCATACGCCTCTGAGCTGAACAGGGCGATGTCGTCCATCCCTCCCACCACCAGCACCTGCCCGGAGGGCAACAACGTCGCAGTGTGATGGGCTCGCGGCGTGGACATGGAGCCCACGACCCTCCAGGTGTTCGTCGTGGGATCGTAGATCTCCGCGCCCTTGTCACCCCCACCCACCACTAACACCTGCCCCGAGGGCAACAAGGTCGCCGTGTGATGGACCCGAGCCGTGGCCATGCTGCCCGCCCGTGACCAGCTTCCTGTGGCCGGGTCATACAGCTCCGCACTGGCCAGCACGCTCTTGGTTCCAAGTCCCCCCGCGATGAGCACCTGGCCGGAAGACAGCAGGGTCGCCGTATGACCGTATCGGCCGGATACCAGGCGGCCCGTGGATGCCCATCTGCCGGGAGTCGGCCCGTACAGCTCCGCACTGGCCAGGGCACCACCGACTCCGAATCCGCCCACGATGAGCACCTTGCCGGAGCGCATGACAGTCGCCGTGTGCGCAGTGCGGATCTCTGCCATGTGGCCCGCGGAGGACCAGGCACGCGAAGTCGAATCGTACAGTTCCGCGCTCGCCTGGATGCCCTGGTGGGTGTTGTCTCCGCCGGTCACGAGCACATGACCCGCATCCAGCACGGTGGCGGTGTGACCTTTGCGCGCCACCTCCACGTCGCTCGTCCTGGACGACGTCTTGGCTACGGGGTCGTACACCTCCGAGCCGTCGAGAACAGCGCCCGTGGCGCGGCCCACCACCAGCACATGCCCCGAGGCCAGCACGCTCACCGTATGGTCATGACGGGCCACGACCAGGGAGCCCGCGGTCTCCCAGGAGGCCTGACGGCTCACGATCCGGGTGCTCACGGGCTCTGAGCGGGCGTGCCCCACGGAGACCTCCTCTGCTAGTACGGGCGGCTCCTCAACGAGGTTGCTACACCCAGCAATGGCAGCAGCGACCCCGCCCACGAACAACCACCGCTGAGCGTTCTTCACTCTCCCGACACAAGCCGTGAGCACGCGTTGCGAGCCTCCTCAGCGGAGGAGCGCTCCCCGGCCCATCTGGAGGGGTCCCCCGATGCGACAGCACGGTACGCAGCGCACGGGAGGGTGGCTGTACCACCAAAGTGGCATTGCCCTGATGTAGGGAGCTTGCTGGGCTAGCTATGGCTCGTACAGCTCCGCGCCGGCCAGCGGACCGCTGCCCGCGTGACCGCCCGCCACCAGCACCTTGCCTGAAGGCAGCAGGCAGGCAGCATGGTGAGAACGTGCCGTCACGAGGGAGGCAGCTGGCGACCACGTCCGGGTGCTCGGATCGTAGACCTCCGTACTGGCCAGGGGAGTGGACGTCATCCCTCCCACCACCAGCACCTTCCCCGCGGGCAATAAGGTCGCGGTGTGGTGGGTGCGCGCCGTGGCCATGGACTCCACCAGAAACCAGGTGTTGGAGGAGGGTACGTAGATCTCCACCCCCGGGTTGCCCCCACCAGCCACCAACACCTGGCCCGAGAGAAGCAACGTAGCCGTGTGATAGGCGTGGGCCATAGCCAGATGGCCAGCTGGCGACCAGAGACCCGTGGCTGGGTCGTAGAGCTCCGCGCTGGACTGCACCCCACTGGCTCCGTCTCCGCCCACAATGAGCACCTTGCCGGAAGGCAGCAGGGTCGCCGTATGCCCGTAGCGGCCCGTGGCCATCGCCCCTGTCGGGGCCCAGCTGCGCGAGGCCGGATCATACAGTTCCGCGCTGGTCAACGCGCCGCCGACTCCGAATCCGCCAGTGATAAGCACTTTGCCCGAAGAGAGCACGATCGCCGTGTGCGCGGTGCGGATTGCACTCATGCTGCCAGCCGATGACCAGGGCCGAGCGGTTGCAGCCTGGTCGTACAGCTCCGCGCTCGCGAGGATGCCCTCAAGATTGTTGTACCCCCCCGTCACCAGCACCTTGCCCGAGAGCAGCACACTGGCCGTGTGGCCCCGGCGCGCCACGTCCATATCGCCATCCCTGGACCAGCTGTTGGCCACCGGGTCGTACTGCTCCGTGCTGTCGAGCGCATCGCCTGTGTAGCGGCCGGCCACCAGCACTTTGCCCGATGCCAGCAGGCTAGCAGTGTGATCATGGCGGGCCATCACCATGTCTGGGGCGGCGACCCATCGGGGACACACCACGGCGATCTCGAAAGCCGTCGAGGAAGAGAGGCCCGAGGATTGAAGGAGCGTGACCTGAAGCGTATGGGTGGTCCGTCCCGTTCCACAGGCGGGAGCCGTCCAGACGATCTCACTGACAGTCGCGGTGTTGCTCGGGGCGCCGAAGGTCCCGGCCAGGCTCTGCCAGGAGAAGCTCAGGGAGCCTGCGTGAGGTGGGCGGGCTCGGACGCGTAGGGTGACCGAACCACCTCCGAGCATCGAGGAGACAGCTTGCCAGGACTCCAGGATCTCCGGGGCCGTATTGGGAATGACGCCCGCATCTTGTTCCTCGGAAGCTCCGGCATCGGGCTGGAGTCCTCCATCTCTTCCAGGCGGGTTTGCGATGGAGCCTCCATCCTTTGGCGAAGGGCGAGCGTCAGGGAGAGCCACCTCGTCCGGCCATGAAGGGGGGGGCTCCTGGGTTGGCAGGCCACAGCCAGACTCGAGAACAAAGCTAAACACCATACCGATGAGCAGCAGAGGCTGAGCACTTCCGAGCACGTCTTTCATGACCCCTCCAGGCATGTCCGCTCATGGCCTCAGCAACTTGTGAACCAATGCCAAGCAGAAGGGCTGCAGCTGAGGGAGAACGCGTGAACGTGTTCCTAGAGGTTGGACGCATCCGGCCTCTGCGGCGCAAGCTTAGGACAGAACTGTCCAGAGCCTGCCTCATCTCCAATCAGAGACGAAGACTCGGAGCAGCGGCAGTGCATGAATGGCGCGCGTGCTGACGGCGGTGTTCCGCCACGCGAACTGCCCGCTGGCATGGATGCCCATCACAAGACCCGTCCGCGGATCCAGGAGCGGAGAACCCGAGCTGCCCGGCAGGGTGGTGCAGTCGTGGTACAGCCGCTCGGCCTCCATGCCCAGCGACTCTCCGGGGGAGATCCGCTTGACACCGTAGACATTCTCGAAGAGCGCATCAAGAAACAGCGGCGTGCCAGCGCCATAGACGGGATAGCCCACCACGAACACCTGCGCCCCCCTGGGGAGCCAAGGCTCGCGCGCCAGACACAGTCCCCGCTCCACCGGCCCATCGTCGGCCAGTTGGAGGAAAGCCACGTCCTCCGTTGGATGAAGAGCGAGGACGCGCACGATGTGAACGGCCTTCTCCGGCCGGCGTTCATCCGCGTTGAACCGGGCGACGAAGTGTCCACGGGCCAGATCGTCGTCGTGCAGCAACCTCTCCGCCACATGGGCGCTGGTCACCACCACGCGTGACGACACCTGGAAGGCGGTCGCGAAGGGCAGGTCCCGGCTCAAGCCCACCGACGCAATCCCAGGCAAGAGGGCCTCGATGCGGGCTCGTGCCGCGCCCTGCAATCCCAGCATGAGAGCCGAAGGGAGCCGACTGTTTTCGATGCGCAGCGCCGGACGCACTAGCCGGAGTCCCATCTCCAGTGCATCCACTTCGGTAGGAAGGAGCCTGCCTCCCGCCCGGAGTTTCTCGGCCGCGCTCCGGGCGAGTCTCACGTCCCTGCTCGCCTCGGCTGCGGCGCCGATCCCAGCCAGCGCTCTTGGAAGCGGAAGGACTTCTTCCAAGGACCTGCCACCCAAGGCCCGTTCCAGCCGTCCCTGGAGACACATCATGTCGTCCGTGTTCACGCTCATCGGGCCACGCCTCTGCAACAGACATTCCGGCCGTGGGGGAGGGCCGCACGGAGAGCCCTGTGCGGGTACCGTCCTTCGTGGTCACTTCCGTCCATGGAGTGGACGCAAGCAACCGGCTCTGGGCCCTACATGAATGTCTCTGATGGAGATCTGGCCATCTACGTCCGTCCGCCAAGCAGTACGGAGCAGGAGGCATGCAGATTGCTACCGCATCCGGATCGCCGGACTTGCATGCCTCCCAAAGTAGTATGTCTGTTGCTGCTGCCCTCTCGTAACCTGCCCTCCCATGACAACGAATGAATTTTTCGTTTCATGGGGATCTGGCCCGCCCCCGCCATGAGCCCTACTCACTCGCCTCTTCACAGGGCTGGCTTCGAGCGCAGCCTCGCTGTCGTCGTCGGTGTCAACACCTACTCCCACGGCGTGCCGCCTCTTCACAATGCCGTGCGCGATGCCACGGCCGTGGCCGACACCTTGGAGCAGCAGGACTTCGAGGTGATCCGCCTCCTCGATTCCCAGGCCTCTCTCGAGGCCCTGTCCGATCTGCTCTCGAACCACCTTCCCTCCCTCCAGCCTCCCCTGGACAGGCTCCTCATCTACTTCGCTGGCCACGGTCTGGCGCACACCAATGATCAGCACCAGCTGAGCGGTTTCCTGCTCCCCGCGGATGCACGTCGGGACGTACCCTCCTCCTACTGGCCCATGGCCTCCCTGCGCGAGGCACTTCGCCGGCTGCCCTGCCGCCACCTGCTCCTCATCCTCGACTGCTGCTTCGCCGGCGCCTTCCCGCACACCGCCGTCCGCGATCTCCGGCCCGCCGCCTCCTGCGCACCCCTCTATCTCGAGCGTTTCCGTCACTTCACCTCTCACCGCTCTTTCCAACTCCTGCTGTCCACGGCGCACGACGAGTTGGCGTCCGACAGGCTCCTGGCCAAGCCGTCCCAGGAGACCCTTGGAGATGGCCAGCATTCCCCCTTCGCACTCGCGCTGCTCCAGGCGCTTCAGACCCGTTCCCCCGCGGACTTCAACGAGGACGGACTGCTCACCGCCTCCGAGCTCTACACCTTCCTGCGTGACCGGCTCGTTAGCCTGTTGCCCTCTCACCACCAGCAAACCCCCTCCCTGTGGAACCTGGACTGGCATGACGGAGGCGAGTTCCTCTTCTGCCTCACCGGCGCCTTGCCCGATTTGCCCCCCGCCGCTCCCCTGTCCAAGAACTTCAACCCCTACCTTGGCCTGCGCCCCTTCTCCGAGGCTCACCGGCACCTCTTCTTCGGCCGCGAGCGTGGCATCGGCGCGCTGTGCGAGCACCTCCGGCTCCACCCTCTCCTGCTGCTGTGCGGCCCGTCGGGCGCAGGCAAGTCCAGCCTCGTTCACGCGGGCCTCCTCCCTCGCCTCTCGGAGACCTCCTCGTGGCAGGCCCCCCCCTCGCTCCGGCCTTCGGCCCGGCCCCTGCACGCCCTGGCCGCCTGGCTCTCCTCGCTGGCTCCGGCAGAGTCCTCCCCCTCCGCCGCGACCCTTGCGTCTCGGCCTGAAACCGCCAGGGACTTCTTGTGCACCGTCCTCTCCCGCCGACCGGGACTCTCACTCCTGCTCGTCATCGACCCGCTCGAGGAGCTCATCACCGCATGCCTGGAGAACCACAGGCGAGAGGCCTTCCTCCGCGCGCTCTCCAGCATCCTCCAACTCGCGCACCCACGCTTGCGCGCCGTGCTCTTGCTGCGCTCCGACTTTGAGCCCCACTTTCTCTCTCTCCTGCCAGCCGCTTCCTTTCTCCTCCAGCTCTGGCACTCCAGCCGTGTCACCGTGCCTCCCATGAACCGGGACGAGCTGCGCCGCTGCATCGAGAAGCCTGCGGAGGCGCGTACCCTCTTCTTCACCCCGGGATTGGTGGAGCGCCTGCTGGACGACGTGGAGCAAATGCCCGGAGCGCTGCCGCTGCTGTCTGTGGCACTCAGCGAGCTGTTCGACGCTCACCTCGACAGCGGCCGCGAGGATAGGACCCTGAGCTTCGCTGACTATGATCGGCTCGGTGGAGGCATTGCCGGAGCACTCCAACGGCGCGCCGAGCTTGTCTTCTCGGGAGCGCCGCCCCCATTGTCCG